>LIQL01000378.1 GCA_001418405.1 Streptomyces diastatochromogenes | reverse complement strand
GCATGGGGGCGGGCGTGGTTCGGGGCACCGGGCGTGGATAGTCTCGCGGGGTGCAGAAGAACATCCCCAACCCCGGTTTCGCCGACGACGACGGCTCCGCGGACCCCGCGCTCGCCGCGGCGCTCGCGGCGTACGCGGCGGACCCCGGCACCGAACCCGCCCTCCTGACGGCCCTGGCCGACGCCCGCCTCCTGGTCCCCGTCGTGGCGGTCCTCGGCGAGGTCGAGACCGGCCCCGACGGGCTGCGCCGGGAGAAGACCAGCGACATGGCGGTGCCCACGCTGACCGCCCCCGACGGGCGTCGCGCCCTGCCGGCCTTCACCTCCATGGAGACGCTCCAGCGTTGGCGCCCGGACGCCCGCCCGGTCGCCGTGCCGCTGCGGCAGGCCCTGTTGGCCGCCGCGCACGAGCAGGCCGACACGGTCGTCATCGACCTGGCAGGGCCCGCCACCTACCAGCTGACCGGCGCCGCCCTGCGGGCCCTCGCCGAGGGCCGGACCACCGCCGATCCGCTCGCCGACCCGGCCGTGACCGAGGCGCTGCGGGCCGTCCTCGCCGCCGAGCCCGCGGTCGTCCTGGCGCACCTGACGCCGTCCGCCGAGACCGACGGCACCCTCGCCCTGGGCCTCGCCCCGGGTGCGGCCCCGGCCGAGGCGGCCCAGCGGCTGGCGCAGGCGCTGTCCACGGACGAGACCCTCCGCGGCCGACTGGTCCGCGGCCTGGACCTGGCCCTCCTCCCGCCGGGCGCCGAAGCCTCCGGGGAGCCCCTCTACCAGCGCTGATCCGCCGGATTACGCTCGTGCGCCGCCCGCGCCCAACGGGCGGCTTCGTCCTCCGGGCCGCACAATGCGAGGAGAGCTCAAGATCCACGCGAGGAGAGCCCATGGAGACCACGGAGACCCGCACGGTCGTATCCGAATTCCTCGGCACGCTGCTCCTGGTGTTCTTCGCCGTCGGCGCGGCAGTGCTGGCCGGCGAATACATCGGCACCTTCGGCATCGCCCTGGCCTTCGGATTCGTCATGCTCGCGCTTGCCTACGCCCTCGGCCCGATCTCGGGCTGCCACATCAACCCCGCGGTGACGCTCGGCATGCTGCTGGCCCGGCGCATCACGGTCCGTACGGCCGTCGAGTACTGGATCGCGCAGATCCTCGGCGGCATCGTCGGTGCGGCCCTGCTCTTCCTGGTCGCCAAGCAGGTGCCGGGGCTCCAGACCCACGCCGCGTTCGGCACGAACGGCTGGGGCGACCGCTCGGCGGTGCACATCAACCTCGGTGGCGCGTTCGTCGCCGAGATCGTGATGACGTTCCTGTTCGTCTTCGTGGTGCTCGGCGTCACGCACAAGGTGGCGGTGCTGGGCTTCGGCGGCCTGGCGATCGGTCTGGCCCTGGGCACCGTCCACCTCATCGGCATCCCGCTGGACGGCACCTCGGTGAACCCGGCGCGGAGCCTCGGCCCGGCGATCTTCGCGGGCGGTGCGGCCATCACCCAGGTGTGGCTCTTCATCGTCGCGCCCCTGATCGGCGGGGCACTGGCGGCGGTGGTGCACCAGATCACCCACCCGCCGCAGGAGCCGGTCGTGGTCGCCGACCGGGCCGCCCGCGGCGAGCCGAGCAAGCCGGACGAACCGGCTCCCGGCGGTCGCGTCTGAGGCGCCCGCAGTGGCCTGCGACGACGACGAGCCCCGGCCGATCCGGCCGGGGCTCGTCGTCGCGTGCGGGTCCGCCCGCCGGGGTCAGCCGTAGACCGGCCCGGTGAACTTCTCACCGGGGCCCTGGCCCGGCTCGTCCGGCACCACGGACGCCTCGCGGAAGGCGAGCTGGAGCGACTTCAGGCCGTCCCGCAGCGGTGCCGCGTGGTACGAGCCGATCTCGGTGGCGCTGGCGGTGACCAGCCCGGCCAGTGCGTGGATGAGCTTGCGGGCCTCGTCGAGGTCCTTGTGGTCCTCGCCGCCCTCGGCGAGCCCGAGGTTGACCGCCGCCGAGCTCATCAGGTGCACCGCGACCGTGGTGATGACCTCGACGGCCGGGACCTCCGAGATGTCCCGGGTCATGGTCTCGAAGTCGGGCCGCGCCGCGCCGGCGGTCTCCGGGGCGGCCGGCTGCTGGGGGGTCTGCTCGCTCATGGGCTGGGGCTTCACTTCCTGCTGGAGGGGTCGCCCCCAGCCTATGGCCCTCGTCCGGCGGTCCCGCGCCCGGGAGCCGTCGTCCCCCGGGACGGCAGGTGTCCTCTCGTCCGGCGAGCGTCACCCGTCCGCACGAGAGTGCGGCTCCCCTCTTGACTCGTGTATTCTGGTTGCTGCGACCGGCCGGACACATAGGTGACCGGCCCACAAGTGGAGGCTCCGATCTCCCACCCGACCGATCTCAGGTTGGCGGGTCAACGGTCCGGCTGCGCCCCGCGGATGTTTCGCGGCGGTGCTCCTGATCCACGTGGAGCCCCGCCTGTGTCCCGTCGGGGCATTTTTCATGTACCGGCGCGGTTGGTCACACCGAAACAGACGTTACGCGGCAGTCCGCCAGGCCGTCGCGTGGTGCTACCGAGGAGGATCCATCAGCGCCGAGCCCCGCATCAACGACCGGATTCGCGTCCCCGAGGTGCGACTCGTCGGTCCCAGTGGCGAGCAGGTCGGCATTGTGCCGCTTGCCAAGGCCCTGGAGCTTGCGCAGGAGTACGACCTCGACCTGGTCGAGGTGGCGGCGAACGCCCGTCCGCCGGTCTGCAAGCTCATGGACTACGGAAAGTTCAAGTACGAGTCGGCTATGAAGGCCCGTGAGGCGCGCAAGAACCAGGCGCACACGGTCATCAAGGAGATGAAGCTCCGGCCGAAGATCGACCCGCACGACTACGACACCAAAAAGGGTCACGTCGTTCGGTTCCTCAAGCAGGGTGACAAGGTCAAGATCACGATCATGTTCCGTGGTCGCGAGCAGTCCCGCCCCGAGTTGGGCTTCCGACTGCTCCAGCGGCTCGCGGAGGACGTCCAGGACCTCGGCTTCATCGAGTCGAACCCGAAGCAGGACGGCCGGAACATGATCATGGTCCTCGGTCCGCACAAGAAGAAGACCGAGGCGATGGCCGAGGCCCGCGAGGCGCAGGCCGCCCGCAAGGCAGAGCGCCAGGGTGGTGCTCCCGCGGAGGCTGCCGAGGCGCCCGCCGAGGAGCCCGCCGAGGCGTGACCTCTTGGGTGAGTTGCCCCGGATTCACGCCGGGGCACCCGCCCCGGAACAACCGACACATCTGACGCTCCCGCATGCCGGTCCCCGCCGGTGGGAGCGCCACTGACGAGGAGAGAACGGCGCATGCCGAAGAACAAGACGCACAGCGGTGCCAGCAAGCGCTTCAAGGTCACCGGCTCCGGCAAGGTGCTGCGCGAGCGCGCCGGCAAGCGCCACCTGCTCGAGCACAAGTCGTCCCGCGTGACGCGTCGCCTCACCGGCAACGCCGAGATGGCCCCGGGCGACGCCGCGAAGATCAAGAAGCTTCTCGGCAAGTGAGCCGGGGCGCTCCGCCACACGGGCGGGGCGCACCGACCGAACCGGGACCCACGTCGAATCGGGTCGTGTGACGAACCACCACGACCCCGCTACAAGGAGTTAACAAGTGGCACGCGTCAAGCGGGCAGTCAACGCTCACAAGAAGCGCCGGGCGATCCTGGAGCAGGCCAGCGGTTACCGCGGCCAGCGCTCCCGCCTGTACCGCAAGGCCAAGGAGCAGGTGACCCACTCCTTCGTCTACAACTACAACGACCGCAAGAAGCGCAAGGGCGACTTCCGTCAGCTGTGGATCCAGCGCATCAACGCCGCTGCCCGCGCCAACGGCATGACCTACAACCGCTTCATCCAGGGTCTGAAGGCCGCCAACATCGAGGTGGACCGCAAGATCCTCGCCGACCTGGCCGTGACCGACGCCAACGCGTTCGCCGCGCTGGTCGAGGCCGCCCAGAAGGCGCTGCCGAGCGACGTGAACGCTCCGAAGGCCGCCGCCTGAAGCGCAGCCTGACAGCGTGGTGACGTCGTGACGACGTCACGAGTGCGGACCCGCGGGCCCCGGCCTGCGGGTCCGCCGCGTTTCCGGACCCTCCCCCGAACTCCCGGCCCCTCCTCGGGGGAGACCCCCTGCGCCCGTCTCGGGCGCCCGCACCGAACGAAAGAAGCGAGCCGCCGCCGATGGGCACCCCCGAGCTGATCTCCCCGCGTTCCCCGCGCGTCGCCGCCGCCCGGCGACTGGCCCGCCGCCACTTCCGGGGCAAGGAACGCCGGTTCATCGCCGAGGGCCCGCAGGCCGTCCGCGAGGCCGTCGCGCACCGGGTCGGTGGAGCGCCCACCCTCATCGAGCTGTTCGCCACCGTCGAGGCCGCCGAGCGGCACGTCGAGATCGTCGAGGCGGCCCGGGCGGCCGGGGTGCCGGTGCACTTCGCCGACGACAGGACCGTCGCGGACGTCTCGCAGACCGTCACCCCGCAGGGGTTGGTGGGCGTCTGCCGCTTCCTGGACTCGCCGTTCGAGGAGGTCCTCGCCGCGCGTCCGCAACTGGTCGCGGTGCTGGCCAACGTCCGGGACCCCGGCAACGCCGGTACGGTGCTGCGCTGCGCGGACGCCGCGGGCGCCGACGCGGTGGTGCTGACCGACGCCTCCGTGGACCTCTACAACCCCAAGTCGGTGCGGGCGTCGGTGGGTTCGCTCTTCCACCTGCCGGTCGCGGTCGGCGTGCCGGTCGAGCAGGTCGTCACCGGGTTGCAGGGCGTCGGGGTGCGGATCGTCGCCGCCGACGGGGCCGGCGACCGCGATCTGGACGCGGAGTTGGACGCCGGTGCGATGGGCGGGCCGACCGCCTGGGTGTTCGGCAACGAGGCGTGGGGGCTGCCCGAGGAGACCCGGGCGCTGGCGGACGCCGTCGTGCGCGTCCCGATCCACGGGAAGGCCGAGAGCCTCAACCTGGCGACCGCCGCCGCGGTGTGCCTGTACGCCTCCGCGCGCGCCCAGCGCACCACCGGAGGTTGCCGCGCGACGTCACCCGCCGGAGGGGCGTAGCCGCGATCCCGCCGGTCGGGCCGGGCCGAGCTAGTAGTCTTGCCAGCTCCGGCCCGGAAGGGGGTAACACGGCGATGACGGCGAGGACTTCGGCCAGCACTGCCGCCGCTGACGACTGCCCGCCCGAGGCGGCCGGCGCGGTCCTGGGCCTGACCCCCGACGACCTCCCCGACGGCCTCGTCGTCGCCGACGAGCACGGTCGGGTGATCTGCTTCAACGCCGCCGCCGCCCGGATCACCGGCATCGAGCCGCCGGCCGCGCTGGGGCGGCCGGTCGGGGACGCGCTGCCGTTGCAGGACCTGGAGGGCCGGCGCTGGTGGCAGCTGACCGACCCGTACGGGGGGCTTGCGATCCGGCGCGGCCAGCCGGAGCGGAACCTGCTGCTCGGGGGCCGCGAGGTGCTGGTCTCCGCCCGCTACGTCCGCACCCGGCCCACCGGCCCGGTGCGGCGCCTGGTGATCGCGCTGCGCGGCACCGAGGCGCGCCGGCGCACCGAGCTGAGCCACGCCGAGCTGATCGCCACCGTCGCCCACGAGCTGCGGTCGCCGCTCACCTCCGTCAAGGGCTTCACCGCCACCCTCCTCCAGAAGTGGGAACGCTTCACCGACGACCAGAAGCGGCTGATGCTGGAGACGGTGGACGCCGACGCCAACCGCGTCACCCGGTTGATCGCCGAGTTGCTGGACATCTCCCGGATCGACTCCGGGCGGCTGGAGGTCCGCCGCCAACGGGTCGACATGATCGCCGCGGTCCGGCGGCACGTGCAGGCGCAGACCACCGCGGGCCAGCTGCCGGACCGCTTCCTGATCCGGTTGCGGGAACCGCTGCCCGATCTGTGGGCGGATCCGGACAAGGTGGACCAGGTGCTGGGCAACCTCCTGGAAAACGCGGTGCGCCACGGCGAGGGAACCGTCACCATCGAGGTCGGACCGGCGAAGGACACCAGTGGTGGAGAGGGGACGAGCGTCACCGTGAGCGACGAGGGCCCCGGCATCCCCGAGGAGTCGATGAGCCGCGTGTTCACCCGTTTCTGGCGGGGCAGCAAGCGCGGCGGCACCGGGCTGGGCCTCTACATCGTCAAGGGCATCGTCGAGGCCCACGGCGGCACGATCACGGTCGGCCGGGCCCCGGCCGGCGGCGCCCAGTTCCGATTTAGCCTGCCCGTCGCGGCCCCGGCCTTCCTGGCCTGAGGCGCGCGGCGGGCGCCCCGCGACGGCCCGGACAGGGCCGACGGCGGGCCCGGGAGGGCCCGCCCCTTAGACTTGACCTTTGGCACCTTTGGCGCACAGGCATCGCGGACACGCGGGCGCAGAGCCGAGGCGAAGCGAGCCGCGCCAAGCCACACCACCGGAAGCACGGGAAGAGATGTCCGCACCCAATAAGTCGTACGACCCTGTCGAGGTCGAAGCCCTGAAACCGGAAGAGATCGCCCGACGGGTCGATGAGGCGCTGGCCGCCATCGCCGCCGCGGGTGACCTCGACGCGCTCGCCCAGGCGAAGATCGCGCACGCCGGTGGCACGTCGCCGCTCGCCCTCGCCAACCGTGAGATCGGCGCCCTCCCCCCGCACGCCAAGGCGGACGCCGGCAAGCGCGTCGGCCAGGCCCGCGGCCGGGTCAACCAGGCGCTCAAGGTCCGCCAGGAAGAGCTGGAGGCGGAGCGCGACGCGCGCGTCCTGGTCGAGGAGGCGGTGGACGTCACGCTGCCGTACGACCGGGTTCCGGCCGGCGCCCGGCACCCGCTGACCACCTTCATGGAGCGGGTCGCCGACGTCTTCGTGGCCATGGGCTACGAGGTCGCCGAGGGCCCCGAGGTCGAGGCGGAGTGGTTCAACTTCGACGCCCTGAACTTCGTGCCGGACCACCCGGCGCGCCAGATGCAGGACACCTTCTTCGTCCAGGGCAACGGCACCGAGGGCGACGAGTCCGGCGTGGTGCTGCGCACCCACACCTCGCCGGTGCAGGCCCGCACGCTGGTCGACCGCGAGCCGCCGGTGTACGTCGTCTGCCCGGGGCGGGTCTACCGCACCGACGAACTGGACGCCACGCACTCGCCGGTCTTCCACCAGATCGAGCTGCTCGCCGTCGACGAGGGCCTGACCATGGCGGACCTCAAGGGCACCCTGGACCACATGGTCCAGGCGCTGTTCGGTCCGGACATGAAGACCCGGCTGCGGCCGAACTACTTCCCGTTCACCGAGCCGTCCGCCGAGATGGACATGGTCTGCTACGTCTGCCGCGGCGCGTCCGTGGGCGACCCGGACCGGCCCTGCCGCACCTGCTCCAGCGAGGGCTGGATCGAGCTGGGCGGCTGCGGGATGGTCAACCCCAAGGTGCTGATCGCCTGCGGCGTCGACCCGGAGAAGTACAGCGGCTTCGCCTTCGGGTTCGGAATCGACCGGATGCTGATGTTCCGGCACAACGTGGAAGACATGCGCGACATGTTCGAGGGCGACGTCCGGTTCACCCGGCCGTTCGGGATGGAGATCTGATGCGGGTCCCGCTTTCTTGGCTGCGGGAGTACGTCGACCTGCCGGCGACGACGACCGGCCGCGACCTGCAGGAGAAGCTGATCGGGGTCGGCCTGGAGGTCGAGACCGTCGAGCGGCTCGGCGAGGGCCTCACGGGCCCGCTGGTCGTCGGCCAGGTGCTCACCATCGAGGAGCTGGACGGCTTCAAGAAGCCGATCCGCTTCTGCACGGTGGACGTCGGCCAGGCCAACGGCACCGGTGAGCCGCAGGAGATCGTCTGCGGTGCGCGCAACTTCGCGGTCGGCGACAAGGTCGTCGTGGTGCTGCCCGGCGCCGTGCTGCCCGGCGACTTCAAGATCGCCGCCCGCAAGACGTACGGCAAGAAGTCGCACGGCATGATCTGCTCCGGCGACGAGCTGGGCATGGGCGACGACGGGTCCGGCGGCATCATCGTGCTGCCCCCGGAGACCGAGGTGGGCACCGACGCGATCGAGCTGCTGGAGCTCCGCGACGAGGTGCTGGACATCGCCGTCACCCCGGACCGCGGCTACTGCCTGTCGCTGCGCGGCGTGGCCCGTGAGGCGGCCACCGCCTTCGGGCTGCCGCTGCGCGACCCGGCGCTGCTGGACGTGCCGCCGCCGAACGCCGGCGGCTACCAGGTCCAGGTCGGCGACCCGATCGGCTGCGACCGCTTCACCGCGCGCACGGTGACCGGCCTGGAGCCGGAGGCCAGCAGCCCGCTCTGGCTCCAGCGCCGGCTGCAGAAGGCCGGGATGCGGCCGGTCTCGCTCGCCGTGGACGTCACCAACTACGTGATGTTGGAGCTGGGCCAGCCGCTGCACGCCTACGACCGTTCGACCGTGGACGGCCCGATCGGCGTCCGCCGCGCCACGCCCGGCGAGGAACTGGTCACCCTGGACGGCACCAAGCGGGTGCTGGACGGCGAGGACCTGGTCATCACCGACAACCGCGGCCCGATCGGCCTGGCCGGTGTGATGGGCGGCGCCAACACCGAGATCGCCGCGCCGGTCGTCGACCCGGAGACCGGGCGGCTGAGCGGCACCACCGACGTGGTGATCGAGGCCGCGCACTTCGACGCGATCTCCATCGCCCGCACCGCCCGCCGCCACAAGCTCTCGTCGGAGGCCGCCAAGCGCTTCGAGCGCGGGGTGGACCCGGAGGCGGCGTCCGCGGCCGCGCAGCGGACCGTGGACCTGCTGGTGCTGCTCGCCGGCGGCACCGCCGAGGAGGGCGTCACCGAGGTCGTCTCGCCGCGCGGGCCGCGGACGATCACCATCCCGGCGCACCACCCGGACAAGGTCGCCGGCGTGACGTACGGCCGGGAGACCGTCGTCCGCCGCCTCCAGCAGGTCGGCTGCGACGTCTACGGGCAGGACGAGCTGGTGGTCACCGTGCCGTCCTGGCGCCCCGACCTCAGCGAGCCGAACGACCTGGCCGAGGAAGTCATCCGGCTGGAGGGCTACGAGAACCTCCCGTCCACGCTGCCGCTGCCGCCCGCCGGCCGCGGATTGACGGAGCGTCAGCGTCTGCACCGCCGGGTCGGCCGGGCACTGGCCGGCGCCGGCTACGTCGAGGCGCTGAACTACCCGTTCACCGGCCAGGCGGTGCTGGACCAGCTCGGCATCGAGCCGGACGACCCGCGGCGGGACGCGGTCACCCTGGTGAACCCGCTGTCCGACGAGGAGCCGGACCTGCGCACCACCCTGATCCCCGGGCTGCTGGGCGCGCTGCGCCGCAACTACGGGCGGGGCAACCACGACGTGGCCCTCTTCGAGACCGGCCCGGTGTTCCGGGCGACCGGTCAGGAGCGCCCGGCGCGCCGCCTGGTGGTGGACCGCCGGCCGACCGACGACGAGATCGCGTCGCTGGACGCCTCGCTGCCGCAGCAGCCGCGCCGGGCCGCAGTGGTCCTGGCCGGCGCCCGCGAGCAGGCCGGCTGGTGGGGTTCCGGCTACCCGGCCGGGTGGGCCGACACCATCGAGGCGGGCCGGCGGGTCGCCCGCGAGGCCGGCGTCGAGCTGATCGTCCGTCAGGACCAGCACGCCCCGTGGCACCCGGGCCGGTGCGCGGCGCTGCTCGCCCTGGTCGACGGCGAGGAGGTGCTCGTCGGCAACGCCGGAGAGCTGCACCCGCGCGTCGTCAAGACGCTGGGCCTGCCGGAGCGCACCAGCGCGATGGAGATCGACCTGGACCGCCTGGAGCGGGCCGCGGCCGGTGCGCTGAAGGCGCCGCGGATCTCCACGTTCCCGGTCGCCACGCAGGACGTCGCGCTGATCGTCGACGCCTCGGTGGCGGCGGCGGACGTCGAGGCCGCCCTCCGCGACGGTGCCGGCGAACTGCTGGAGTCGGTGCGGCTGTTCGACGTCTTCACCGGTGAGCAGGTGGGCGCCGGCAAGAAGTCGCTGGCCTACGCACTGCGGTTCCGGGCGGACGACCGCACGCTGACCGCCGAGGAGGCCACCACCGCCCGGGACGCGGCGGTCGCCGTCGCGGTCGAGCGGGTGGGCGCGGTCCTGCGCGGCTGACGCCCCGGCCCCGTGCCCCGTACGGGCCCCCGTCCACGC
>LIQL01000377.1 GCA_001418405.1 Streptomyces diastatochromogenes | reverse complement strand
TCTGGGACCTCGACGACACCCTCTTCGACTACACCGGGTCCGACCGCACCGGCGTGCTGCGCCACCTGCACACCGAAGGGCTGCTGGCCTCCTACGGCGGCGAGGCGGCGGCACTGACCCGCTGGCGGCGCGCGATGGAAACCGAGTTCGCCCGCTTCCTCGCCGGCGAACAGGGCTTCCTGGAACACCGCAGGGCCCGTGCCCGCACCTTCCTGGGCACCCCGCTGAGCGACGCCGAGGCGGACGCCTGGTTCGGCCGCTACGTCGCCCACTACGAGGCGGCCTGGCGGCTCTTCCCGGACTCCGTGCCGACCCTGGAGGCACTGACCCCCCTGGTGCGCCAGGCCGTCCTCTCGAACTCGTCCACCGCCAACCAGGAGCGCAAGCTCACCACCCTGGGCATCCGCGGGCACTTCGAGGCGGTCCTCTGCGCCGACGCCCTGGGGCACGCCAAACCCGCCCCCGAGGCGTTCCGAGGGGCCTGCGCCGCCCTCGACCTCCCGCCGGCCGACGTGCTCTACGTCGGGGACCGGCTCGACATCGACGGCCTGGGCGCCAGGGACGCCGGCCTGGCGGCCGTGTGGCTGGATCGGACGGGCCCCGGAGAGCCGCTCCCGCCCGGGGTGCATCGCATCCGCGGGCTGGCCGAGCTCCCCGAGCTGGTGCGCGGGGTTATCGGTTTTGGAGCACCCTCCACGATCAGGTAATGTTCTTCCTGCGCCGCCCGAGAGAGCCGAAAGGCCCGGACCGGAAAGCGCAGATCAAGGCAAAGCCCCCGTCTGGGGGTTGCACTTTGATGGCCTATGGTGTAATTGGCAGCACGACTGATTCTGGTTCAGTTAGTCTTGGTTCGAGTCCAGGTAGGCCAGCTCGCAGAGCTCATCTGCAAGGCCCCCGTTGTGTAGCGGCCTAGCACGCCGCCCTCTCAAGGCGGTAGCGCCGGTTCGAATCCGGTCGGGGGTACAGATCCTTCTCGGGGAGGCAGTCAGGGTCGCACCCGCTGTCACTCACGCAGGATCGCTAGGGCCCCCGTTGTGTAGCGGCCTAGCACGCCGCCCTCTCAAGGCGGTAGCGCCGGTTCGAATCCGGTCGGGGGTACTGGTCTACACCACCATGGCCTATGGTGTAATTGGCAGCACGACTGATTCTGGTTCAGTTAGTCTTGGTTCGAGTCCAGGTAGGCCAGCTCGCAGAGCTCATCTGCAAGGCCCCCGTTGTGTAGCGGCCTAGCACGCCGCCCTCTCAAGGCGGTAGCGCCGGTTCGAATCCGGTCGGGGGTACATCGAGAAAGGCCCTCCGCATCACGCGGAGGGCCTTTCTGCTGTGCCGGGACTCCTCGCCGACGGGGTGGGCAACGGCCTTGTCCGGCCGGGGAGTTCGTCGTGGCGCGACGGCAGCTGGGCGCGGCGCGCGCAGAGTTGGGGCGGCCGGCGCGGGATGCCGGGACGCGGACCGGCCGGCCGCCGCGGGGGAGCGGGGCCGGCCGGTGGGGTTTTCGGCGGGGTCCTACGAGCCGTTGCGGCGCAGGCCCTCGGAGAGGCGGGCGGCGGCGTCGATGACCGCCTGGGCGTGCATGCGGCCCGGGTGGCGCGTCAGGCGCTCGATCGGGCCGGAGACCGACACGGCGGCCACCACGCGGTTGGAGGGGCCGCGGACGGGCGCGGAGACGGAGGCCACGCCGGGCTCCCGCTCGCCGATCGACTGGGCCCAGCCGCGGCGCCGCACGCCGGAGAGCGCGGTGGCGGTGAAGCGGGCGCCCTGCAGTCCGCGGTGCAGGCGCTCCGGCTCCTCCCAGGCCATCAGGATCTGGGCCGAGGAGCCCGCCTTCATCGTCAGTGTGGAGCCGACCGGCACGGTGTCCCGCAGTCCGGACAGCCGTTCCGCCGCTGCCACGCAGATCCGCATGTCGCCCTGCCGGCGATAGAGCTGGGCGCTCTCGCCCGTCACGTCGCGCAGGTGCGTGAGCACCGGTCCTGCCGTGGCCAGGAGGCGGTCCTCGCCGGCCGCCGCGGAGAGCTCGGAGAGCCGCGGGCCGAGGATGAACCGGCCCTGCATGTCCCTCGCCACCATCCGGTGGTGTTCCAGAGCCACGGCCAGCCGGTGGGCCGTGGGTCGTGCAAGCCCGGTCGCCGCGACCAGCCCGGCGAGGGTGGCCGGACCGGACTCCAGAGCGCTCAAAACCAGAGCTGCCTTGTCGAGAACGCCGACGCCGCTAGAGTTGTCCATGCAACGATACTCGCGTCTCACAGTGTGAAACGCAAGTTCAATTTTCCATGGAAGTCGTCACTCTGTAGGTGCGGCCCTCGACCAGGGCCCGGCGTCACGCCCGCCAGGGGATATTCGCGGGTCACCGCGCACAGACGAGCAAGGCCGGCACCCGGCCGGCCGGAGGGAAAGCGATGGGACGGACACTTGCGGAGAAGGTCTGGGACGACCACGTCGTCCGGCGCGCGGAAGGCGAGCCCGACCTCCTCTTCATCGATCTGCACCTGCTGCACGAGGTCACCAGCCCGCAGGCGTTCGACGGCCTGCGCAAGGCCGGCCGCGGAGTGCGCCGCACGGACCTGACCATCGCCACCGAGGATCACAACACCCCGACCCTCGACATCGACAAGCCGATCGCCGACCCGGTCTCGCGCACCCAGCTGGAGACCCTGCGCAAGAACTGCGCGGAGTTCGGCGTCCGGCTGCACCCGCTGGGCGACGTCGAGCAGGGCGTCGTCCACGTCGTGGGACCGCAGTTGGGCCTGACCCAGCCCGGCACCACCGTGGTCTGCGGTGACAGCCACACCTCCACCCACGGCGCCTTCGGCGCGCTGGCGTTCGGCATCGGCACCAGCCAGGTCGAGCACGTCCTGGCGACCCAGACGCTGCCGATGGCGCCGTTCAAGACCATGGCGATCACCGTCGAGGGCGAACTGCCCGAGGGCGTCACCGCCAAGGACCTGATCCTGGCCATCATCGCGAAGATCGGCACCGGCGGGGGCCAGGGCTACGTCATCGAGTACCGCGGCTCGGCCATCGAGAAGCTGTCGATGGAAGCCCGGATGACCATCTGCAACATGTCGATCGAGGCGGGCGCCCGGGCCGGCATGATCGCCCCGGACCGCACCACCTTCGACTACCTCCAGGGCCGCGACCACGCCCCCAGGGACGGGGACTGGGACGCCGCCGTCGCGTACTGGCAGACGCTGCGCACCGACGACGACGCGGTCTTCGACGCCGAGGTCGTCATCGACGCCGCGACGCTGTCGCCGTTCGTCACCTGGGGCACCAACCCGGGCCAGGGCGCCCCGCTTTCGGCGAACGTCCCCGACCCGGCTTCGTACGAGGACCCCTCGGAGCGGTTCGCCGCCGAAAAGGCCCTGGAATACATGGGGTTGACGGCGGGTCAGCCGCTGCGCGAGATCTCCGTGGACACCGTCTTCGTAGGTTCGTGCACCAACGGCCGGATCGAGGACCTGCGCTCCGCGGCGGCGATCCTGGAAGGCCGTTCGGTCGCCGAGGGCGTGCGCATGCTGATCGTTCCCGGCTCGGTCCGGGTTTCGCTGGAAGCCGTTGCGGAGGGCCTGGACAAGGTCTTCACCGCGGCCGGCGCCGAATGGCGGCACGCGGGTTGCTCGATGTGCCTGGGCATGAACCCCGACCAGCTGGCGCCCGGTGAGCGCTCCGCGTCCACCTCCAACCGCAACTTCGAGGGTCGGCAGGGCAAGGGCGGCCGCACCCACCTGGTCTCGCCGCAGGTGGCTGCCGCAACGGCGGTTCTCGGCCATCTGGCCTCACCGGCCGACCTGTCCGACGTCGACGTCGCTACGCCCGCGGGAGTCTGAGAACCATGGAAGCTTTCACCACCCACACCGGCCGGGCCGTTCCGCTGCGCCGCTCCAACGTCGACACCGACCAGATCATCCCGGCCCACTGGCTGAAGAAGGTCACTCGGGACGGCTTCGAGGACGGGCTGTTCGAGGCCTGGCGCAAGGACCCGGAGTTCGTCCTCAACCAGGAGGCCCACAAGGGCGCCACCGTCCTGGTCGCCGGCCCCGACTTCGGCACCGGCTCCTCCCGTGAGCACGCCGTCTGGGCGCTGCAGAACTACGGCTTCAAGGCCGTCATCTCCTCGCGGTTCGCCGACATCTTCCGCGGCAACTCCCTCAAGAACGGCCTGCTGACGGTGGTCCTGCCGCAGGAGACCGTGGACCGGCTGCAGAAGCTGGTGGAGTCCGACCCCACCGCCGAGGTCACCGTGGACCTGGTGGCCCGCGAGGTCCGTGCCGAGGGCGTCACCGCCGGCTTCGAGCTGGACGAGAACGCCCGTTGGCGGCTGCTGGAGGGTCTGGACGACATCAGCCTCACCCTTCGGGAGGAGTCCGCCATCGCCGCCTACGAGGCGAACAGGCCCTCGTTCAAACCGCGTACCATCGAGGTCTGACCTCGGGTTTTATGGCTCAAAGGCTTATTGCGTACGATGCGCCCCCTGTGCAGTTGGCGGGGGGCGCTTCGGCTTGTCAGGGCCAGTGTTGAGGCCCCGTGAAGCGACAACTCGCCGCAGATGGCACAATTAGCGCATGGAACGCGACGACCAACTCGAGCTCTACGGTTTCGTCGCCGACCGACTCAAGGACGCACACGCAAGAGTGCGGACACTGCAAGTCCCGGAGGGCGTACGGATGGCGCTGACCCGGAAGCTGCTCGTCATCACGGCTGCGGCTAAACACGATCTTGCGGACGCGGCAAGGCGTCTGGAGAGGTTCATGCACGACCTTGACGAAGGTCGTTATCCCGAAGATGTGCATGCCGAGGGAAGTCCGTGAAGGTCGAGTCCGTTGCGGCACAAGGGTGATTAGCCCGTTTCGTGTTTGATTTGCGGTATATATCTGCCTAACGTGCGAAAAAGCTTGGAATCTTTCGTTCCAGCAATGTCTCCGAAGGGGAAGACGTGAACAAGGCGCAGCTCGTAGAGGCCATTGCCGACAAGCTCGGCGGCCGTCAGAACGCCGCGGACGCGGTGGACGCCGTACTGGACGCCGTCGTCCGTGCAGTTGTCGCCGGCGACCGCGTTTCGGTCACCGGATTCGGCTCGTTCGAGAAGGTGGACCGCCCGGCCCGCTACGCGCGCAACCCGCAGACGGGTGAGCGGGTCCGGGTCAAGAAGACCTCGGTGCCCCGTTTCCGCGCCGGTCAGGGCTTCAAGGACCTGGTGAGCGGCTCGAAGAAGCTCCCCAAGGGTGGCGAGGTCGCCGTCAAGAAGGCGCCCAAGGGCAGCCTGACCGGCGGTACCGCCATCAAGAAGGCGGCGGCGAAGAAGGCCGTCGCCAAGAAGGCCGCGGCCAAGAAGGCGGCGCCGGCGAAGAAGGCGGCGGCGAAGAAGGCCACCGCGGTGAAGAAGGCCACCGCGAAGAAGACCACCGCGAAGAAGGCGGCGCCGGCGAAGAAGACGACGGCGAAGAAGACCACCGCGAAGAAGGCGGCGCCGGCGAAGAAGGCCACGGCGAAGAAGACCGCGCCCGCGAAGAAGGCGACGGCGAAGAAGGCTCCCGCCAAGAAGACCACGGCGCGCAAGACCACCGCCAAGAAGACCACCGCCCGCAAGCGGTAATTCCGAAGCGGCGACGCAACGCCAGGCGCCGGGCCGGTCTCCCTCCGGGGAGCCCGGCCCGCGGTGCGTACCGGCCCGGGACCCCGTCTACGCTGGGCCCATGCAGGCCACCGCGTACACCTACGACGAGACCACCCGCTCCGGCAGCGTGCTGCTGGACGACGGGACCCCGCTGCCCTTCGACGCGGCGGCCTTCGACGCCGGCGGCCTGCTCCTGCTCCGCCCCGGTCAGCGGGTGCGGATCGAGACCACCGGCGAGGGTGACGACCGGCGGATCGCCCTCGTCACGCTCCAGACGCTCTGACCTGCGGCGGTACCGTACGGCCCGAGACGGCCGGCAGTTCCACGGCCCCCAGCGCGGTCGAGCGGCCGGCCGGGCTCAGCACACCGGCCCACTCCGCCCACCCCGGCACCCGCGGCGCCTGCCGTGCGGTGTGCGGCCCCACGCCCAGTGCCAGCGCGGCCCGCAGGTCCTCCCCGGTGTCCACGTCCCGGCGCACCGACGGCACGTCCGGCACGGAGATCTCGTACGCCCCGGACGACCGGTGCCGGGCCCGCGAGGGGCCCCCGAAAGCCGGTTCCAATTCCGTACCGGAAGTCGCGGACAGAAGCGTTGTCCCGATATCCGCCGCATCCGCGAGAAATGCCCGTGGAAATAGCGCGGCGGAATGGAGCACCCGCGACAGCTCGGCCGGGCGCAGCGCCGGGAGATCGGCGTTCAGCGCGGCGACCTGCGCACCGGGCCGGTGGGCCCGCACGACGGCCGCACCATGGGCCAGCGCGGCGTTCAGTCCGTTGGCCGGAGCGTCCGGCACGATGCGCGCCCCCAGTGCCGCCAAGTGCTCCCCGGCCACCGGATCGTCCGTGACAACCGCCACATCCCGCACGTCCGCGCAGGCCAGCGCGGCCGTCACGGTGTCCAGTGCGAATGCCAGCGCCAACTTCGGCCGGAACTCCTCACCGGCGGCCTCGGAGAGCCTGCTCTTGGCCCGCACCAGGGGTTTCAGCGGCACTACGAGGCTCCAGCTCACATCCGCTCCGTCTCTTCGCATCCGGATCATTCTCACCCGCCGCCGGAACCTTTCCGGAGTGGCGGGGTTACGGTGTTCTCGACATAGCGGGTACGCGGGGCGACACTTGTGCGGCTGCCGGCTCGCAGCAGCTTCGCAGGTCCCACAAGGAGGGTGTCCCAGTGTCCCGCCGCAGAATCGGCTTCTGGTACCGCATGGCCGCGGTCATCTGCAAACCGCCGCTCTTGGTTCTGTTCAAGCGGGACTGGCGGGGAATGGAGCACATTCCAGCCGACGGCGGTTTTATTACCGCGGTCAACCACAACTCGTATCTTGATCCGCTCTCCTATGCGCACTATCAGTACAACACCGGGCGGGTCCCCCGATTCCTCGCCAAGGCCGGACTCTTCAAGAGCGGCTTTGTCGGCATGATGATGCGCGGAACGGGCCAGATCCCGGTCTACCGGGAAACCACCGACGCCGCCACCGCCTTCCGTGCCGCCGTGAACGCCATCGAGAAGGGCGAATGCGTCGCCTTCTACCCGGAAGGCACCCTCACCCGCGACCCGAAGATGTGGCCCATGCAGGGCAAGACCGGCGCCGCCCGGGTCGCGCTGCTGACGAAGGCACCGGTCATCCCCGTCGCCCAGTGGGGCGCCAACGAGGCGATGCCGCCGTACGCCAAGGAGCACAAGCTCCAGCTCTTCCCGCGCAAGACGCTGCGGGTCCAGGCCGGTCCGCCGGTCGACCTCAGCGAGTTCTACGGCCAGGAGCCCACCGCCGAGGTGCTGCGCGCCGTCACCGAGAAGATCATGGCGGCCATCACCGACGAGCTCGCCGGCATCCGCGGCGAGACCGCGCCGGCCGAACCGTTCGACTACCGCAAGGAAATCGCCCGGGAGCGCCGCGCCGCCCGCGAGGCCGCCAGGGCCGCCGCGGCGTCCGGCGCCGGCGACGACGCCCGGGAGCCGGCCGGGACCACCGCACCGGCCGCCACCGCGCAGCCGGCCCGAAACAACCGACAGGCACAGGAGGATGAAGGCAAGTGACGCGCTGCGCCGTCTTCGGCACGGGGTCCTGGGGCACCGCATTCGCGATGGTGCTCGCCGACGCGGGCTGCGAGGTGACCCTGTGGGCGCGCAGAGCGGCCCTCGTCGACGCCATCAACACCGGTCGCACCAACCCGGACTACCTGCCGGGCGTCGAACTCCCCGAGGGCGTACGGGCCACCACCGACCCGGCCGAGGCCGCCCGCGGCGCTGACTTCACCGTCCTCACCGTGCCCTCCCAGACGTTGCGCGCCAACCTCGCAGAGTGGGCGCCCCTGCTGCCCCCCGACACGGTCCTGGTCTCCCTGATGAAGGGCGTCGAACTGGGCACCGCCAAGCGCATGAGCGAGGTCATCGAAGAGGTCGCCAAGGTCCCCGCGGAACGCGTCGCGGTGCTGACCGGCCCCAACCTCGCCAAGGAGGTCGCCGCCCGGCAGCCCGCCGCGGCCGTCGTGGCCTGCGTCGACGAGGACGTCGCCCGGCGCCTCCAGGCCGCTTGCCACACCCCGTACTTCCGCCCGTACACCAACACCGACGTGGTGGGTTGCGAACTGGGCGGCGCGGTCAAGAACGTCATCGCGCTGGCCGTCGGCATCGCCACCGGCATGGGCCTGGGCGACAACGCCAAGGCGTCCCTGATCACCCGCGGACTGGCCGAGACGACCCGGCTCGGCCTGGCCATGGGCGCCGACGCGCACACCTTCGCCGGCCTGGCCGGCATGGGCGACCTCGTCGCGACCTGCTCCTCGCCGCTGTCCCGCAACAACACCTTCGGCACCAACCTCGGCCGGGGCATGTCGCTGGCGGAGACGATCGCGGTCACCAAGCAGACCGCCGAGGGCGTCAAGTCCTGCGAGTCGGTGCTGGATCTGGCCCGCCGGCACGGCGTCGACATGCCGCTGACCGAGACCGTGGTGGAGATCGTCCACGAGGGCAAGCCGCCGCTGGTCGCGCTCAAGCAACTGATGTCCCGCAGCGCCAAGCCCGAGCGGCACTGAGGGTCCGCCCGCCGCCCGCCCGCGCGCCGGGCGGCGGCCCCCTTCCGCGCCGCGACGCCACCGATGGCCGCCGCGGCACTGACGCACCTCCTACCAGCAGGTACCCTCAACCCGTTATGAGCAGCGAGACCTCCTCCCACAAGCCCCGCGTCGCCGTCGTGTTCGGCGGCCGCAGCTCCGAGCACGCCATCTCGGTGGTCACCGCCGGAGCCGTGCTGGCCGCCATCGACCGCGACAAGTACGACGTGCTGCCCATCGGCATCACGACCGACGGCCGGTGGGCGCTGACCGCCGACGACCCCGCGCGGATGGCGATCACGGACCGGAGGCTGCCCAGCGTCGCCGAGCTCGCCGAGGGCGGGGACGGCGCGGTGGTGCTCTCCGCGGACCCCACCACCCGCGAGGTCGTCTACACCGAGCCGGGCGCGGTCCCCAAGGCCCTCGGCGAGGTCGACGTCGTCTTCCCGGTGCTGCACGGCCCGTACGGCGAGGACGGCACGCTCCAGGGCCTGCTGGAACTGTCCGGGGTGCCCTACGTCGGCTCCGGCGTGCTCGCCTCGGCCGTGGGCCAGGACAAGGACTACATGAAGCGGGTGTTCACCTCCTTCGGGCTGCCGGTCGGCCCCTACGAGGTCGTCCGCCCGCGCGAGTGGGACACGGACCCCGCGGCCGCCCGCAAGAAGATCGTGGACTTCGCCGGTGAGCACGGCTGGCCGCTGTTCGTGAAGCCCGCCCGGGCCGGTTCGTCCATGGGCATCAGCAAGGTCGACGACCTCGCCGGGCTGGACGCGGCCCTCGAGGAGGCCCGGCGCCACGACCCCAAGATCATCGTGGAGTCGCTGTTGCGCGGCCGCGAGATCGAGTGCGGGGTGCTGGAGTTCGAGGACGGCCCGCGGGCCAGCGTCCCCGCCGAGATCCCGCCGGTCACCGCCCACGACTTCTACGACTTCGAGGCCAAGTACATCGACTCGGCCGCCGGCATCGTGCCCGCGCCGCTGACCGACGAGCAGACCGCCGAGGTCCGGGCGCTGGCGGTCGCGGCCTTCGACGCGGCGTCCTGCGAGGGCCTGGTCCGCGCGGACTTCTTCCTGCAGGACAACGGCGAGTTCGTGATCAACGAGATCAACACGCTGCCCGGCTTCACGCCCATCTCGATGTACCCGCGGATGTGGCAGGAGAGCGGCGTCAGCTACCCGGAACTCGTCGACCGGCTCCTGGAGGCGGCGCTGCGCCGCTCGACGGGGTTGCGCTGAGGCGCGCGTCTTCGGGGGCGGGCGAACGGATCCCCTAGGGGGTGCGCGCGCCCCCTGCGGGGCCACAACGCGGCCGGGCCGGGAGGCATTCCGTCCCGTGCGGCGCTGCGGCCGGTGCGGCATGCCGGTGGGCGCACCCCGCGGGGCGCGGTCGCGGTCCGGCCGACAGTCCGGGCGCCGGGCCGGCATCGGGCCCGGCGGGCCGGCGGACGCCCGCTACACCCCGGCCGGAATGGCCTTCTGCACCGCCCCTGCGAGGTCGGGCAGCACGTTGACCTCCGGGGCGTACTTCCCCGGCACGGTCACCTCCACGTAGACCTTCCGCAGGACCGTCGTGAAGCGGTAGCCGTCGTCCTGCTTCTCGAAGAGCCACTGGACGCCGTCGACTTCCGCCGAGTCGGGGTTGGGGTTGTAATGTTCACTCCCGTGCCTGAGCACCTCCGGCTTGGGCACCCCGCAGCGCAGCTCCACGGCAGGATCGCCCCATATGGCAGTGAAGTCCGAGACCGGCTCGGCGCTACCCCGCTTCAGCCCGTCCACGGTCCGCGGCAGGTCTTGGTGGAGTGCTCGGCAGTGCTGTGCGGCCTCGCCGGTGGGGGAGGGCGCCGCCACCTGCACGGCGGACGAACAGCCCGCCACCGCGCAGACGGCGGTGAGCAGGGGAAAGGCGGCCAAGTACCGGCGTCTCGCGCGTATCACCCGGCCGAGCATACGGGGGAGCTAGAGATGGACCACCGGGCAGGTGAGCGTCCGCGTGATGCCGTCCACTTGCTGGACCTTCGCGACCACCATGCGGCCCAACTCATCGACGGTGTCCGCCTGGGCGCGCACGATGACGTCATAGGGGCCGGTCACGTCCTCGGCCGTCAGCACACCGGGGATCTTCGCGATCACCTCGGCCACCGCCGAGGCCCTGCCGACCTCGGTCTGGATCAGGATGTAAGCCTGTACCACGGAACCTCCAGGGCGGCTACGAGGATCATGTGGGAAGAAGGGACGCCACGGTACCGCGTCACCGAGCGGAGCGGGGAGACCCGCGCGGTGAACACGGCCGGTGCGGCGCACTCGTCAGCCACGTACGGACCGTCCGTACACATGGGAAGGGCAACAGCATGAAGGGCACCGTGGGCGAGCTGGGGGAATTCGGGCTTATCAGAGAGCTCACCTCCCGGCTCACCTCCACTCCCGCCGTACGGATCGGGCCGGGGGACGACGCCGCGGTGGTCACCGCGCCGGACCGCAGGGTCGTCGCCAGCACTGACATTCTCCTCGAAGGCCGGCACTTCCGCCGGGACTGGTCCACCGCCTACGACGTCGGCCGCAAGGCCGCCGCGCAGAACCTCGCCGACATCGCGGCGATGGGCGCGGTGCCCACCGCGATCCTGCTCGGCCTGGTGGTCCCCGCGGAACTCCCGGCGACCTGGGCGACCGAGCTGATGGACGGGTTGCGGGACGAGTGCCAGGTGGCCGGCGCCGCGGTGGTCGGCGGGGACGTGGTCCGCGGCGACACCATCACCGTCGCCATCACCGCCCTCGGTGACCTGCGCAACCAGGAGCCGGTGACCCGCGCCGGCGCCCAGCCCGGCGACGTCGTCGCGGTGACCGGCTGGCTCGGCTGGTCCGCCGCCGGCCACGCGGTGCTCACCCGCGGCTTCCGCTCCCCGCGCGCCTTCGTGGAGGCGCACCGCCGTCCCGAACCGCCGTACCACGCGGGCCCGGCCGCCGCGGCACTCGGCGCCACCGCCATGACCGACGTCAGCGACGGGCTCGTCGCCGACCTCGGGCACATCGCCGAGGCCAGCAAGGTCCGCATCGACCTGCGCTCGGCCCACATCGACATCCCCTCGCAGATGTCCGACATCGGCACGGCGGTCGGCGTCGACCCGATGCAGTGGGTGCTCAACGGCGGTGAGGACCACGCCATCGTGGCCACCTTCCCGCCCGACGTGAAGCTGCCGGCCCGCTGGAAGGTGATCGGCGAGGTCCTCAACCCCTCGGCGCTGCCCCAGGTGACGGTCGACGGCGCCCCCTGGGCCAAGGCCGGCTGGGACCACTTCGGCGACACCGGGGACCCCGAGTAGATTCGCGGCATGCAGACACCTCCCCGCGTGCTCACCGTCGCCGGCTCCGACTCCGGCGGCGGTGCCGGCATCCAGGCAGACCTGAAGACGATGCTGGCGCTGGGCACCCACGGCATGAGCGTGCTCACCGCCGTCACCGCGCAGAACTCCCTGGGCGTCCAGGGGGCGTGGGAACTGCCCGTCGAGGCGGTGCGCGCCCAGTTCCGCAGCGTCGTCGACGACATCGGCGTCCAGGCCGTGAAGACCGGCATGCTCTCCTCGGCCGCACTCGTCGAGACCGTCGCGGAGCTGCTCGCCGGTCTCGACGTGCCGGTCGTCGTCGACCCGGTGGGCGTCTCCAAGCACGGTGACGCGCTGCTGGCGGCCTCCGCGCTGGACGCGGTCCGCCACAAGCTCCTGCCGACCGCGACGGTCGCCACCCCCAACCTCGACGAGGTGGCGCAGCTCACCGGAGAACGGGTGCACACCGCCGACGCGATGCGGCGGGCCGCCGACGCCGTGCTGGCCTTCGGGCCGCGCTGGGTCCTGATCAAGGGCGGGCACCTCCCGAACGACGCGGCGGACGCGGCCGGTGAGGCGGTGGACCTGCTCACCGACGGCAGCGCCGAGCACTGGCTGCGCGCCCCCCGGCACGACAACCGCCACACCCACGGCACCGGCTGCACCCTCGCCAGCGCGCTCGCCGCCCGGCTCGCCCTGGGGGACACCGTCCCGCAGGCGGCCGTGGCCGCGAAGGAGTACGTCACCGGCGCGATCGCGGCGGGCTTCCGCCTGGGCGCCGGCATCGGCCCGGTCGACCACGCGTGGCGGCTGCGCACCGCCCCCTGACCGCCGGGGGCCGCGGATCGACCACCCGCGCCGCGCTCCCGTTAAGACAACGGCAGAAGCCGGCCCACCCTGAGGTGGACCGGCTTCTCAAGCAACCGGCGGGGCTGCGCTACGGCTAAGGCGTCAGCGCGAGACCTTGCCGGCCTTGATGCACGAGGTGCAGGCGTTCAGCTTCTTCGGCGTGCGCCCGATCACTGCACGAACCGTCTGGATGTTGGGGTTCCAACGACGGTTGGTGCGGCGATGCGAGTGCGAGACACTCTTGCCGAAGCCCGGCCCCTTGCCGCAGACGTCGCAGTTGGCAGCCACGGGTCACTCCAAAGACTTCAGATGCACTTACGGGAAGCCTGCCGGGTCGAGTGCATAGCCGTGCCGACGCCGACAGGAGAGGAATGGCCCGATTTTCATCGGGCAACCGGAGCAGCATACAACGGCCACTCCCGCAGGACGAAACTAGCACGCACCCCCCGGACCCGACCCGGCCTCCCCGGCGTTCCGGCGACTACTGTGCGGGTGCATCCCGCGACCTTCAGGAGGACGACGTGCCCTACCCGCTCGACGCCGCCGCCGTCCGCACCTGGTGCGGACTGGCCCTGGAGGCGCTCGGACGGGAACGCGAGCGGATCGACGCGATCAACGTCTATCCGGTCGCCGACGGCGACACCGGCACCAACCTCTACCTGACGCTGGAATCGGCCGCCCGCGCGGTCGAGGCCGCCTTCGACGGGCACGGTTCCGCCGGCACGCAACCGGACCTCGCCGCCGCCGTCGGCGCCATGGCGCACGGCGCCCTCATCGGGGCGCGCGGCAACTCCGGCACCATCCTGGCCCAGCTGCTGCGCGGTATGGCCCAGGTGCTCGCGGCCGCCCCCACCGGTGGCAGCGGTGCCGCGGACGCCCTGCGCCGGGCGTTGCGCCGGGCCGCCAGCGCGGCGTACGAGGCGGTCGCGCATCCCGTGGAGGGCACCGTGCTGACCGTGGCGACGGCCGCCGCCGACGCCGCCGAGCTGAGCGCCGCCGACGCCGGTGAGGCAGCCGAGGCCGCCGAGGTCGCCCGGGCCGCCCACCAGGGCGCGGTCAAGGCGCTGCGGGCCACCCCCGAACAGCTCGCGGTGCTCGGGCAGGCCGGGGTGGTGGACGCCGGCGGTTGCGGGCTGGTGGCCCTGCTGGGCGCGCTCGCCGACGCACTGTCCGGGGAGGTGACCGCCGAGCCCGTCGCCGTACAGGCCGGTGGGCCGGTCCCGGAGGCGGCGGGCTGCGCGGTGATGCCACCGGGGGCGGACGGTTGCGCCGATCCGCACGTCGGTGGGCCCGCCTTCGAGGTGATCTACCTGCTGGAGGCCGGCGACGCCGACGTGGCCCGGCTGCGGGACCGGCTCGACCGGCTCGGCGACTCCCTGGTGGTGGTCGGCGGCGACGGCCTGTGGAACGTCCACGTGCACGTCGACGACGCCGGGGCCGCGGTGGAGGCCGGCATCGAGGCCGGTCGGCCGTACCGGATCCGGATCACCCACTTCGGCGCCGGGCCGCGCGCCAAGGAGCCGGCGCTGGCACCCCGGGCCGTGGTGGCGGTGATGCCGGGCGCCGGGCTCGCCGCCCTGTGCGCGGACGCCGGCGCGACCCCGGTGACGGTCCGCCCCGGGGAGCCGCCGGCCAGCGGCGAACTGGTCCAGGCGATCCGGCAGGCGCACGCCCGCGAGGTGATGCTGCTGCCCAACGACCCGGAGCTGCGGCACACCGCGGCGGCCGCCGCCGAGCAGGCCCGGGCCGAGGGCGTGCGGGTCGCCCTGATCCCGACCCGCTCCGCCGTCCAGGGACTCGCGGCGCTGGCCGTCCACGAGCCGGGCCGCAGCTTCGATCAGGACATGGTCGCGATGACCGCGGCGGCCGGCGCCACCCGCTACGCCGAACTGGCCGTCGCCGAGCACCGGTCCTGGACGATGGCCGGGGTCTGCCAGGCCGGCGACGTGCTCGGCCTCATCGACGGCGACGTGGTGGTGATCGGGCCGGACCTCGCCCGCACCGCGATGACGGTGCTCGACCGGATGCTCTCCGCCGGCGGCGAACTGGTGACCCTGGTGCTCGGCGCGGACGTCCCCGCTTCCCTCGCCGAAGGGTTGGAGCGGCACGTCCGCGAGCGCCACCTCGCGGTGGACACCGTCGTCTACGAAGGCGGCGCCCATGCGGCGCCCCTCTTGATCGGCGTGGAATAGCGCGCCACTGATCGGCACTGATCGGCGCAGATCGGCGTGGAACGGCGCACCGCGGGCGTCGGCACGGTGGCGGAATTGCCGTCCGGGTCGGGAATTCCCGGCGGCGGAAGGCGACGGTGGTGGCTCGTTGTCAGTGCCGTGGTGTGCAATGGAACGCGTGGCAGCGCTCGACGAACCCCTGAAGAAGATCCTCGGCGGCACCACCGCGAAGGTCCTGGCCGAGCACCTCGGCCTGGAGACGGTCGGCGATCTGCTGCACCACTATCCGCGGCGCTACGCCGAGCGCGGTGAGCTGACCCGGCTGTCGGACCTGCCGTTGGACGAACACGTCACGGTCGTGGCCCGGGTCGCCGACGCCCGCGTGCTGACGTTCAACCACGGCCGCGGGCAGCGGCTGGAAGTGACCCTCACGGACGGCAGCGGCCGGCTCCAGCTGGTGTTCTTCGGCAAGGGCATCCACAAACCGCACAAGGACCTGCTGCCCGGCAGGCGCGCGATGTTCGCGGGCAAGGTCTCGGTCTTCAACCGCAAGCTCCAACTGGCCCACCCGGAGTACGAACTCCTCGACCGGGACGCCGACACCGAGGCCGTGGACGCCTTCGCCAGTCAGCTCATGCCGATCTACCCGGCGTGCCAGCAGATGGCCTCCTGGAAGATCACCAAGGCGGTCGACGCGGTGCTGCCCAGCGCCCAGGACGCCGTGGACCCGCTGCCCCCGGGGCTGCGCGAGGGGCGCGGGTTGATCCCGCTCACCGAGGCGCTGCTGAAGGTCCACCGCCCCGGCAGCAAGGCCGACGTCGCCGACGCGCGGGCCCGGCTGAAGTGGGACGAGGCGTTCGTGCTCCAGGTCGCGCTCGCCCGCCGTCGCTTCGCCGACGCTCAACTCCCCGCCGTTGCCCGCCAGTTGACCCCGGGCGGCATCCTCGACGCGTTCGACGCCCGGCTGCCGTTCACCCTCACCGAGGGACAGACGAAGGTCAGCCGGGAGATCTTCGACGACCTGGCGACCGAGCACCCGATGCACCGCCTCCTCCAGGGCGAGGTCGGCTCCGGCAAGGCCCAGCCGTTGGACGCCCTGGTCCTCACCCCGCGCGGCTTCCGTCCCATGGGACGGCTCGCGGTGGGCAGCGAAGTGGTGGTGCCCAGCGGGGCGACGGCCCTGGTGGACGGGGTGTTCCCGCAGGGCGAGCGGGAGGTGTGGCGACTGGTGTTGTCCGACGGCAGCACCGTCGAGTGCGACGACGAGCACCTGTGGATCGTCTCCGCCCGCACCACGGGGGCCTCCCGCACCACGGGAACCTCCCGCCCCACGGAGGAACGGGTGCTGACCACCCGCGAGCTGCGGACCGCGCTGCTGGACGACGACGGCCGGCCGCGCTGGTCGATCGCCCCGGCCACCCCCGTGGACCTCGACGACGGCGGGCACCGCCCGCTCGACCCGTACGCACTGGGGCGGACGCTGGGCGCGGGCGGCCACGGCCCGGCCGGCGCGAGCGTCCCCGCCGCCTACCGCAACGCCCCCGTCAAGGACCGCCGGGCGCTGCTGGCGGGCCTGCTGGCCGCCGCCGGCGAGCCCGCGGGCACCGGCACGCTCGTCCGTGCCGTCCCGGAGCCGCTGGCCGCCGACCTCGCCTGGCTGGCCCGCTCGCTGGGCGGCACCGCCCACGCCACCCCCGTCGACGGCGGGCACGACGTCACGGTGGCGACGCCCGACGAGGGCACCGCCGGCGACGCGGACGACGCTGCCTTCCACCGCACCGTCCGGGCCGTCGAGCACGTCGGCCGCAAGCCCGTCCAGTGCATCAGCGTCGCGCACCCCTCCCACGCCTACGTGACCGACCACTTCACGGTCACCCACAACACCATGGTCGCGCTGCGCGCCATGCTCGGCGTCGTCGACAGCGGCGGCCAGGCCGCGATGCTCGCGCCGACCGAGGTGCTGGCCCAGCAACACCACCGCTCCGTCACGGAGATGATGGGCGACCTCGCCGAGGGCGGCCTGCTGGGCGGCGCCGAGCAGGGCACCAAGGTGGTGCTGCTGACGGGGTCGATGGGGGCCGCGGCCCGCCGCCAGGCGCTGCTGGACCTGGTCACCGGCGAGGCCGGCATCGTGATCGGGACGCACGCCCTGATCGAGGACGTGGTGCAGTTCCACGACCTGGGCCTGGTCGTCGTCGACGAGCAGCACCGCTTCGGCGTCGAGCAGCGCGACGCCCTGCGCGCCAAGGGCAAGCAACCCCCGCACCTGCTCGTGATGACCGCGACGCCGATCCCGCGGACGGTCGCCATGACCGTCTTCGGCGACCTGGAGACCTCGGTCCTGGACCAGCTCCCCGCCGGCCGCTCCCCGATCGCCAGCCACGTGGTCCCCGCCAAGGACAAGCCGCACTTCCTCGCCCGCGCCTGGGAGCGGGTCCGCGAGGAAGTGGTCGCCGGTCACCAGGCCTACGTGGTCTGTCCGCGGATCGGCGACGACGAGGACGCCGCCGCCCCCAAGGGGAAGAAGGCCAAGGACGCGCCGGCGGAGCCGAGTTCAGCGGAGGACCTGGCCGAGAAGCGCCCCCCGCTGGCGGTCCTGGACATCGCCGAGCACCTGCGCAAGGGCCCGCTCGCCGGACTCCGGGTGGCGGTGCTGCACGGCCGGATGGCCCCCGACGACAAGGACGACGTGATGCGCCGGTTCGCCGCCGGCGAGCTGGACGTGCTGGTCGCCACCACCGTCATCGAGGTCGGCGTCAACGTCCCCAACGCCACCGCCATGGTGATCATGGACGCGGACCGCTTCGGCGTCTCCCAGCTCCACCAGCTCCGCGGGCGGGTCGGCCGCGGCTCGGCGCCCGGTCTGTGCCTGCTGGTCAGCGAGATGCCCGAGGCCAGCCCGGCCCGCGCCCGGCTCGCCGCGGTCGCCGCCACCCTCGACGGCTTCGAGCTCTCCCGCATCGACCTCGAACAGCGGCGCGAGGGCGACGTCCTCGGCCAGGCGCAGTCCGGTGCCCGGTCCTCGCTGCGGATGCTCGCGGTCATCGAGGACGAGGAGGTGATCGCGGCGGCCCGCGAGGAGGCCACCGCCCTGGTCGCCGCCGACCCCGAGCTGACCGGCTGCCCCGAGTTGCGGACCGCGCTGTCCGCCCTGCTGGACGACGAACGGGAGCAGTATCTGGACAAGGGCTGACCCGCGGGCCCGGACCGCTCGCGGCCCGCGCCGTGAGAACGATCACGGTCGGCCCGAGCCGAGCGCGGACCCGCCCCCCGGGGGACGGACATATCGTGGGAGGGCGGAGCCCGCCGGGCGCCCGCCCCTCGACCACCGCGCAACGTAAGGACGGGCCCATGACCCGCGTGATCGCCGGTACGGCCGGCGGCCGCCGCCTCGCCGTACCGCCGGGCAACGGCACCCGCCCGACCTCCGACCGGGCGCGCGAGGGACTGTTCTCCACGTGGGAGTCGCTCGACGGCCCGCTGACCGGCGCCCGCGTGCTCGACCTCTACGGCGGTTCCGGCGCGGTCGGCCTGGAGGCCCTCTCCCGCGGTGCCGCGCACGTCCTGCTGGTCGAGGCCGACGCCCGGGCCGTCCGCACCATCCGGGAGAACGTCAAGGCGGTCGGTCTGCCCGGCGTCGACGTCCGGGTCGGCAAGGCCGAGCAGGTCGCCGCGACCCCGGCCCCGGCAGCGCCCTACGACGTCGCCTTCCTCGACCCGCCGTACGCGGTCGGCGACGACGACCTCCGCGAGATCCTCCTCACACTCCGTGGTCAGGGGTGGCTTGCCGAGGAGGCACTCGTCACCGTGGAGCGGAGCACCCGGGGCGGCGCCTTCGCCTGGCCGGACGGATTCGAAGCGATCAAGGCCCGTCGCTACGGCGAGGGGACGCTTTGGTACGGTCGCGCCGCTTCGGCGTCCGCCGAACCGACGTCAGCAACCGTGTCATGAACGGACCGGAGAGCGAGGAGACGAAGTTGCGCCGCGCCGTCTGTCCGGGGTCCTTCGACCCCATCACCAACGGGCACCTGGACATCATCGCCCGGGCCTCCAAGCTGTACGACGTCGTCCACGTCGCCGTCATGATCAACAAGTCCAAGCAGGGACTGTTCACGGTCGAGGAGCGGATCGACCTGATCCGACGGGCCACCGCCGAATACGGCAACGTCGAGGTCGAGGCGTTCCACGGCCTGCTCGTCGACTTCTGCAAGCAGCGCGACATCCCGGCCATCGTCAAGGGCCTGCGCGCGGTCAGCGACTTCGACTACGAACTCCAGATGGCCCAGATGAACAACGGCCTCTCCGGGGTGGAGACGCTCTTCGTGCCGACCAACCCCACCTACAGCTTCCTCTCCTCCAGCCTGGTCAAGGAGGTCGCGGCCTGGGGCGGCGACGTCTCCCACCTGGTCCCGCCGTTCGTCCTGGACGCGCTGACCGAACGGCTCAGCAAGCAGTCGTGACCCGGCATCCGGTGCGGTAGGACCGACGCCTGTCTGACGGGTCGTCAGCAGGTGTCGGGGCGGGGGCTCCTGGCCGTACAGTCGTCCCGTTCCGTCCTTCCGATCCTGCAGAGAGTGGCGAGTCCAAGGTGGACGTCCAGAAGAAGCTCGACGACATCGTCGCAGCCGTCGGCAGCGCCCGGTCCGTACCCATGTCGGCCTCGTGCGTGGTCAACCGCGCCGAGCTGCTCGCCCTGCTGGAGGAGGTGCGCACCGCGCTCCCCGGCTCCCTCGCGCAGGCCCAGGAACTCCTCGGCGGGCGCGAGCAGATGGTGGAGCAGGCGCGCGTCGAGGCCGAGCGGATCATCGAGTCCGCGCACAGCCAGCGCGGTTCGCTGATCTCGGACACCGAGGTGGTCCGGCAGTCCCAGGACGAGGCGGACCGGATCCTGACCGAGGCCCGCCAGGAGGCCGACGAGGTCCGCGCCCAGGCCGACGACTACGTCGACAGCAAGCTCGCGAACTTCGAGGTCGTGCTGACCAAGACCATCGGCTCCGTCGACCGCGGCCGCGAGAAGCTGCTGGGCCGCGGCCCCGGCCTCGACGAACTGGGCCACGAGGACGTCGAGGCCCCCGAGCGCAGCGCCGACCCGGAGACCCTCAAGCAGCGCGCCGACGCCTACGTGGACGCCAAGTTCGGCGCCTTCCAGGCCGTGTTGACCAAGACCCTGGAGGCGGTCGGCCGCGGTCGGGACAAGCTCCAGGGCGCCCGCCCGATCGACGAGCTCGCCACCCACCTCGCCGGGCAGCACGACCCGCAGACCGGCGCCCCGCTACAGGCCGACGCGGACTACCTCGCCGGCCTGGCGGGCGTCAGCACCTTCCAGGAGGCCGAGCAGCCGGCACCCCAGGAAGTGCCGCAGGCCCCGCAGCCCGGCTACTACGACGGCCAGGCCGCCGCCTACCGGCAGCCGGACGCCTACCCCTACCAGCAGCCCGAACAGCTCCCCTACACCCAGCACCAGGACCCCTACGGCTACGACTGGCAGCAGGCCCAGCAGCCGGCCGCACAGGTCCCTCCGCAGGGCTACGACCCGGGCGCCGGCTACCAGGTGCCGCAGGTGCCCGGGCAGCCCCAGCACGCCCCCCAGCCCCAGGCCGGCCAGCCCGGCGCCCTGGACGAGACCAGCCTCTTCGACACCAGCCTGATCAACCTCGACCAACTCCGGCAGTACGAGGAAGGCCGGCACTAGGCCCGGTCCGGCAGCCCCCAGTCCGGCAGCCCCCGGCCCGCCGGCCCAGGCGGGCGGGTCACGGAGGCGGATTGGGCCTATCGGGGGCGGTCCAGTATCCTGGCTCTTCGGTCGCGTGTATGACCGCGATCACTGCTGCCCGCAGGCCGTATTCCGGCCGTGGACGGCTGTTACCGCAGTACAGAAAGCAGGAAAGCCATCAACGCCCGCCTCGACCACCGTTCTCCGCTCGTGTTCGACACACGCGAGCTGGGTCGTCGTCCCGGCACGCTGAAGCGGCTCTCCCGCTCCGTCGAGGCCCCCGCGGACCTCGGCAACGAAGTCATCGGAGTGCCCGTGGGCGCTCCGGTGGAACTCGACCTCCGCCTGGAATCGGTCATGGACGGGGTGCTCGTAACGGGCACCGCCCGTGCGACCGTGACGGGGGAGTGCGTAAGGTGTCTGGAGCCGCTGGAGCGAGTGCTCGCAGCGGACTTCCAGGAGCTGTTCGCCTACCCCGACGCCGACGCCCGGACTGCTGAGTCCGGCGACGACGCCGAGGACGAGGAAGACAGCTTCCATCTCGAGGACGACCTGTTCGACCTCGAACCCGTGCTGCGGGACGCGGTGGTGCTCGCACTGCCGCTGCAGCCGGTGTGCCGGGAGGACTGCCCGGGTCTGTGCTCCGATTGCGGAGCGCGGCTCGCGGACGATCCGGACCACCACCACGATGCCGTCGACATGCGTTGGGCGGCATTGCAGGAACTCGTCGAGTCCAACCAGGACCGCGAGAAGGACAACGAACCCCGCGACGGCGGGGACGAACCTCAGGAGAAGTAGCCGTGGCTGTTCCGAAGCGGAAGATGTCGCGCAGCAACACGCGCCACCGCCGGTCGCAGTGGAAGGCTGCGGTCCCCACCCTGGTTGCGTGCGAGCGCTGCCAGGAGCCGAAGCAGCAGCACATCGCGTGCCCGAGCTGCGGCACCTACAACAAGCGCCAGGTCATCGCGGTCTGAGCGGCTGGTGACAGGCACTGTGTCTAGCCCGAAGAAGGCAGTAGACGCCCCCTCGTCGGACACGGCCTCGTCTCTCTCGCTTCTGGAAGGGCGGCTCGGGTACACACTTGAGTCCGCCCTTCTGGTGCGTGCGTTGACGCACCGCTCGTACGCCTACGAGAACGGCGGCCTGCCCACCAACGAGCGGCTCGAATTCCTCGGGGATTCGGTCCTCGGCCTGGTGGTCACGGACACGCTGTACCGCATCCACCCCGACCTGCCGGAAGGCCAACTGGCCAAACTGCGGGCCGCGGTGGTCAACTCGCGGGCGCTCGCCGAGGTGGGCCGCGGCCTCGACCTCGGCGCCTTCATCCGCCTCGGACGGGGCGAAGAAGGCACGGGCGGCCGGGACAAGGCCTCCATCCTCGCCGACACCCTGGAAGCGGTGATCGGCGCGGTCTATCTCGACCAGGGCCTCGACGCGGCCGGCGAGCTGGTGCACCGGCTCTTCGACCCGCTCATCGAGAAGTCCTCCAGTCTGGGCGCCGGCCTCGACTGGAAGACGAGTCTCCAGGAGCTCACCGCGACCGAGGGCCTCGGTGTGCCGGAATACCTGGTCACCGAGACCGGCCCGGACCACGAGAAGACCTTTACTGCTGCTGCCCGCGTCGGTGGTGTCTCGTACGGCACCGGCACCGGCCGCAGCAAGAAGGAAGCCGAGCAACAGGCTGCCGAGTCCGCATGGCGCGCGATCCGCGCGGCGGCGGACGAGGCGGCGGGGAAGGCGCCGGACGGCGACGACCCGGCTCAGGCTTCCGGCGACACTGCGTCGCCGGCGAACTGAATTCCCGCTTCTGACCCCTCCCGGGCGGCCCGACGGCCGCTCCGGGTGGGGTCAGAAGTCTTTTCCGAGAGTCCTGTGACTCTTCGTTGAGGAGCGTGAGGAGCACCCGTGCCCGAGCTGCCCGAGGTCGAGGTCGTCCGCCGCGGACTGGAGCGCTGGGTCACCGGCCGCACCATCGACACCGTCGAGGTCCGCCATCCGCGCGCGATCCGTCGGCACACCGCCGGCGCGGACGACTTCGCCGCCCGGCTCAAGGGACTGCGCGTCGGCCCGGCCCGGCGTCGCGGCAAGTACCTCTGGCTCCCGGTGGCCGGGGGCGGCCCGTCCGCCCAGAGCGCCGCCGAGGGCATCGCCCCGGTCCTCACCCCGTCCGTCACGCACGGCCTGGCGATCCTCGCCCACCTCGGGATGAGCGGACAGCTGCTGGTCCAGCCGCAGGACGCCCCCGACGAGAAGCACCTGCGGATCCGGATCGGCTTCCTCGCCGCCGGCACCCCCGCCGAAGCCGCCGGCACCGAGCTGCGCTTCGTCGACCAGCGCACCTTCGGCGGCCTCTCGCTGCACGACACCGTGCCCGGCGACCCCGACCTGCTCCCCGACGTGATCGCGCACATCGCCCGGGACCCGCTCGACCCGGCCTTCGACGACGCCGCCTTCCACGACGCGCTGCGCCGCCGCCGCACCACGATCAAGCGCGCGCTCCTCGACCAGACCCTGATCAGCGGCGTCGGCAACATCTACGCCGACGAGGCGCTCTGGCGCTCCCGGCTCCACTACGACCGGCCGACCGCCACCTTCACCCGCCCCCGCACCGCCGAGCTCCTCGGGCATGTCCGGGACGTGATGACCGAGGCCCTGGCCGTCGGCGGCACCAGCTTCGACAGCCTCTACGTCAACGTCAACGGCGAGTCCGGCTACTTCGAACGCTCGCTGGACGCCTACGGCCGCGAGGACGAACCCTGCCGCCGCTGCGGCACCCCCATCCGCCGCCGCCCCTGGATGAACCGGTCCAGCTACTTCTGCCCCCGCTGCCAACGCCCGCCGCGCCCGAGCTGACCGCGGCCGGGCGCCTTCGCGGCGGGCGGCGTCAGAAGCCGAAGTCCTGCGTCCACCACGGGCCGCCCGGGCCGAAGTGGGCGCCGACGCCGAGGGTCTTGTACTCGCAGTTGAGGATGTTGGCGCGGTGCCCGGGGTCGTCCATCCACGAATCCATCACGGACCGGGCGTCGGCCTGTCCCCGGGCGATGTTCTCCCCGCCGAGGTCGGGCACGCCCTGGACGCGGGCGCGGTCCCAGGGCGTGTGGCCGTCCGGATCGGTGTGGCCGAAGAACCCGCGGCGCGCCATGTCGTCGCTGAACCGCTGGGCCAGACCGGCCAGTTCGCCGCTGGTGGTGATCGGGGAGCAGCCCACCCGGGCGCGTTCCTGGTTGACCAGCGAGAGCACCTCGGCCTCGGCCGCGGCCTCGGGGCCGCCGCTGGTGGCAGCGGGGACGGTCGGGGACGCCGACGGTCCGGGCGCCGCGGTGGTCGGTCCGTCGGTGGGGCGCGCGGAGGGCCGGTCGTCGGCCGCGCGGGACGGGGAGGCCGAGGGCCCGGGCACCGACGGGGAGGTGCCGGTGGAGCCGGAGGAGCCGGGAGAGCCGGGAGAGCCGGGAGAGGAGGCCACGGAGCCCGGGGCGTCGGGGGCATCCGGGGCGGGCGCCCGGCCGGTGCCTCGGGACGCGGGGTCGCCGGCGCCGCGGCCGGCCGCGACCGTGGCCCCGGGTATCGGCGCCGCGGAGCTCTCCTGCGGCTGGGCGTCCGGCAACGCGCCGGCGCGCACCCGGTCGGTGGGGCCGCCGCCGCTCACCTCGAACCGGCCGCCGCCGGGGACCAACCCGGACGCCACCGCCACCGCGCCCATCGCCACCGCGGCGGAGGCGCCGAGCAGCCCGGTGCGCACCGGCGCGGTCCTGCGGGCCGCCCGGTGGCCACGGTGCCCGGCGGGCGCGCCCGCACCTGTCGGACCGTCAAACTGCCCTGGACGCAGGCGTTCCGGAGCGTGAGGAGCAGAGCGTCGATGGCGGCCCATCCGCGGGAGTTCCTTCCGTGCAGCGCCGAAGGTGACTCACTCGAAAGGGTGAGCCCTCGCTGTCGGGGGACTGTACGCCATGGCGTCAGGGGCGGATGTGCTTGCTGAGCAATTGGCCGGTTAACGTGCACACATGGAAGAAGAGGTGCGGATGACCGCGTGGGTACGCGGGTTGGTCCAGGAGGTCGGGTTCCGCTGGTTCACCCGAGCGAACGCTTTGCGCATCGGCGGGCTGGCCGGTTTCGCGGTCAATCTCGGTGACGGACGCGTCCAGGTCGTCGCCGAGGGTGCGAAGGACCGTTGCGATCAGCTCCTGGAGTGGCTCCGCACCGGGGACACGCCCGGGGCCGTCACCGGCGTCACTGAGATTTGGGCCACTCCGCGAGGCGGCTACGACGGCTTCGAGATCCGCTGACCGGGCCCGAAGAGGCCCCCCGGACGGGCGTGCCAAGGGCTCCGGCCGGTACGTCACCGTGAGCTACTTACCGGAGATAAGCCCTGGTGGTTGCCAACTCGGCCGACCCGTGCAAGGCTGCCGCTGTACGGATGATCTCCACGCCCCGCGGGTCCTTTCTGGAGAGTCGGCGCCATGTCATGGCCGCTGCGCACTCTCAGGTGCCCGAGGATACGGGGTGTGATCGTGTTGACCGTCCATCCGTTTGGTGAGACTCTGGAATCCCCGCGCACCTTAGCTGTTTGGCATTGAGTACACCTGGAGAATGACAAGCACCGCGGGTGCGAATCCCTCACGACCCACACCGCTTCGGTCGGTCACTCATTGTGGAGGACCATCCATCATGGCAAAGGCGCTTCTCGGTTACGTCGGCGGCTCCGACCCCCGAGTCCTCTCCGAGATGCGACGGCTTCAGCAGCGCGTCCAGGACCTCGAATCCGAACTCATTCGGATGCAGGCCGAGAATGACATGCTCTCCGCTGCCACGCGTCGCGACGACTCGGTACTCGACATCGACGTACCCCAGGCGGAGCCCGCGCTCACCTGACCCCGATCGCCTCACCCGGTCCCACGCTCGAAGATCACGGTCGGACGGGCTGCACGCCAGCCGCTTGAGGCACCGCTCTTCAAGATCTGCAAGGGACGCTTCGGCGTCCCTTCGTCATTAATCCCCGTTCCGTCCTCGCGGTCGTGCGCGGTGCCTTTTCCGCGACCTCTTTCGCGCCGTCCGGACACCTCGGTGCCCTTCGGTCACTTCCGTCGCGCGGGTTTTCCCCAGCCCCTCGGTTCGTCCTTACCGCATGATGTGCCCCTCCCCTCACCCGGTGAAACCGGCGCCTGCCTTTCCCGGTGAACCGACGGCCAACAGCGGTCCACACAAGGGAGCCGTACGGGGAGCGGGACGGTCGCCGGAATGTTGCGGAGGGGCCTCGGGGGGCGGCCGGTAGAGTTCAACGGCGTGCATCTGAAGAGTCTGACCCTGCGAGGCTTCAAGTCCTTCGCCTCCGCCACGACGCTCCGGTTCGAACCGGGCATCACCTGCGTCGTGGGCCCCAACGGTTCCGGCAAGTCCAACGTCGTGGACGCCTTGTCGTGGGTCATGGGGGAGCAGGGCGCCAAATCGCTGCGCGGCGGGAAGATGGAGGACGTCATCTTCGCCGGGACGACCGGGCGGCAGCCGCTCGGCCGCGCCGAGGTCTCGTTGACGATCGACAATTCCGACGGGGCGCTGCCCATCGAGTACGCCGAAGTCACGCTGACCCGGATCATGTTCCGCAACGGCGGCAGCGAGTACCAGATCAACGGTGACACCTGCCGGCTGCTGGACATCCAGGAACTCCTCTCCGACTCCGGCATCGGCCGCGAGATGCACGTGATCGTCGGGCAGGGCCAGCTCGACTCCGTCCTGCACGCCGATCCGATGGGCCGCCGGGCGTTCATCGAGGAGGCCGCCGGGGTGCTCAAGCACCGCAAGCGCAAGGAGAAGGCGCTGCGGAAGCTGGAGGCGATGAAGGCCAATCTCGCCCGCGTGCAGGACCTCACCGACGAGCTGCGGCGGCAGCTCAAACCGTTGGGGCGGCAGGCCGCGGTCGCCCGGCGGGCCGCCGTCATCCAGGCCGACCTGCGGGACGCCCGGCTGCGGCTGCTCGCCGACGACCTGGTCGCGCTGCGCCGGGCGCTGGCCGCCGAGATCGCCGACGAGGCGGCACTGAAGGAGCGCAAGGAGGCGGTGGAGGCGCGGCTGCGCACCGCACAGCAGCGCGAGGCGGCCATGGAGGCGGAGGTGCGCGCCCTCGCGCCGCGGGTGCAGCGGGCCCAGCAGACCTGGTACGCGTTGTCCCAGCTCGCCGAGCGGGTGCGGGGCACCGTGTCGTTGGCCGAGGCCCGGGTCCGCAGCGCCGCGGCGGCCCCGCCGGAGGAGCGGCGCGGTCGGGAGCCCGAGGACCTGGAGCGGGAGGCCGCCCGGATCCGCGAGCAGGAGGCGGAGTTGACGGCCGCGTTGGAGGCGGCGAGCCGGGCGTTGGAGGACACCGTCGAGCACCGGGCCGCGTTGGAGCGGCAGTTGGCGGACGAGGAGCGGCGGCTGCGGGACCTCGCGCGAGCCCTGGCGGACCGGCGCGAGGGCCTGGCCCGGCTGAGCGGACAGGTCACCGCGGCCCGCGGCCGGGCGGCTTCGGCGCAGGCGGAGATCGGGCGGCTGGTCGAGGCCCGGGACGCGGCCCGGAGCAGGGCGGTCGTCGCGCAGGAGGAGTACGAGCAGCTCCAGGCCGAGGTCGACGGGCTGGACGCGGACGACGCGGAGGTCGGCGGACGGTACGAGGCGGCCCGGCAGGAGCTGGCGGCGGCCGACTCGGCGCTGACCGTCGTGCGGGAGGCGCTGACCGCGGCCGAACGGGAACGGGCGGCGACCGCCGCCCGGCATGACGCGCTCGCCCTCGGGCTGCGCCGCAAGGACGGCACCGGTGCGCTGCTGGCCGCCGCGGACCGGATCGGCGGAGTGCTCGGGCCGGCCGCCGAACTGCTGACCGTCACGCCGGGCTTCGAGGTGGCGGTGGCGGCCGCGTTGGGGGCCGCCGCGGATGCGGTGGCGGTCGCCGATCCGGCCGCGGCGGCGGAGGCGCTGCGACTGCTGCGGAAGGAGGACGCCGGGCGGGCGGCGATGGTGCTGGGCGGCACCCGGCCGTCGCGGGTGCCGGCGCCGGCCCGGGCGCGGGAGGCCGTGGTGGCGGTGGAGGTCGCCGAGCGGGCCGGCGGCGAGTCGTCCGCCGGGGCCGGTGGAATCGCCGGGAGCGGTGCGGCCGGCGGGTCGGGGAGCGGGCCGGCGCCGGTGCCCGCCCATGAACTCGTCCACGGACCCAAGGAGTTGACCGCATCGCTGGCCCGGCTGCTGCGGGACGTGGTGGTGGTCGGGTCGCTGGCGGAGGCCGAGGAACTGGTGGTGGCGCGGCCGGAGCTGATCGCCGTCACCGCGGAGGGCGACCTGCTCGGGGCGCACTTCGCGCAGGGCGGGTCGGCCGGGGCACCCAGCCTGCTGGAGGTGCAGGCGTCGGTCGACGAGGCGGCCGCGGAACTCACCGAGCTGGCGGCCCGCTGCGACGCCTTGACCGAGGAGCGGCGCGCGGCGGAGCGGCGGCGGACCGAGTGCGCCGCGCTGGTCGAGGAGTTGGACGGTCGGCGGCGCGCCGCCGACCGGGAGAAGTCGAAGGTCGCCGGGGACCTGGGGCGGCTCGCCGGGCAGGCGCGGGCCGCCGCCGGCGAGGCGGAACGGTCCGCCGCCGCGGCCGCGCGGGCCGAGGAGGCGCTGGCGCGGGCCACCGAGGAGGCCGAGGAACTGGCCGCGCGGCTGGTCGCGGCCGAGGAGGACCCGGGCGCGGACGACGAGGAGCCCGACACCTCGGTGCGCGACCGGCTGGCGGCCGACGGGGCCAATGCCCGGCAGACGGAGATGGAGGCCCGGCTCCAGGCCCGGACGCACGAGGAGCGGGTCAAGGCGCTCGCGGGGCGGGCGGACGGGCTGGACCGGGCGGCTCGGGTGGAGCGCGAGGCGCGGGCCCGCGCCGAGCAGCGGCGGGCCCGACTGCGGCACGAGGCCGCGGTGGCCGGGGCGGTGGCCGCGGGTGCGCGGCAGCTGCTGGCGCACGTCGAGGTGTCGGTCGTCAGGGCCGAGGAGGAGCGGGCCGCCGCTGAACGCGCCAAGGACGAGCGGGAGCGGACCCTGGCCACCGAGCGCGAGCAGGGCCGGGAGTTGACGAGCGAGCTGGACAAACTGACCGATTCGGTGCATCGCGGCGAGGTGTTGGGGGCCGAGAAGCGGCTGCGGATCGAGCAGTTGGAGGCCCGGGCGCTGGAGGAGCTGGGGGTGGAGCCGGCCGCGCTGGTGGCGGAGTACGGTCCCGACCAGCCCGTCCCGCCGTCCCCGCCGGCCGAAGGCGAGGCGCTGCCCGAGGACCCGGCACACCCGCGGAACCAGCCGGTTCCCTACGTCCGGGCCGAGCAGGAGAAGCGGTTGAAGGCCGCCGAGCGGGCGTATCAGCAGCTCGGGAAGGTGAACCCGCTCGCGCTGGAGGAGTTCGCGGCGCTGGAGGAGCGGCACCAGTTCCTCAGCGAACAGCTTGAAGACTTGAAGAAGACCCGGGCCGACCTGCTGCGGGTGGTCAAGGAGGTCGACGAGCGGGTCGAGCAGGTCTTCACCGAGGCGTACCAGGACACCGCGCGGGAGTTCGAGGGCGTCTTCGCGCGCCTCTTCCCGGGGGGCGAGGGGCGGCTGGTGCTGACGAACCCGGACGACATGCTGGCGACCGGGGTGGACGTGGAGGCGCGCCCGCCGGGCAAGAAGGTCAAGCGGCTCTCCCTGCTGTCGGGCGGTGAGCGGTCGCTGACCGCGGTGGCACTGCTGGTGTCGATCTTCAAGGCGCGGCCCAGCCCGTTCTACGTGATGGACGAGGTCGAGGCCGCGTTGGACGACACCAATCTGCAGCGGCTGATCCGGATCATGGAGGAGCTCCAGGAGAGTTCGCAGCTGATCGTGATCACGCACCAGAAGCGGACGATGGAGGTCGCCGACGCGCTCTACGGCGTGTCGATGCAGGGGGACGGCGTCTCGAAGGTGATCAGTCAGCGGCTGCGCTGAGCCGGTGCGGTGGCCCGGTCGCGCCGAGGCCGGTGGCCCCTCCCTTTCATTCCCTGAAGATCAATTCAGAACTTGAATGAAGGCTGCGGTAGTCGGGTGAGGAAGACATCAGCTTTGGGGTATTGACTTCGAAACTTAAAGGCATAGTCTCTGCAACGTTGCTTTTACCTTCAAGTGGTGGGTGCCCCCGACGTGTGCACCACTTGTAGGGCCAGCCCCCTACGCCCGGCAGCGCAGCCGGGCCACTGGAGTTCACGTTGACCAGCACCGCGCAGCCGACGGTCCCGGAAGGCCGCAAGGCCCAGCCGGACCACCTCGGCCATGTCATCTTCATCACCGCGGCTGCCGCGATGGGCGGCTTTCTCTTCGGCTATGACAGCTCCGTGATCAATGGCGCGGTCGAGGCGATCCGCAGCCGCTACGACGTCGGCTCCGCCGTCCTCGCGCAGGTGATCGCCATCGCCCTGATCGGCTGCGCCATCGGCGCCGCCACCGCCGGTCGGATCGCCGACCGGATCGGCCGGATCCGGGTCATGCAGATCGCCGCGGTGCTGTTCACCATCAGCGCCGTCGGCTCGGCGCTGCCGTTCGCCCTGTGGGACCTGGCGATGTGGCGCGTGCTGGGCGGCATCGCGATCGGCATGGCCTCGGTCATCGGCCCGGCCTACATCGCCGAGGTGTCGCCGCCCGCCTACCGCGGACGGCTCGGCTCCTTCCAGCAGGCCGCCATCGTCGTCGGCATCGCCATCTCCCAGCTCGTGAACTGGGGCATCCTCAACCTCGCCAACGGTGAGCAGCGCGGCAAGATCGCCGGCCTGGAAGCCTGGCAGTGGATGCTCGGCGTGATGGTCATCCCCGCCATCCTCTACGGCCTGCTCTCCTTCGCGATCCCCGAGTCGCCGCGCTTCCTGATCTCCGCCGGTCGGCTTGAGCGCGCCAAGGAGGTGCTCTCCGAGGTCGAGGGCCAGAGCGTGGACCTCGACGCCCGGGTCTCCGAGATCCAGGACGCGATGCGCCGCGAGCACAAGTCGACCTTCAAGGACCTGCTCGGCGGCAAGGGCGGCTTCCTGCCGATCGTCTGGGTCGGCATCGGGCTCTCCGTCTTCCAGCAGCTGGTCGGCATCAACGTCGCCTTCTACTACTCCTCGACGCTGTGGCAGTCGGTCGGCATCAACCCCGAGAGCTCGTTCTTCTACAGCTTCACCACCTCGATCATCAACATCATCGGTACCGTGATCGCGATGATCTTCGTCGACCGGATCGGCCGCCGACCGCTGGCGCTGATCGGTTCGGCCGGCATGGCCGTGGCGCTCGCCCTGGAGGCGTGGGCCTTCTCCGCCAAGACCGCGGCCGGCACCCTGCCCTCCGCCGAAGGCACCGTGGCCCTGATCGCCGCGCACGGCTTCGTCCTCTTCTTCGCGCTCTCCTGGGGCGTCGTGGTCTGGGTCTTCCTCGGTGAGATGTTCCCCAACAAGATCCGGGCCGCCGCGCTGGGCGTCGCCGCCTCCGCGCAGTGGATCGCCAACTGGGCGATCACGGCCAGCTTCCCGAGCCTCTCGGACTGGAACCTGTCCGGCACCTACGTGATCTACATGGTCTTCGCTCTGCTCTCGATCCCCTTCGTGCTCAAGTTCGTGAAGGAGACCAAGGGCAAGGCGTTGGAGGAGATGGGCTAACCCCCCGCCAGCCCTCTCCTCAGTTGTCGCTGCTGCCCCGGCTCACCCGAGCCGGGGCAGCGGTGGTTCGTGCGGGCGGGCGCACCGGGACCGCACTACGCCAGGAGCGGGCTGCCCGCGGGTATCTCCACCCAGCGGTGCGGCGGCCCGCTCACCGGCCGCGGGTCCGTCACCCGCAGGCCGGCCGCCGCGCAGGCGTACCCCAACTCGGCGGCGCCGTACAGCTCCTGCGGTCGTGACCAGCTCCAGAAGCGGTAGTGCCAGTGCCCCTCGGGCTCGTCGCCGTACGGCGGGAGACCGATCTCCTCGGTCAGCTCGGTGCGGCCGTCGCGGGAGAGGGTGCCGAAGGTGCCCCCGCTGGGGTCGAAGTACAGGCCGTACGCGGTGGCGCCGACGGAGAGGGCGTCCAGTGCCGCATCGGTGCCCAGCAGGTACGAGGCCGGCTGGAGCAGGACGCAGCCGCCAAGCACCCCCGTCACCCCCACCCGGCGGTGGGCCTCCCCGGGGCCGTGGGGGACCGCGGTGGCGTCCGGCGGCCCCACCGCGGTCTCGCGCGGGTCCCGCTCCAGCCGCCGGACCGCCTCGGCCTCGTCGATCCCCGCCACGAACGCGACCGAGACACCCTCGGTGCGCACCCCTCGGAACACCGCCGCCCGGGCGTCCGCCTCCCGCTGGGCGGCGCGCTCCCCGGGCGTCAACGGCACCGCCCCCGGCAACTCGGCGAAGAGCGGGGCCAGCTCGCAGGTCAGCGCCAGTCGGCCGGGGGAGCGCCCGCCGAGCTGCGGGGTCCAGGCGTCGGCGCCGGCCCGCAGCAGCAGCTCCGCGTTCTCCTCGGCGCCGTGGCAGACGGCGTGCCACAGCGGGGTGCGGCCCTGGCCGTCCCGCGCGTCCACCACCGCGCCCCGCTCCAGCAGCGCGGCGACGGCCACCGGGCCACCGTGGGCCGCGGCCAGGTGCAGCGGGGTCGCGCGAGCGTGGCCCGGCACGAGGGCGCCGGGATCGGCACCGCTTTCCAGGCGGGCCAGCACCAGCCCGGTGTCCTGCCAGTGGAACGGCGCCAGGAGTCTCCAGTCGTCGCGCGCGGCGTCGGGCACGGGCGGCGACCACGGCTGCGGCGGCTCCGGCCCGGACGGCCGGGCGAGGAGCACCGCCGGCCCCGGGCCGAGGCCGAGGAACCCCCGAGTCTGCTCGTCCGCCGCCCGGGGGTCCGGCGGCGCGGCGTCCGGCCAGATCTCCCGCGCTTCGCCGGCGACCGCCCGCAGCGGTCCGGCGTCGACGACGGTGACGGTCTCGGGTACCTGCTCGTCCGGCCACTCGACGACCAGCTGGGTGACGCCGGCGGGCGGCAACTGCGAGAGGTGCAGCTCCAGTTCGTAGTGGAAGGCGCCGCCGCTGCCGCCGCTCAGCCGCAGTGTCGGGCCGGCGGGCCCGGCGACCGGCAGGGGCGGCCCGTCGAGCGTGGTGACCTTCCGCCCGTCCGCCAGCAGCAGCCCGCAGCGCAGCGCCCCGCTGTCCGGAGGGCCGTACGGCGACGTCCGCCCGCCGGCCCGGATCCGCCGCAGGAAGACCGAGAGCCGCATCGTCACCGACCCCGGCCAGACCTGCCAGCCGGTGAGCATGATCCGGACGTCCGGCCCCGCGCCGGCCTCGGCGACCTGCGCGAGCTGCGCCGGCACGAACCAGTGCGAGGGCGCGAACTCCTCGTCCGACCCGGGTGCGTAGGTGCCCAACTCCAGCGTGTCGTCGAGAGGTTCGGCCGGCGGGCCGGAGGCGGGCAGTCCGTCGAAGAAGCTCATGCCTCGATCGTGGCACCCGGCACTGACAATCGACCGTGCCGCCGCGCCGTCCGGCGCGTCAGTCCGTCAGCCGCGGAATCACCTGCTCCGCGAACAGCCGCAGCGAACGCCACCCCTCTTCGACGGGCATCCCACCGCACAGCGGATGCAGGATCAACGTGCCCCGGGCGTTGTCCTCTTGGGCCAGCTTGACGCACTCGTCCGGGGTGACGATGCGGTACACGCCCTCCGCGCGCAGCGCCTCGGCGTCCCGCGCGGTGGACCGCACCGCGGAGCGGGCGTCGGCCGACTGCCAGGCCGCGTACCGCTGCGCCTCGTACAGCAGGTGACCGCCGTGCGCGGCCCAACTGCGGTCCGGATCCTCGGAGACGTGCAACAGGCAGGTGCGCGGCGGGGGTTGGAGCACCCAGCCCTCGGTCCCGGCCGCGGCGCACTGCGCGTGGTAGTAGCGCACCAACTCCGGCAGGTGGGCGCTGGGGAAGAACGGCAGCCCCAGACGCGCCGCGCGCCGGGCCGCCGGCCGCGAGGCGCCCCCGATGAGCAGCGTCGGATGAGGTCGCGAGTACGGGCGCGGAGTGACCTGGACCGTGCGCCCCCGATAGCGGAACGGTTCGCCGGTCCAGGCGTCCAGCAGCGTGCGGAGCACCTCGTCCTGGAGGGCGCCGCGGCGCTGCCAGTCCTTGCCGTGGGCCGCGTACTCCTCGGGCCGGTAGCCGAGTCCGGCGACGGTGACCAGACGGCCGGCGCCGAGCAGGTCGAGCACGGCGAGGTCCTCGGCCAGCCGCAGCGGGTCGTGCAGCGGGCTCAGCAGGGCCGAGACGGTCACGCCGATCCGGCTCGTGGTGCCGAGGACGGCTCCCGCGAAGGCGAGCGGGGAGGGCATCCAGCCGTTGTCGGTGGCGTGGTGCTCCTCGGTCTGGACCATGCCCACGCCGTGCGCGTCGGCGTACGCGGCCATCTCGACGGCGGCCCGGTAGCGGGCGGACAGTTCCTCGGGGGCGACCGGCGGGCCGGCGAGGTTGAAGCGCACGACCGTGGTGGGTGCGGTGTTGCCGGCGGACATGGCGGATCCCCTTCGCCGGAGCAGGTGGCGAAGGGGACCGTAGCTGACGATACGTCAGTTGACCAGGTGGGTGGTCGAGAACCGGCCGGGGATCAGCCGACCTCCACCACCGAACGCTCCTCGGAGCCCTCCGGCGAGGGGGCCGGGGCCGGGGTCTCGTTCTCCCGGGCGGCCGGCAGGACCGCGAAGACCACCGCGGCGATCAGGATGGTGACCACCCAGCCCAGGCCGTTCTCGCCGATCCAGGTGCCGGCGAGCGGGCCGGAGAACCACTGCACCTTGGTGAAGCACAGGCCCACGATCAGCGCGAGCGCCCAGGCCGACATGGCCTGCCAGCAGAACCCGCCCTTGTACCAGTACCGGCTGCTGGGCCCGATGGTCATCAGGCTCTCCGCGTGGTACCGGACCGCCATCTTCCGGCGACGGACCATGTCCATGGCGTAGACGCCGATCCAGGCGGAGAAGGAGACCGCGAGCAGCGTCAGGAAGGCGATGAACTGGCCCACGAAGTCCTTGGCCACCAGCATCATGAACAGCCCGCCGATCAGGCTGATGGCGGCGTTGATGCTGACCGCCAGGGCGCGCGGCAGCTTGACGCCCATGGTCTGCGCGGTGAAGCCCGCGGAGTACATCGACAGGCTGTTGATCAGCATCATGCCGATCAGCGCGGTGATCAGGTACGGGATCGCGATGGCCGACGGCAGCACCTGGCCGAGGAAGGACATCGGGTCGGTGTTCTGGTTGGCCAGCTCCGGGTTGGAGACGGCCATCACGCCACCCATGACCACCATCGGGACCAGCACCAGGGCGGCGCCCGAGACGGTGGTGCCGACGATCTTCTTGCCGGAGGCGGAGTGCGGCAGGTAGCGCGCGAAGTCCGGACCGGTGGGCACCCAGCTCAGGCCGCCGGCGGCGATGGTGCCGATGCCCGCGATCATCATGGCGCCGCTGCCCGGCGACTTGGCGAAGATGGCGCCCCACGGCATCTCGACGATCAGGTAGACCAGGACGACGACGCTGATCAGGCTGAAGAGGTACGTGGAGTACTTGTTGCAGACGTTGAGCGCCTTGCGGCCCATCCCGCTCACCAGGAAGGTGCAGGCGACGAAGCCCAACAGGGTCACCACGACCAGCACGTTGTTGGTCTTGATGCCGAACACCAGGTGGAGCACGGTCAGGATCGCGTAGGCGCCGCTGACCGCGTTGATGGTCTCCCAGCCGAAGCGGGCGACCCACAGGATCGCGCCCGGGAAGTAGTTGCCGCGCACGCCGAAGGCGGCCCGGGAGAGCATCGCGCCCGGGGCGCCGCCCCACTTGCCGGAGACCGACAGCAGGCCGACGATCCCGAAGGAGACGCAGGAGGCGATGGCGGCGACGACCAGCACCTGCCAGAAGTTCAGGCCGTTGTTGATCACCAACGAGGCGCCCATGGTGAGCAGCAGGACGCTGATGTTGGCCGCCACCCAGGTGGGGAAGAGCTCGCGCACCCGCCCTCGGCGCTCGTTGTCCGGAACGGGCTCGATGCCGCGCGTCTCGACGGCGCCGTCGACTTCCGGGGTGGACGTGGATGCGGACGCGGTGCTGGTGCCCATGGGTGCAGCTGTCTCCGTGCGGGGGTCTGGGGGGCACCCCCGGGAACGGGGGTGCAGGCAGCGGCTGTGGTGCCTGGCCAGAAAGTGGTTGCCAGGACTCTACGCGCGTTGCGCAGCCGTCCACCATCGTACTTTGATCCAACTTCTACCGGTCCGCCCCCTTGGACCCCCTGACGATGACACGGACCGCGCCCTCCTGTCGATGAATCCAGTCACACCGCCCTGATCAGGACATACGACGCGCACTGGACCGCCAAAACGTGAAGCGGAGGCTCCTCTTCCGCTGTGACGGGCCGCCGCGCCGTCTCACCGGAGGCCCGTCGGAGAGACGCATGTCTCGTTTGAGCACCGGCGAGCGGCCGTGGCCGGGGCGTCACCGGGGCCCGCGCGCGACGGGTTGTCCACACCCCGGGCACGGCGCACCGGATGTGGTGCAAGGTGATCCCGATGAACGACAGCGAACGCCCGCAGGAGGCCGACGTGTCCGGTGTGTCCGGCAAGACCTGTCAGTGGTGCCAGGGCACCGGCTATGTGTCCCAGGCCCTGGCCTACGCCCCCGGCGTCGACCCGTTCCGGGGCCCCCACGAGACCGTCCAGCGGGCCGGCGAATGCCGGCACTGCCGGGGATCGGGCACGTACGACTCCCACTGCGACCCCACCTTGGAGCGCTGGCGCACACAGGAGAGCCGGGAGTCCTGACACCGCGCGCCAGGCGGCCGCCGGGCCCCGGGACGCCCCGCCGAGGCCCGGGACCGAACCCCGGGCGCGTACGGCTGTTCGCAGCGGGGCGTGGCTGATACTGGAGGGGTTATGGAAACCGTCATCCTTGCCGTAGTCATCGCCGTGGTCGTGCTCGGCGCGATCAGCGGGCTCGTCGTCAGCGGCCGCAAGAAGAAGCAGCTGCCGCCCCCGACGGCCGCCCCCAAGCCCTCCGTCAC
>LIQL01000376.1 GCA_001418405.1 Streptomyces diastatochromogenes | reverse complement strand
TCCGCCGCCGGATCCGGCGGCCGGTGAGCAGGGGGAGCAGGGTCAGGTGGGCGGGGTGAGCGGGGCCGTCGGGCAGGGGGAGCCGGCTGGCCTGGCGCAGGCCCTGGCGGAGGCTGCCTACCGGTGCGCCCTGGCGGAGGCGGAGGCCGAGCACCTGCGGCGGGAACTGGCTGCGCGGGATGCTCATCTGGCGGACGTGCGCCGCGCGCTGCGCGCGCTCACCCCAGGACCAGGACCAGCCGCGCCGGCCGCTGATCACCTCATCGTGCCTGCTCAGAGCACGGTCACTGAGCAGCTTGCCGCGGACGGCACGGCCGGCGGTGAGCAGGTCACCGCGTCGGGCAGCAGCTCGGCTGCGCGGCCGCGGGGCCGGCGCTGGTGGCCCCTGCGCCGCACGGGTGCCTGACCCTGCGCTGACCAGCGGCTACCCTGCACGGACTATGCGGCGGCGGCCGCCGTTCCGCCGCCGGGCCAAGGGGGTGGCGACGATGACCGATCATCAGCCGGACACGGGTGGCGGCGGCCCGCCGCCGGCTACGCCACCGCCGGCCGTGCCGCCCGTCCCTGACGCTCCCCCAGGACCGGAGCCGTCCGACGTCCCGGCGCCCCTGACCTCCCCTGACGGCGCCCTGGACGTGCCGCTGACCGAGCCGGCCGCAGGCCCTGGGTCGGAGCCGGACACGGCGCCGCCCGCGGCCGCAGACGCGTCTGCACCCGCTCTCGACCCTGCTCACCCCGAGCCGCTGACCAGGGACGATGCCCCGCAGCCGGCGGAGCTCCACGACGAGGCCGACACGCCCTGGTGGTCACGCCCCGCGGAGGCCGCCCAGGATGCATGGGCGGAGCACGTCCCGGAGGCGCAGGCCGCGCTCCGCGATATCGGCACGCAGATGGGGCACGCCGTAGAAATCGGCGCGCAAATCGGGGATGCGATTGCGGACCGGCTAGACCCTAATGCCGCAGCGCAAAAGCGGGGATTGGATATTTCGTGGCTCCATCTCGGGCTGAATATCCCCGCGCTGGCGCTCGCAATTGGCGCATGGGTGTGGGGTATTGGGCCGGCGGCCGCCGTAGTCCAGGTGGTGCGCACACAGGGCGCCCTGGCCCCGCTGGGGTGGGTGCTGCTGGGGGCGGCGCTGCTCGGGCTGGTGGCCCTCGTACCGATCGGCAGCGCTCTGGCCAGCGCCGTTGCCCATCTCGTGATGGCGGTGGTGGGGGGAGTGCGCGCCGCCCTGGCCCGGGGCTGGCGTATGCGGTACGTGGGGTACTGGCTGCGCCTCGTCGTCGTCACCCTGGCATGGGTGGCCGTAATCGGATTCCTGCGTGTGGCCTGGCGCCTGACGCTTAATTGGCTGACTGGAGTGTGACGTGAATACCGGTGTTGCTGTAGGTGGGGGACTCGGCGCGGTGGCGCTGGGACTCGGCATCCTGGCGTATCAGATTGGCCGTTGGAAGGGTGGAGACCCGACACCCAAAATCCATTTCTTTATGGGAGTTGCACTAGCGGCGCTGCTTTTTCTGGGCGGTGGCGTCCTCGGTGCCATGGGCGGTAGCGCGGCTGTGCTCGGACAGGGCATCGGGAAATACGCCCTGGAGCACGCCACTGGCACGGTAGTTCCCGGTGGAAAAGGTGCGCCGCTGACGGGTGGTGAGAAAGTCGCAGTCGGCGGAGCAATCGCAGGGATTGTGTTCCTGCTCTTCTACCTCGGAATGATCAAGTCAGGGCGCAGGGACCTCATCTCGCCACTGGTAAGGGGATCCCTTACCGGCATCTGGCTCGGTACCTCCGCCGGCCTTATCGGCATGGCCATGGGGCTCATTCGAACCTCCGGAAACACCATCGGTCAGATCTTCGTGAGCACGCTGTAAAGGGTCGCGGTAATGGGTGGTAAGACGGATTCCAACGCAACCCCCGACCGGGGGAAGGAAAGTACGCTCGCGGCCGGCTGGCGTCACCTCCGCGCCGAATACGGACGCTGGTGGCGCGCGGAGGACCAGACAGACACCCATATCGCGCACCGGCTACTCAATGATCAGTACCGCCAATGGCGACGCCACCAGCAGAGCGGAAAGGCCGAAGTTCAGCAAAACATCAGCCTGCTGAAGAGCCAGCAGAAGCAAGCGACCGCGATGCAAATGCAGCGCATGGCCATGCAGCGGAAGAGCCGCGGCTACGGCGGTGGCTATGGCTACGGCGGCGGCGCATCACCGATGATCGCTTTCCGCATCATGCAGTGGGCGCAACTCCGCATGAAGATGGCGCAAGTTGAGTTCGCGCACACGGAGATCACCCCGCAGATGCTCAGCGATGGCCGGGGACAGTTCACGGCCCGCCGGCACTTGTCCGCCGTCGGCTGGCTGCTCGGGCTCGGCGCGCTGTGGCTGCTGCTCTGGTGGCTCGCCCCGCTGGCCGACGTCGTCGTCACCGCAGCGGCCGCCGCGGCGCTGCTCGCCCTGACCTGGGCGCAGGGACGCCGCCCCACCCGCCGCCGCCCGCCCGTGCCGCGGCTGCTGTTCGTGCCGCCCAAGGCGCCGGCCCATGCGGACATGGACGCCGACCCCGAGCCGTTCGGCATCCGGGAAGCGGGCAGTTCTCCACGGGAAGCGCGGGAGGCGGTCCGGTTGGCCCTCAAAGCACACAAGGCGCCGGTTGGTGAAGTCGGGGTACCGGAGGCCACGGCGTGGGGGTGGCGCGTCCCCCTGGTCCTCAAGAGCGGAACGTTCGAGCAACTGGCCACGCTGCTGCCGACGGTCGCGACGACGCTCCGCGTGGGCCGGAGTCGACTGCTGGCGCAGGTGGCGGACCCGGAAGACTCTGCCGCGGTCACCCTCCGGGTGCTCACCCGCGACCCGTTCGCCACCGCAGCCGCCGCTCCCTACCCGGTCCGCGCGCCGCGCTCCGCCTCGATCCTGGACCGCGTCAGCCTGGGCGGCTCGATCGACGGAGACGAGACTGACGTTTTGCTGGCCGGTCAGCACGTCATGATCACGGCCGTCAGCGGCGGCGGTAAGTCCTCGATGGTGCGACGGCTGGCGGAGTTCGTCACGGCCTGCGTTGACGCCGTGGTGGTCGACGTCGACCCCAGCGGCAGGGGGCTCGGTGCTCTGCGGCCCTGCGCGGCGCTCACGGCCTACTCCGAAGACGCGGCGGAGCAGATGCTGGAGCGACTGTTGCGGCGCGCGGAGACCCGCGTGGGTCTACTGCCGGACCTCCGGGACGACTGGGACCCCACCCCGCAGGCTCCCGCCATCGTGGTGTTCCTGGATGAGTACCGGCTGCTGTCGAAGCGCGGGAAGGAACTGGCCGTCAGGCTGCTGACATACAGCCGCAAGACGAAGATCAGCATCGTCCTGACCACGACGGACGCGACGTCCGACGCGCTCGGCGACGCCATCGCGGAGGCGTTCGGTGTCCGGGTGCTCATGCCGTGCCGCTCCGCCGACGTGCCGGTGGTGACCGGCATCCCTGGTGCCGTCGGGCAGGGGTGGCTGCCCCACCTGCTGACCCCCTCCCCGAGCGAAGAAGAGCCGGCCGACGCTGGAAAGTTCTACTGCCGCACCCCGCGTCACCGGGAGCCGATCCTGCGGTACGTGCCGCGGCTGCACCCTGTCCGCGCCGCAGAAGTCGCCCAAGAACGCGTAGCAGCCGGCTTGTGCGTCCTGCCGGCCGTTGATCCCGCGCCCGGCTCCCCCGCGC
>LIQL01000375.1 GCA_001418405.1 Streptomyces diastatochromogenes | reverse complement strand
GGGGTGGGAGGGGGTGCCGCTTCGTTCGTGTGCCGCATCGGGGGCGATTCCTCTCAGTGTCTGTCGCAGCGGCGCCGGCAGCGGGACCGGGCGCCGGGTGCCGGGATCGACGGCGGCGAAGGCCAGGTCGCCGGTCACCAAGGGGGTGCGCAGGCCGTCCGGCTCGGCGCGCAGCAGGCGTACGGCGAGCGCGAACCAGGCGGCGCCGACGTGGTCGACCCGGGTGTCCGCGACGATCACGTCGCGGTACACGGCGCTGTTGAGGTAGGTCACCCGCAGGTCCGTGGCCACCAGGTCGACACCCGCCGCGCTGAAGGCGGTCAGGCCCGCGTGGTGCGCTTCGAGGTGTTCCGTGCCCGCGGTCTCCATCAGGGAGGCGAAGCGGGAGAAGTGCACGATCCCGGTCGCGTCGGTGTCGACGTGCTCGATCCGGGTGCGGAACCCCGCGCTCACCGCATCGCCCGGGCGCCCGCCGCCACCCGGTCCACGATCTCGTGGGCCTGTGTCGCGGTGGCGTTCAGCGGCAGCACGATCCGCAGGGTGGGATGGACGTAGCGCCGGCCGCCGGAGCGCTTGCCCGCGCCCGCCATGAACTCCGCGTACACACCGGCTTCGATCAGTTCCCTGCGCAGGGTGCCGATCCGGTCCGCCGCCGCGGCGGTCAGCTCCACACCGAGCATGGCTCCGGTGCCGCGGACCTCGGTGAACACGTCCGGGTGGTGGTCCACCAAGGCGTGGTCCAGATGCTCGGTGAGGTGTGCTCCGAGGTCGGCGGAGCCTTGCAGGAGGCCCTCGGCCAGGATGTGCTCGATGCCGTCGCGGATCACCGCGCAGTGCAGCGGGCGGAGGTCGGAGGTGGTCACGGCGCCGGAGGAGCGGACGGCCAGCTCCCTGCGGGCGATCACCATCGACGTGGACACCGCGCCCATGCCCAGGAACTTCCCGATCACGGTGATGTCGGTGGGCACCGGCCCGTCCGCGTCGCGCATGGCGAACCAGTCGCCGGTCTTGGCGAACGTGAGCACCTCGTCGGCCACGAGGAGCACGCCGGCGGCGGTGCACCGCCGTGCGAGGTCGCGCAGGTAGCCGGGCGGCGGCGGGAGGATGCCCGCGTCGCCCTGGATCGGCTCGACCACGACGGCCAGCAGCCGGTCCGCCGACGCGGCGAAGTAGTCCGCCAGGGCGTCGGGGTCGCCGAACGGGAGGTGTTCGACCCGGACGCCGTACGGCCCTTCGGTCTCCGACGCCGGCAGGCCGGCCCGGTAGTACCTGCGGTTGAGCAGCGGCACCAGTCCGCCGGTCCAGCCGTGCCAGGCACCTTGGAACGCCAGGACGGTGTCGCGCCGTTCCTTGCCCGGGTGGTGGCGCAGTCGCCGGCCGTCGAACCGGGACTCCAGCACGAGCCGCAACGCCAGCTCGTTGCCCTCCGACCCGGAGTTGCGGCCGCTGACGTGGTAGTGCCCCGCGGGGAAGTGAGCGGTCCACAGTCCGTCGGGGCCGAGGAGCCGGTCGAGGAGTTCGGCCCGCTCCAGCGAGCCCAGTTCGTCGGTGACGTTGCCGACCCCGGTGCCGCGGGTCAGTGCCGCGCGCACGACGGGGTGACCGCCGCCCAGGGTCGCGCTGGCGTAGCCGGCACTGGCGTCCAGCAGGCGCAGTCGCCGGCCCCGGCGTGCCGGGTCCAGGTCGACCACGTCGAGCTCCAGGCCGCGCCCGCCCACGCAGGCGAACGGCAGCCGCGCGGCTCCGTAGTGGTTGAGTTGGAGGTCCGTGCCGCGCGCGAGCACCCCGGTCGGTTCCCCGGCGCGGTCGTCGCGGGCGACCGGTGCCGCGGTCACGAGGCGGCCGGGGGGTGGTCGGCCCCCGACAGCCGCTCGACCAGGGCGAGCACGTCGCCGAGGGTGGCCAGTCCCCCGGCGGCGACGGCCTCGTCGGGGATGTCGATGCCGAACGCCTCCTCGCACTGCACGCGCAGTTCCACGAACCCCAGGGAGTCCATGCCGTAGCTCTCGCGCAGGCTGTCGTCGAGCTGCATCTCGTCGATCGGCACTTCCACCAGCACATCGGAATGCAGAATGCGTTTGATGGTCTGCAATGAGTTCACCAGGAATTTCCCCTCTGGGCGGGTTCATCCAGTCTGGGTGGGTTCATCGAAAAGGCCACGGCCGGCGCCCGGCGCATGGAAGAGGGAGGGAGATGAGAACGCGGCAACGGTCCGGCCGAAGGCGAGTCGACCCCTATCGAAAGCATGATGGTGTCGACCGTGCACGCTTGTCGAAGCTAGTTGAGGATTTGCGAACCTGTCAACGCGGCTTCTGATTTTGCCTGTTGGATACTTTTCGGGATGCGACGTTCACAAGGGCCCTGCACACGAGTTCGGCGGCGTTTCGGCCATGCGCGTCCGGCGGCGAATAGCGTGACGGAACGGAACCCCTGGAACGGCCACCCGCACCCGCGAAGTCACCGCGGCGGGGCCCCAACGCGGGTGGTCGGACCTCGTTTCCGGTCGATCGTTATGAACCATATGCGTAATTTGCTGTAAATTTTCAGCTGGCGTAGATGGGGCTTGTCGACCCGAATCGCCCCTGACTAGCCTTTAGGCGTCTATTTGCCTACCTGGTGCACGCCGCGTGCGGGACGAGGAGGCAACCGGGCAGCCCGGTGACACCACCGGGTTTCGCGCCCGGAATCCCTGCGATTCATCGCAAGCGCATTATCTGATTGCGCTGCCTATTCCCCTCCCTGCCGGCGGCCGAAGTCCGTCAGATTTTCCGGCCGTTGGTCATCGGCAGAACCTTTCAAAGGAACCGCGAAAGCCATGAGTGTCACCTCGGACGCCCTGCGCGGCGTCACCCTGTTCGTCGGCGGCCCGATCCAGCACGCCCTGGTGCCCGGTGGAATGGCGACGCCCATCCGCGAATGCCTGAGCCAGGCCATCGACCAATCGCGCCGGGCCGGTGCCACCGTGCTCTCCGCGCACGTGGCGGAGAAATTCGGCGCCGACACCGCCTCGTTCACCCCCGACGAGGTGTCGGTGCGCGACTACGCGTGGATGCGCGAGTGCGACGTGTTCGTACCGGTGCTGCCGGTCCTCGACGGCACCCTGCTGCGCACCGACGGCACCCACATCGAACTGGGGTGGGCCAGCGCCCTGGGCCGCCCCATCGTGGGCATCACCGACCAGCCGTTCGCCGAGTCGGCCAGTCATCTCCTCAAGGGCCTCGCCAAGGTGGCCGCCGCCACGTTCCTGTCCGCCAAGGAGATCGCCACCGACCCGGCACTGCTGGTCGACGGCGTGCTCGCGGCCCTGGGCCGGACCAGGACGGCGGTCTGACGTGGCGGCCGCGACACGCGTGCTGGGGATGGACCTGGCCAATCCGGTCGTGGTCGGTTCCGGCCTCCTCACCGACCAGGAACGCAACATCCGCCGACTGCTGCGCTCCGGCGCGGGCGCGGTGGTCACCAAGACCATCCACCCCAACCCGCCGACCGGCCTGGACGAGCGCATCGTCCGGCTGCCCACCGGGATGATCAACAGCACCACCTACTCCAAACGGTCCGTCGACCACTGGGTGGGCATCCTCAACGACCTGGCGCGGGACCGGCTCCCCGTGATCGCGTCGCTGCACGCCGACAGCCCGTCGGAACTGGCCACGCTGGCGGCCCAGGTCGAGACGACGGGCTGCCGGGCACTGGAACTCGGCATCTCCTGCCTCAACGAACAGGACGGCCTCGACGACGTCCCCGAGCGGGTGCACGCCTACACCGCGGCCACCCGCGCCGCCACCCGGCTGCCGTTCTCGGTCAAGCTGGCCAGCGGCGAAGGCGTCCAGGACCGGGCGTTCGCGGCCGCCCGGGCCGGCGCGGACGCGGTGACCATCAGCGACACCCTGCCGGCCGCCGCCGTGCACGCGGAGACCGGCGGCCTCCGTCTCGGCGGCGTGTTCGGCTACTCCGGACCGGGCATCAAACCGCTCGTCCTCGCCTCCCTGTGGAAGCTGCGCCGGGCCGGGTTCCCACTGCCCCTGCTGGGCTCCGGCGGCGTGGAGTCGGGCCGCGACGTCCACGACTACCTGCGGGTCGGCGCGGTGGCGGCCCAGGTGTACACCGCGCTGCACACCGACATGAGCCCCACGCTCGTCCGCATCGTCGCCGAGACCACCGGCTCGCACCGCACCGGCCACGCCCCCGAACGCGTCGCCGAAGCCGACCGGTCCCGGCAGGTGCGGTCGTGACGCCCCGGTCGGCCGGGCCGCACCTGTGCGACCTGAGCAGCGCCGAGGTCCTGGCGGCCACCACCGGACGGACCGTGGTGTGGCCGGTGGGATCCGTCGAACAGCACGGTCCGCACCTGCCGCTGTCCGTGGACACCGTCCTCGCCGACGCCTTCGCCAGGCAGATCGCCCACGAGTTGAACGCCCTGACCCTGCCGGTGCAGTCCATCGCCGCACGGTCGTTGCCGCAGAGCGGCGGCGGACTGGCCTTCCCCGGCACCGTCCACGTGCGGGGCCGCTCGCTGCTGGCCTTCCTGGAGGACGCGCTGGAGTCGCTGTGCGCCCTGCCGTGGCACCGCTTGCTGGTCGTCAACGGCCACTTCGAGAACGAGCCGTTCCTGTTCGAGGCCCTCGACGAGGTGGGCCGGAGGCCGGTCGCCGCGGGCAAGGAGTTCCTCGCACTGAGCTGGTGGAGCCTGGTCGACCCGGACTGGCTGGCCGGGCGGGTGCCGCTCTTTCCGGGCTGGCACGCCGAGCACGCGGGGATCACCGAGACCAGCCTGATGCTCTACCTCCGCCCGGACCTGGTCTCGGCCGCGCGGCCGGACCACGCCGACCCGCCCCGCCCGGGCGTCTACCTGCACCCCGTCGACGTGCGCCGCACGACCAACCAAGGCGTCCTGTCGAGCACTTCCCACGCCACCGCCGACCTCGGCAAGGACCTCTTCTGGCACGTGGTCGCGGCCGCGGTCGCCCTGGTGTCCGAGGGCAACGGACTGCTACGCGAGGAGACACCATGACCACGCCCACCCTCTGCGTGTGCAACGCGGTCGACACCCTGCACGACTTCGCCGTCCGCGCCGACGACGTCGACGAGCTGCTGTCGGAGTGCTACGCCCAACAGGACCAGGCACTGTTCTGGGGGCCGTTGGACAAGATGCTCATCACCTACGAGCCGATCGGGGACCTGGCCTGGCAACGGAAGTTCCTGGAGCTCGACGGCGTGGTGAACCTCAGCCCGGCGGGCCGCACCGGGTCGCTGTTCGCCGACGCGCTCGCCGATCCCGAGCTGATGGCCGCGGTGGTCGCCCACGCGGGGCCGGGCCGCAGACTCCGGCTGATCCCGCACACCACCACCGCCGACCTGTGGCGGTTCGCCGAAACCCTGCACAACACGTACGACGTGGTGGTCGAGTTGCCCGAGAGCTCCCCGCAGCAGGGCCTGCGCGATCTGTTGGACACCAAGACCGGGCTGCGCGACCTCGCCGGCGACCTCGGCCTGACCGACGGGCCCTGCCGCATCCCGACCGGTACGCACTGCGCGGCCAAACACGAGGTGCCCGCGGCGGTACACGACATGCTCGCGACCGGCACGCCGTGCATCGTCAAGCCGGACCGCGGGGAAGCCAGCCTCGGACTGCTGATCTTCCGGCCGGGCGACGACGACGTCGCCGAACGCCTGGCCGCGAGCACCTTCTACGACGAAGACCGGGTGGTGGTCGAGGAGTTCCTCGACGGCGACGTCTGCTTCCCGTCCGTGGAGTACATGGTCCCCGCGCACGCCCCGCCCCATCTGTGCTACACGACCGACATGCTGTTCGAGGGCGCCACGCACCTGCGCGGCAACGTCACCGCGCGGGAGCTGCGCGAGCGTTGGTGGTACCGCCCGCTGACCGAGGGCGGACTGCGGCTGGCCGAGGAGATGCAACGGCGCGGCTACCGCGGGCGCTTCGGCATCGACGCGATCGGCCGCGGCGGCGTCGTCCACCTGCACGACCTCAACGCCCGGCGCACCGGGTCGAGCCACGTCCACGAGTTCGGCGCCCACCTCATCGGCGCCGACTACCTCGACACCCACGCGGTCGGCAACTACGACTTCTACGGACTGCCGGCCGGCCTGGACCTGCCGGAAGTGCTGCGCCTGCTCGGCCGGCTCGTGGCCTCGCCCCGACACGCCGAGCGCGGTGTCGTGCCAACCGAGCTGACGGATCTGCGAACTGGCAGACTGAGCTGCATGTTCTACGCCCCGAACCTGGCCGAGTTGCACGACCTCATCGTCAGAGTCAAGGCGGCTCTGAGCCCCGACCGGTGATCGACACGCTGCCCGTGGTCGGGGTTCGGCGCTGGCTGGTGCTGGCCGTGGTGCTGCTGTGCTTCCTGCCCGCGGCCATGGACGTCACCATCCTCACCATCACCGTCCCGACGCTCGCCCACGACCTGCACGCGTCCCCGCCCGCACTGCTGTGGACCGTGGACGTGTACTCGCTGCTCATGGTCGGACTGGTGCTGGTGAGCGGCCCGTTGGGCGACCGGATCGGACACAAGCGCCTGCTGCTGGCGGGGTTGGCGGTGTTCAGCGCGGCCTCGGCGCTGTGCGCGGCGGCAACGGGACCGCTGACCCTGATCGGAGCCCGGGCGCTGCTGGCGGTCGGCGCGTCGATGATCATCCCGGCCACGCTGGCGCTCATCCGGCAGACGTTCGGCGACGGCCGCGACCACGCGGTGGCGATCGGGGCCTGGAGCGCGGTCGCCGCCGGCGCCTCGGCCCTCGGGCCGGTGGTGGGCGGCCTCCTGCTCCAACACTTCTGGTGGGGCTCGATCTTCCTCGTCAACCTGCCCCTCGTGGCACTGGCCGTGCCCGCCGTGATGCTGCTGCTGCGCAACGAGATCGAGTCCGAGCGGCAGCCCTGGGAAGCCACCTCGCCCGTGCTGTCGATCGTGGGGTTCCTGGGCTGCGCCTACACCATCATCGCCTTCACCCACGACGGCGTCGGACCGCTGGAACTGGCCCTGCCGGGCGTGTTGGGCCTGGGCGCACTGGTGCTGTTCGTCCGGCGCCAGCAGCGCGTGCCGCACCCGATGCTGGACCTGTCCCTGTTCCGGCTGCCGGGGCTGCGCGCCGGAGTGGTGGCCTCGGTGCTGCCGGTGCTGGTGATGGTCGGCTTCGAACTCCAACTGGTGCAGTACCTGCAGTTCGTCAACGGACTGTCGGCGGAGGACGCCGCGTTGTACCTGATCCCCATGCCGGTGGCCGCGATGGTGGCCGGCCCGGTGGGCGGCATGGTCCTCTCCCGCGTGGGGCGCCCCCGGGCGGACGTCCCCGCCGGCCTGCTGCTCGCCGCGACCGGGTACGTCCTGGTCGCCTCCGGCACGGTCGTCCCGCTCGGACTCGCCCTGATCGGGTTCGGTCACGGCCTGGTCCAGATGGTTGCCTCGAACCTCATCATGTCCACCGCGCCCTCCTCCCAGGCGGGCGCGGCGGCGGGCATCGAGTCCGTCTCCTACGAGGCCGGGGCCGGTCTGGGGATCGCCATCTTCGGCACGGTGGCCGCGGTGGCCTACCGCGCGCTCCTCCCGCCGGGCACGTCGACGTCACCACTGGACGCCGGCACCTCCCCGCAGACGGCCCGGGCGTTCGCCGACGCCTTCCACACCATCACATGGCTGGCCGCCGCCCTCACCCTCGCCACGATCTTCCTCGCCACCCCCAAAGCGGCGGCGGCACCCCCTCCGCCCGAGCGTCCCGCGTAGCTTCTCGGGTCCGCTGCGCCCGCACACCGCGTCATGACGTCCCGTCAACTCGTCCCGTTGACGATAGGTTTGACGGATGCGCAAGAGCGCAAGTGACGTCATCGGGTGAAAGGGAAGGTCTTCCGTGGCACGTGCGAGACTGCGGGACCGGTTGCGGTACTGGTTCGACGGCACGATGGACCGGGGGACGCCGGCCCTGATCGGCTGGCTGGGCCTCGCCTCGGTCGTGTTGATCGCCGTGGTGACGGTGCTGGTGGTGGTGTTCACCAACTCCGACACCGAGAAGAACGGCGGCTGGCTGGGCGTGGCCTGGATGAGCCTGCTCCGCACGCTCGATCCCGGCACGATGGGCGGCGACACCGGCGGGCCGGTGTTCCTGGGCCTGATGCTGACGGTGACGATCGGCGGGATCTTCATCGTCAGCGCACTGATCGGTGTGCTGACCACCGGCCTCGAAGCCAAGATCCAGGAACTGCGCAAGGGCAAGTCACGGCTGATCGAGCACGAGCACACCGTCGTGTTGGGCTGGTCGGAGCAGGTCTTCACGGTCATCGGGGAACTGGTGGAGGCCAACCAGAGCGAACGGCGTTCCTGCGTGGTGATCCTCGCCGACCGCGACAAGGTCGCGATGGAGGACGAGATCCGTCGGCGGATCCCGGAGACCGGCCGCACGCGGGTGGTCTGCCGCTCCGGAAGCCCCCTGCAACGGGCGGACCTGGAGTTGGTGAGCCTGGACGCGGCCAAGTCCGTCATGGTGCTGCCGCCGGTCGGGGACGACAGCGACACCGACGTCATCAAGGTCTTGCTGCTCCTCAACAGCCGCCGCTGGAAGGGCACTCGGCCGAACATCGTGGCCGCGGTGCAGAATTCGCCGAACCTGGCGGCGGCCCGGCTGGCGGCCGGCGAGGACGCGCTGGTGATCGACGCCGAGGACATCGCCGTGCGCCTGATCGTCCAGTCCCACCGGCAGTCCGGCCTGTCCACCGTCTTCAACGAACTGCTCAGCTTCGTCGGCAACGAGTTCTATCCGTACCCCGCCACCGCCCTGGCCGGCACCAGCTACGGAGAGGCCCTCGACCGGTTCGACCTCGGCGTCCCGGTCGGCCTGCGCAGGGCCGACGGCACGACCCTGATCAACCCCCCGATGGACACCGCCATCGGCGGCACGGACCAGGTGCTGGTGATCGCCGAGGACGACATCCTCATCCGGCTGGCGGAGAGCCGCCCCCGCGTCGTCGCGTCGGCGATCGCTCCGCCCGCCGACCGGCTGCCGGTCCCCGACCGCACCCTCGTGATCGGGTGGAACTCCCGCGGCGTCAAAATCGTCAGGCTGCTGGACCGCCTGGTGGAGCCCGGTGCGCTGCTCGACGTTGCGGCCCCCCGTCCCCCCGCCGAAGACCTCCGGGACCAGTTGGCGCACCTCACGGTCGGCTACCAGCCCTGCGAACCGACCCTCCGGCCGTCCCTGGAGTCCCTGGGCCTGGACCGCTACAGCCACATCATCGTCCTCACCGACGACGACATCCATCCCGAACGCTCCGACGACCGCGCCCTGGTGACCCTGTTGCACCTGCGTGACATCGCCATCCGCAGCGGCAATCCGTATTCGATCGTCACCGAGATGAACAGCGACGCCAACCGGGAGATCGCCCAGGTCACCAAGGCCGACGACTTCATCGTCAGCACCAAGATCATCAGTCTCCTGCTGACCCAACTCACCGAGGACCGGGCCCTCCACGCCGTGTTCACCGACCTCTTCGACCCGGAGGGATCGGAGATCTACCTCAAGCCGGCCGCCAGCTACCTCACCCCAGGCACCACGGCGAACTTCACCACCGTCATCGAGGCCGCCCGCCAACGCGGCGAGACCGCCATCGGCTACCGGCTCGCCCGACACGGTGACACGCCCCCGACCTACGGCGTGGTCCTCAACCCCGCGAAGGCCGAACCGCTGGTGCTGGGCGAGGGCGACGCCGTCGTGGTGCTCGCCGAGGACGGCCGGGTGACGGCGAACGTGCCCGGCCCGCGGAAGGAGCACGGCAAGGTCGGTCCCGGGCTTCCGCGTCCGTAGCAGGGCCCGTCCAACAGCCGTCCCCCTCCCCCCCCAGGCACCACCGCGAGCGCCGCTCCCCGTCCCGGCGTCGTCCCTCACCTGCCCGAAGGCGTCGAGCACACCGCCCGTGGGAGCGGAACGCCTCCCGCGCGGGTTCGTGCCACCCCAGAGGGTTGCAGACTTGCGCAGTTGGGAAAGTGTTTTACGCATTGACTCATTTTCTGGGAGGCATGAGGTGGCGCGAGGCAGGATGCCGTCGATCGGCAGCACCAATCTGCACGTCGGAGCGGCCGTCGCGGAGATCGAGGGCCTGTACACCGCGCTGCGCGGTGCGCGCGACGAGCACCACCGGGAACGCATCCTGGCCGACCTCGCCGAGGCCGGTCGGCGGCTCACCGCCCGCACGCACCCCACACAGGGCAACCGGGGAGCCCTCCGGCCGCGTTCGCGCTGGGAGCGCAGGCGCCTGCTGGCGGCCCGCGGCGCCGACCTGGTGGCGACCTTCGCCACGGACGGCGGCTGGAGCCGCTGGGCCCGACTCAGGAACAGGTCGTAGCGACACCACACCCCGGCCGGGCTGACCGACCATCAGCCCGGCCCGTCCATGCCCGTCTCCGCCGCGTCACGACCGACGGAGGCCAGTCACCACCAAAGAGTCCCGACTGGCCGGCCCCCTCACCCCACTTCATGTAAAGCTGCCGATATTCCCGTGACCGGCACAGGGTGCGGGTTATCCGATAAGCGCGAGAGGGTGTCATTGCGGCAGTCGTGAAATTCCGCGTGTCAACGAGGAGTTGGGACACATTCCGCACTAGCTTTCATAGCCGTACGAAGTCGATCGCCTTCCGATCGCTTCCGTTCAACCTACCGGAGATGAAATGCGCAAGCTTCGCAAGGCCGCCGTGGTGATCGCCGTTCTGGGCAGCGTCGGCTTCCTCGGCGCCGGCCCCGCAATCGCCCATGGTGGGAGCCAGGGCGGGACGAACTCCTTCTCCAGCGACCGGGAAGACGGCGGC
>LIQL01000374.1 GCA_001418405.1 Streptomyces diastatochromogenes | reverse complement strand
GCTGAAGGGGGCGCTGGGGTTGCCGGTGCCCTTGTAGAGGTAGAGGTCGCCGGTGGCCTTCTCGCGGGCGATGAGGTCGGGCTTGCCGTCGCCGGTGAGGTCGCCCTTGCCGGTGATCAGGTCGTAGATCTGCCAGCCGGCGCCGACCTTGGTGCGTGCGGTGACCTTGCCGTCGGGGTAGCCGAGGTAGAGGTAGAGCACGCCGTTGCGGTCGCGGGCGAGGATGTCGTACTCCTTGGCGCCGCCGAGGTTGCCGGGGGAGAGCACCTTGTCGTAGATGTTCCAACCGCCGCCGATGAGGCCGCCGTCGGGAACGTCGCCACCACTGAAGTACAGCTCGCCCTGGGGGGTCCAGAGCCAGTCGGCGTCCGCGTAGCCGTCCTGGTCGTTGTCGAGCAGCTGCTGGTTGGCGCGGACCGCACCGTAGTCGTCGAGCTTCTCGCGGGGCATGAACGCGCCCGCGCCGTCGAGGTAGTAGGAGTAGGTGGCGCCGGAGGACTCCACGCCGAAGAGCGGGAAGATCGGGCTGGCCGCGGTGGGGCCGTCGTAGCCGGCGACGCCGGTGATCGCCTTCGGTGCCTTGGCCGGTGACTGGGGCGCGGCCTTGCGGGCGTTCCGGGCGGCCGAGCCGGGGTTGTCCGCCGCGAAGGAGGTGCCGGCAGCGGTGCCGGCCAGTGCGACGGCGAGGGCCGCGGTGGCGAGACGGGACAGGGCGCGTCCGCGCTTGCGGCCGGAAAGTATTGCCACGTGGGTCTCCGTGGTGGGAATCGAGACGGGAACCGGTAGCCCGACGGCGCGCCTCGGGGCGCGCCGCGGTCTCCGGATCTCAGGATGTTTTCACGATTCCTTCACCCGTCAATCACCTTTGTGTTGGCGTGGGGAGTTCCCTCCCCGCCCGTACAACCTTTCCCCGAGGAAGAATTGGGAATCCGAGGAGCGAAAGCGGCGAACGGTGCGTCGGAGTGCGGGTTCGGTCGACCCGGGACGGGGGCCGTCGAGCCCATCTGTCCGACTCCGCCCCCATTGCCCGGCCCCGCATCGCCTCCTGTGATCCATCCCACAGTCGACCGTCGCCCCACGCGCCGTCCACCACGGTCGAACTTCCAACAGTGCTTCTCCAGCGCCCTCCAGACGCTCCGTCAGGTATGTGCCGGGACGTCCCTGACGAACACGATGGCTTGGGTCTGGTCGGTGGTGGTCGGATCGAGGGCGAAGTAGGTGTGGTCGGCGGGGACGCGGGGCGTCAGTTCCCGGTCCAGGCAGGCGGCGAGGCGGCCGGGATCGATGACGGTGCGCGCCTCGGGGAGCGACGACAGCACTCCTTCCAAGGTGTCGGGGTGCGGGACGTCGGTGCCGCGGCTGCCGAACGTGCTCGCGACGAAGGCGTAGCGCTCGCCGAGGCGGGTGCCGACCAGGGCGCCCGCGCTCCACCACCGCACCGACCTGCCGGCGAACTGCATCCGACTCTCGTCCCGTTGCAGATGGCGGTTGTGGGCGAAGGCGAGCGTGGGACCGCGGCGGGCCTCGCGGCGGACGACGGCGTCGAGGTTGTCGGCCATCATCGCGTCGCGCACCGACAGCAGCGTGTCGAAACGGGTGGGCGCGGTGTTCGCCATCCCCGCGTGGTAGCGCAGCAGTCCGGTGGCGGTGCGGGCGTGCAGTTCGGCGTGCCAGAAGGCGTCGGGGGAGGTGGCGGCCGTCAGGCGCGGGGCGTGCCAGGCCAGCAGCGCGCTCAAGTCGTCGGCGACCAGGCGCAGTTCGTTGGCCTCGGGACTGCGGCCGACGGACTGGCCCGGGTCCATCATGGCGCCCGGACGGGTCCACCGCTCGTCGAGGCCGAGGAGCCGGTCGAGGCGGGCCCGGTCGCACTCCGGGTCGAGGTGGGCGGCGAGGTAGTCGTGCAACGAGGTCAGGGCCGCACGGGGGCTGGCGGCACCGGCGGTCTCCAACGGGCCGTCGCAGCCGTAGAAGCGGAGCCGCTCGGACGCGGGATGCCCGGCGTTCCAGGCACGCATCCAGCGCAGCAGCTCGCGGTTGGCGTGGTGGGCGCCGAAGTCGTGGCTGAAGCCGCGCTCCAACGCCTCGTCCAGGGTCCCGGTGCCGTCGCCGACGTACCCGTCGACGGTCAGTGCCGCCAGGCAGTCGCTCTCGACGGCGATCGAGCGGTACCCCTCGTGTTCGACGAGGTGGCGGAAGAGCTCGTTGCGGAGTTCGGGGAAGGCTTCGACGCCGTGGGTGGGCTCGCCGAGGCCGAGCAGGCGGGTGTCGGGGGACAGGAGCGCGGTGAGGGCGCCGCCGGTGAAAGGAAGGGCGGCGTCCCGGATCGTGGCCGTCATACCTTCAACCGTATCGTTGAACCTTCGGTGTAAACTTTTCTGCATTTTCGTCAGCAACCTGCCGCTGATCAGGGCGATTTCCCGACCTTCCCGAGGACGAACCTTCACCATGCGTTTGCGTCCCATCGATCTCGCACGCGAGCACGGCCTGTCCACCCAGGCGGTCCGCAACTACGAGGAGGCGGGCATCCTGCCGCCGGCCGAACGCGCACCGAGCGGCTACCGCGTCTACGCCCCGCGCCACGCGGCGGCCCTGCGGACGTTCCTGGCGCTGATCCCGGCACACGGCCACGCGACCGCCGGGACGATCATGCGGGCCGTGAACGACGGCGCGATCGAGGACGCGCTGCGGCTGATCGACCGGAGCCATGCGCAACTGGCCGGCGACCGAAGCACGCTGGAGGAGGTGGCGGACGCGCTGCGCGACCTGGCCCCGACGCCCGAGCCGGCGCCCGGCACGACGTTCATCGGGCCGCTGGCGGACCGGCTGGGCCTGCGGGCGGCGACGTTGCGCAAGTGGGAGCGCGCCGGGCTCGTCGTACCCCGGCGCGACCCCCGCACCGGCTACCGCGTCTATGCCCCCGCCGACGTACGCGACGTGCTGCTCGCCCACCAACTGCGCCGCGGGGGCTACGGGTTGGCGCAGATCGCCCGGGTGCTGGAACAGGTCAGGACGGCGGGCGGACCGGAGCCGTTGCAGGCCGCGCTGCGGGAGTGGCGCGACCGACTGACGGCCCGGGGCCTGGCGATGCTGGCGGGCGCGGCGGCACTCGACGCGTACCTGGGTGCGCCGTGAGCCGACGCGGCGGACGGCTGCCGACTCCCGCGTGAGGGCGCGGAGCGCCGGTCCCTCACCCCGTGGTGCGCGTCGTCGCCGAGGGGGCGAACCGGCCGACGTCGAGCATGTCGCCGCCCCGCAGTTCCCCCGCGATCCGCGCGCCCTTCGTCGATGTGCCGCTGAGGACTGGCGACCTCAGTGCCGCGTCGTGCTCCCTCGTGGAGCGTCGGAGGGGTCCAGGACCGCGGCTGCCAGGCGGTCACGGAACCAGCGGTGCCCCGGGTCGTTCGCGTTGCGCGGGTGCCAGGCCATTCCGAGGTCGAGGGGCGGTAGGTCGAGGGGGAGGGGGAAGGTGCGCAGGCCCAGTGCGGAGACGGTCTCGGGGAGCCAGTCGGCCAGGCAGAGCGCGACGAGGTCGGTGTCCCGGGCGAGCAGCATCGCACTGGTGTGACTGGGGACGACGACCGCGGTCCGGCGGCGCAGTCCGAGCTCCGCCAGGGCACTGTCGATGGGGCCGAGGCGTTTGCCGAGTCGGGAGATGCCGATGTGGTCGGTCGCGGCGAACCGTCGGGCATCGATCCGGCCGTCGAAGAGCGGATGGTCGCGGCGCGCGACGCCGACCATGGTGGTGCGGGTGAGCTGCCGGGTCCGGATCTCCGGGTCCAGGTGGCCCAGGACGCCCAGTTCGACGTCCACCCAGCCCTGCCGCAGGGCGGGGCCGCCCTCCACCGCCTCCGGCACGAACACCACGTCCACGTGCGGGGCCTCCGCGTGGATGCGTTCGGTCAGGGCGCCGGCCAGTCCCACCAGCAGCAGGTCGGCCGCCTGCACGGTGAAGCTGCGCCGGAGATGCACGGCATCGAATCCGGCGCCGGGGCGCAGCACGTCGTCGCAGCGGCGCAGCAACGCGCCGACCTCCTCCCGCAGTTCCAGGGCCCGCGGGGTCGGGACCAGCCGTTGGCCCGCACGGACCAGCAACGGGTCGCCGACGGTGCGGCGCAGCCTGGCCAAGGTCCGACTGGCGGCCGCGGGCGAGGTGCCGAGCCGTTCCGCGGCCCGGGTCACGCTGTTCTCCTGGAGCAGCACGTCCAGCGCCCGCAGCAGATTGAGATCCATCGCCGTTCCCTCCTTCGGAAACGTCCTGACCTGCATTTTTACGGCTGAGGAAAGGACTGGCTGCCTATCTTTGCATTGCTCCGGCGAGCGTCGCGGACGGAGAGTGGAACTGTCCACGAAGACGCGCGGAGGCCCCATCGGATGCCTCTTCGTCGTCTCCCTGTCTTTCAGCTTCGCGCTGCACTCGTTGAAGGAGTTCGCCGTGCCGCAGTCACCCCGTTCCGGTCGAGAAGGCGATGTGCTGGCGGTGGTCAGCCAGAGCGGGCCGACGGTCTCGTTCTTCGACGCCGCCTCGGACCGGCACCTCGGAACGACCGAGGTCCCCGCCGAACCGCACGAGGTGTGCTTCGACCCCACCCAGCGCCTGCTGTGGTGCACCACGACGTACCAGTCGGGCTACTACCACGCGAACGGCGGCCGCCGCACCGAGCTGACCGTCCTCGACCCCGACACCCGCCGGATCGTCGAGGTCGTCGACCTCGCGCCGGAACACGGCCCGCACGGGCTGGCGTTGGACGCCGCGCGCGGCCGCCTCTACGTCAGCGTGGAAGGCTCGGCGGACCGGCCCGGCGGCGTCGTGGTCATCGACACCGGTACCCGCCGGCCGCTGGGCCGGATCGACACGGACGCGCCCGGCCCGCACTGGTTCGCCATCGACCCCGCCGGCCGGACGGGCTACGCCACCAACAAGGAGGCGCCGTTCGTCTCGGTCGTCGACCTCGAACGGGGAGTCCTCACCGCGAAGGTCGAGGTGCCGGGCAGTGAGGGGCTGGCCGTCTCCGGCGACGGTGCGCACGTCTTCGTCGCCTCCCCCTATGCCGGCTCCTTCTTCACCGATGCCGAGGAGCGACCGGCCACCGGCATCCGGGTCATCGAGGCCCGTACGGCGTCCGTCGTCGACGCCCTGCCCACCGAGGACGTCGTCCTGCCGGTGCACCTGACCTCGACGGGCAAGCTGCTCGCCGGCGAGGTGCGGATGACGCCCGACCCCGGGTCGCAGCTCGGCCGGCAGGCGCCGGGGCGCCTGACGGTGTTCTCCGCCGACACCCGGAAGCTGTTGGGCGAGGTCGAAGTCGGGCTCTGCCCGCTGACCCTCACCTCGTCGCCCGACGGTCGGCTGGCCTACGTGTCGTGCGTCGTCTCGTCCACGGTCGACGTCATCGACCTGGAGACGTTGGAGCGGCTGGCCCGCTTGGACCTCGCCAAGCGCGCCGCGCCCGGTGCCCACGGCCTGGCGTACGTACCGCGCCCGGCCTGACTCCCGCCCGCGGGGGCCTGCGGGTGCAGGGTGCCCGGTGCCGGGCGTGGGGGAGCTCGGGCGGGCGTCCCCGGGTGGACCTCCCTATTGGGATACCAAAATCCGAAATGCGGAGGTCGAAGCCGCCCCGATCGTCTCATCCATCCTTCCAGAACTGCTCATGGCTCTTGTCTGCCGTCTTCGATTTGGTATACCAATTGGCCGATCGGTGAACGCAGAGCCTTGAGGAGACCGCCATGTGCGTCGAGTCCGTCCCGCCCCCGCCCAGCCGGGTCACGCGTCGCGGTGTCCTCGCCGGAGCCGCCGCCCTGGCCGGAACCGCCGCCCTGACGGCGGCTCCGGGGGCCGCCGCGGCGCCGGCACGGGGAGCCACCGACGGGCCGGCGCCGGGCGCGCCCCGCACCGGCGACCTGGTCGTCGAGGGCGGCACCCTGCTGGACCCGGCCACCGGCGAGGTCACGGAGGACGCCGTGGTCGTGATCCGCGACGGCGTGGTCCGCGCCGCCGGCGCCCGGGCCCGGATCGCCGTCCCGGCCGGCGCCCCCCGCCTCGACGCCCACGGCCGGTGGGTGCTGCCCGGCCTGATCGACGCGCACATCCACCTCAACACCGCCACCGAGGCCCTGGACGCGGTCCGCAAGGGCGCCACCAGCGCCCGCAGCGGCTCCACCAACTTCTACCAGGACATCGCCGTACGGGAGTTGGCCCGCCAGGCACCGGAACGAGCCCCCCGACTGCGCGCCGCGGGCGTCTTCGTCACCCCCGATCTCGGGGACACGGTGCTCGCCGACCCGGACCTCACGCCACTCGCCCGACTGAAGGAGGGCGTCCGCTCGGCCGAGGCGCTGCGCCGGGTCGTCCAGGTGAACCTCGCCCGCGGCGCCGACGTCATCAAGACCCGGGTGAACGAGCGGGCCGGCCTGCCGGAGCAGGACCCGTTGGCGCAGGTCTACTCGTACGAGCAGCTCTCCGAGGTGGTGGCGGCGGCCCGGCGCGGCGGGCGGGGGGTGCTGTGCCACAGCTACAGCGAGCGCGGTTGTGACGACGCGGTGCGGGCCGGGATCCGGTCCCTGGAGCACGGGGTGTTCGTCGCCGAGCGGACCCTGCACACCATGCGGCGCCGGGGCACGTACTTCACCCCGACCCTGACCGCGATCGCCGGCCTCGCCGAGGAGTCCGACCCGGTGCTCGCCGAGCGCGGCCGGGCGTACCTGCCGGTGCTCAAGGAGGCCGTGCGGGCCGCGCACGAACTCGGCGTTCCGCTGGCGGCCGGCACGGACTCGTCCGGCGGCTCGGTCGAACCCATCGGCCGGGAAGTGGAGTTGATGCACGCGGCCGGGCTCTCGGCGCTGGACGCGCTCCGCACGGCGACCACCCAGGCGGCCCGACTGCTCGGCCTGGAGCGGACGGCGGGCCGCCTGGCACCGGGCTTCGCGGGCGACGTGCTGGTGGTCTCCGGGGACCCGCTCGCCGACGTGTCCGTGCTCGCCCAGCCGGTGCGCGTGGTGCGCGCCGGCCTGCCGCTCGCGCGGTGATCCGCTCCCGGCACCGTCAGCCCCGCCCCGTGGTCACCCGCCCGGCACCGGCCGGTGCCCGGCGCGGGTGCCCGGACCCGTCAACTCCGCACCAGGTAAGGCCATGAACGCCCACCCGATACCGACCACCGCCCCCGTGCAGCCGCCGCCCGCGCATCCACGACGGTGGTGGGCGCTGAGCGTGCTCGGGCTGGCGCAGTTGATGATCCTGCTGGACAGCACCATCGTCAGCGTGGCGATGCCGTCGCTCCAGACGGAGCTGCGGATGGCCGACGGCGACCGCCCCTGGGTGGTGACCTCCTACACCGTCGCCTTCGGCGGACTGCTGCTGCTCGCCGGGCGCATCGCCGACCACGCCGGCCGCACCCGGGTGTTCGTCGCCGGACTGGTCGGTTTCGCGGCCGCCTCCGCCGGCGCGGGCGTGGCGCCCACCGCCCAGGCGCTGTTCGCCGCGCGCGCCGTGCAGGGCGCGTTCGCCGCGCTGCTGGCCGCGTCGGCCCTGGCCCTGGTCGCCACGGGCTTCCCCGATCCCGCGGAGCGCCGCCGGGCGATCGCCGTCTTCGGCGCGCTGGGCGGCGCCGGGGCGTCGCTGGGCGTGGTCCTGGGCGGGCTGCTCACCCAGGGGTTCGGATGGCGCTGGTGCCTGTGGGTCAACGTGCCGATCGCGCTCCTGGCGCTGCTCGGTGCGGCGTGGATGCCGCGCGACCGCTCGCCGCGGGTCCACGGCCGCATCGACGTCAGCGGGGCCGTTCTGGGCTGCGGCGGGGTGACGGTCGTGGTCTACGGCTGCAGCCGGGCCGAGGCGGACGGCTGGACGGCCCCGCTGGTGCTGGGCGCGTTGCTCGGCGGCGCCGCACTGCTCGCGGCGTTCGCGGTGCGGCAGACCCGCGCCGCGGTGCCGCTGCTGCCGCCGCGACTGGTCCGCGACCGTGGCCGGGTCGCGGCGCTGCTGGCCGGGGGCGCGCTGATGATGGCCCAACTGTCGGTCTCGCTGTTCCTCACGTACTACCTTCAGGCCGTGCTGGGTTGGTCCGCCGTCGCCGCCGGCCTCGGGTTCCTGCCGATCAGCATCGTGACGACGGCGACCGCCACCCAGCTCGGCACCCGGCTGCTGCCCCGCTTCGGGCCGCGCGTGATGATGACGGCCGGGCTGTGCATCGCCGCCGGCGGACTCTTCCAGCTCACCCTCCTGGGGCCGGACTCCGGGTACGCGACCCGCGTCCTGCCCGCGCTCGCCACCTTCGCCGTCGGCCTGGGCGGCAGCTTCCTGGCCATCATGAACGCCGCCACCTCCGGAGTGCCCGCACAGGACTCCGGGATCGCCTCCGCCGTCGTCAACTCCGCCCAGCAAGTGGGCGGTTCCATCGGATCGGCCGTGTTCAACACGGTCGCCGCGAGCACGGCCGCGGCCTTCCACGGCGGCGCGCGGGCGGCCACGCTGCACGGCTTCACCATCGCCGTCCGCTATCCCCTCGGCACCCTCCTGCTCGCGGCGCTCGTCACGGCCGCCCTCGCGCGCCCGCCGGCGCGGCCACGGCCTTCCTGACCGGGCGCGCAGTGGCCTTCCCGGGAGCGGTGACGGGGCGCCCGACGCCACACCGACCGATGCGAGAATGGGGTCATGACAGGGTCTGGAGGGTTCGCGCCCGAGTCGGAGCGGGTCACCCGACAGCTGCGCGACGAGATCATCGACGGTGCCCGCACACCGGGCAGCAGGCTGGTCGAACGCGAACTCGCCGCGGAGCTGGGAGTGAGCCGCCTGCCGATTCGGGACGCCCTGAAGGCGCTGGTCACCGAGGGGCTGGTGACGCCGCGCCCGCGGACCTGGGCCGTGGTGCGGGAGTTCACGCCCACCGACCTCGCCGACCTCGACGAGGTGCGCTCCGCCCTGGAGACGCTGGCCTTCCGGCTCGCCGCCCAACGCCGCACCCGCGCCGGCCTGGCGCGACTGCGCGTGGACCTCGACGCGGAGCTGGCCGCCGCGCGCCGCGGGGACGCCGTGACGGCCCGGCGCGCGGCGGCCGACTTCCACGAGACGGTGATCTCGCTGGCCGACAACGAGCTCCTGAACGAGCTCGAACGCACCCTGCGGAGCCGGATGCGCTGGCTCCTGGCGCAGCACGACGACCTGATGGCCATGGCGAAGGAGCACGAGGCGCTCTACGCGGCGCTCGCCGACCGGGACGTCGCACGCGTCGAAGAGCTGGTCACGAAGCACTTGGAGAGCGGTCGCAGCGCGGCCGCCGCCCACCGGGAACCCCCCGGCGCCGGACCCGCGGAGGACTGACGGCGGATCGACCGCGCCCGGTGCTGTTCGCCGCGTTCGGCGACGGCACCGGGGCGCACGCCTTACAGCAGGGCCGCCGGCGTCGCCGAGGCGTGCCTGACCGCTGTGTTGTTCGGGCGCCTGTTGCTGAGCCCCGTACCGGCCCGGGTACTGCGCGCCGGCCGCACCACCCCACCCCACCCCACCGCTCCACTCCATGACCGAGAAGTGAGGCAGGGCGGCGCCGCTGACGCTCCTTCGGCCGGCGGCGGTCGGGAGAAGTGGGGGGCGATGGTCGAGGCCGAACGGATGAGAGGTTAGGCTTACCTAAGCCGTCTTGGGGGTGGGGTTCCTTCTCTCTCCGTCCGGACCGATCGTCATCACAGGCACGCGGGCTCCGCTTCGTGCTGCCTCGAAGTAAAGGACTTGGCATGGCCATCGCTACGCGCCGCGCACCGCGCCGCCTCTTCGCCGCCTCGGCAGCGGCCTCGTTGCTGTTGCTCGTCAGCGCCTGCGGCGGCGGGGACAAGAGCGACGCCGCCGCTTCCGACGGCTCGCACGGCGCCTTCCCGGTGTCCATCAAGAGCGCGCTGGGCACGGCCAAGATCGACAAGGAGCCCAAGCGGATCGTCACCCTCGGCCAGGGGTCGGCCGAGACCGCCATCGCCCTCGGCCACACGCCGGTCGGCGTGGAGGAGTACCCCTGGGGCAGCGACAAGTCCGGCTACCTGCCCTGGATCAAGGACGCGGTGAAGAAGGCCGGCGACCCGCTGCCCAAGCAGTTCAAGGGCGGTGACCAGCTCGACATCGAGGCGATCACCGAACTCGCCCCGGACCTGATCCTGGCGCCCTGGTCGGGCATCACGGCCAAGCAGTACGACCTGCTGAAGGACATCGCGCCGACGGTCGCCTACCCGGACAAGGCGTGGAGCACCGACTGGGACCAGCAGATCAACATCATCGCCAAGTCCCTCGGGCAGCCGGCGAAGGGCACCGGGCTCATCAAGGACATCAAGAAGGAGCTCGCCGACGCCGCGGCCACCCGGCCGAACTACAAGAACGTCTCGTTCTCCTACATCTACACCTCCGGCCCCGGCACGTTGGGCGTGTTCAAGCCCACCGAGCAGCGGGTGGAGATGGTGAAGTCCCTGGGGCTCAAGGTCGACCCGGTGGTCAACACCTTCAAGGAGACCGAGGGCACCGACTCGTCTCTGATCGGCCTGGAGAACGCCGACAAGCTCAACAAGAGCGACGTGCTCTTCACCTTCTACTCCGACGCCAAGACCCGCAGCGAGATCGAGAAGCAGCCGCTCTACGGTGCCATGCCCGCCATCAAGAAGGGCGCCGTCGTGGCGAGTTCGGACAACTCCTTCGTCACCGCCTCCTCCATGATCAACCCGCTCACCGTCCCGTACAGCATCAAGCGCTACCTGCCGCTCATCGACGACGCGGTCAAGAAGGCCGGTAAGTAACCCCACGGGACGTCTGGACCCATGACCTCGACCATCGACACCGAGGAGCCGCGGACGCGCGTGCGCCGGCCCGTCCGGCGCACCGCCGCCGTCCTGCTGCTGGCCCTGGCCGCCCTCGTCCTCGCCTGCGTCGCCAGCATCATGTTCGGCAGCAAGACCCTGGCCCCGGACCAGGTCTGGGCCGCCGTCACCGGCCACGCCGACGCCTACACCACCACCGTCGTCCAGAGTCGCTACCCGCGGACCGCCCTGGGCCTCGTGGTCGGCCTCGGCCTCGCCGTGGCCGGCGTCCTGATGCAGGCGGTGACCCGCAACCCGCTCGCCGAACCCGGCCTGTTGGGCGTCAACACCGGAGCCGCGGCGAGCGTGGTGGCCGCCACCGCCTTCGCCGGCGCCTCCGGGCAGACCCAGACCCTGCTGTGGGCCCTGCCGGGCGCCCTGCTGGCCGGCCTGTTCGTCTACGTCATCGGCGCCCTCGGCAGCGGACTCAGTCCGGTCCGCCTGGTGCTGGGCGGCGCGGTGCTCACCGCCGTGCTGAGCGCCTTCATCCAGGCCGTCACCCTCAGCCGTCCGCAGGTGTTCGACAGCTACCGCTACTGGGTCGTCGGCGCCCTCGGCGGACACGACTGGGACGCCGTACGGGCCGTACTGCCGCTGGCCGCCGCCGGATTCGCGCTCGCCCTGCTCCTGGGCCGCAGCCTGAACGCGGTCGCGCTGGGCGAGGATTCCGCGACGGCCCTCGGCGCCCGCCCGGAACGGGTGAAGGCGATCGCGCTGCTGACGGCCACGGTGCTGAGCGCCGCCGCCACCGCGGCGGCCGGGCCGATCGCCTTCGTCGGACTCGCCGTCCCGCACCTGGCCCGCACCCTGCTCGGAGCCGACCTGCGGCGACAGGTCGTGCTGAGCGCCCTGCTCGGCCCCACCCTGCTGCTCACGGCCGACGTCATCGGGCGACTCGTGGTCCGCCCGCAGGAGTTGATGGTCGGCGTCGTCACGGCCTTCGCAGGTGCCCCCGCCCTTCTGATCGCCGTTCGCAGGATGCGAGCCACCTCATGACGCCTTCCTCCACCACCTCCCCCTCGGCGGTCCGCCGGCCGGGCAACCGGAAGATCCTCCTCAAGGCCGGACCCGCGATCGCCCTGCGGGTCCCGGTCCGGATGGTCTGGGTCGGCGCGGTCCTGGTCGTGGCGGTGCTCGTGGCCTGCACCGCCACCCTCACCGTGGGCCGCCTGGGCATCGCCCTGCCGGACCTGCCCGCGGCGCTGACCGGCCACGCGGTCGGCGTCGACGGCTTCGTCCTGGACCGGTTGCGCGGACCGCGGCTGACGGTTGCGGTCGCCGCCGGTGCCGCCTTCGGGCTGTCCGGGGCACTGTTCCAGTCGGTGACCCGCAATCCGCTGGGCAGCCCGGACGTCATCGGTCTCGGCCCGGGCGCCGGCGCGGGCGCGGCGCTGGTCGCCCTGCTCTTCCCGGGCGCACCGGTCGCCCTGGGGGCGCTCGGCGGGGCGGTGGCGGCCATGGCGCTGGTCTACGTGTCGACCGGCACCGGCTTCCGCAACCCCAGCCGCCTGGTCATCGCCGGCATCGGCGTCTCCGCCATGGCGACCGCCTTCATCCAGTACATCGTCTACGCCATCGCCCGCGACCAGGCCACCGTGCTCAGCTCCTACCTCAACGGCAGCCTGACCGCCCGGTCCTGGGGCGACGCGGCCACCATCGGCGCGGTGCTCCTGGTCTGCGCCCCGTGCGCCGCACTGCTGTCCCGGCCCCTGGGCCTGAGCGAGATGGGACAGACCACGGCGGCCGCGCTCGGCGCACGGCCGGAACGCGCCTTCACCGGCGCCGTGCTGCTGACCATCGTGCTGTCCGCCGGTGCGGTCTCGGCCGCCGGCCCGATCTCCTTCATCGCGCTCACCGCACCGCAGATCGTCAAGCGACTGACCCGCGGCAGCGGCCCGCACCTGGCCCTGTCCGCACTGTCGGGCGCCCTGCTGCTCGTCCTCGCCGACCTGGCGGCGCAGAACGCCCCGCTCTTCGACAAACTCCCCGTCGGCATCTGGACGATGGCCCTGGGCGGCGCCTACTTGGGGTACCTGCTCCTGCGGGAGTGGCGCCGCGGCGCCCTGTGAGGCGACGGGCGTCGACGGGCCCCGCCCCGGGCCCGGGGCGG
>LIQL01000373.1 GCA_001418405.1 Streptomyces diastatochromogenes | reverse complement strand
ACGCCTTTGTTAGGACCTCTAAGTGAGGAGAAGTGGCGCGACAGGCTCAGCGATGCCGACCGGCGGGCCCTGTCCCCGCTGTTCTGGACTCATGTGAACCCCTACGGCCGGTTCGAGTTGGACATGAACCCCCCTTCGCCCTTGCCCCCGTAGCGGCAGCCAAGGCGCCCGGCCAACGAACCCCGCCTGAGGCGGAAATCGCCCTATCGGCGGCGGGTCGAGCAGCCGGGGCGGCATCCTGAAGACGCGTAACCCTGGCGTCGGGCGAGAACGCCGGAGTCTTTGGGGGTATGCCGTGTACTTTCCGCGTGATGTCCAGTTGTTCTGCTACGACAGTGTCTTGGTGACCACGGATGCCGCTTCGGCGATCAGCTTGTTGTCGTAGTCGGCGTCTTTGGTAGCGCGGCTGGACATGATCGCCATGACGATGGGTGCGGCGCCCGGGGGCCACACGACGGCGATGTCGTTTCGGACCGCGTAGACACCGCCTCCGCCGGTCTTGTCCCCGACATCCCATCCCTTGGGTACTCCGGCCCTGATGAGTTCGTCTCCGGTGGTGTTGGTCCTCAGCCACTGCGTGAACTGCTCGCGTTCGTCCTTGCCCAGGGCGTCCCCGAGAGCGTATGCCCGCAGGTCTCCTGCCCACGCCCGGGGCGTGGTGGTGTCCTGCGTGGCACCGGGCGACCACTGGTTCAGTTCCGGCTCGCGGCGTTCCACCTTCGTAGTGGTGTCACCTGTCCCCGCGAGAGCGGCGGCAAGGCCCTGCGGCCCGCCCAGGACGTCGAACAGGAGGTTGGCCGCGGTGTTGTCGCTGTAGCGGACAGCCGCGTCACAAAGATCACGCAGGGTCATTCCGGTACCGACATGCTTCTCGGTGACCGGAGAGTGGTCGATCAGATCACTCCGGGAATACGTAATCACCTTGTCCATGCCGCTCAACGAGTACTTGCGCAGGACGGCAGCGGCGGCGAACGCCTTGAAGGTAGAGGCGTACGCGAATCGCTCATCAGCGTTGAAGCCCACCTCCCGCCCATCGCCCGTGTTAACCGCATAGATCCCAAGCCGCGCACCATACTTGCGCTCCAGCTCATGCAACTCGCCCACGGATTTCGCAGCGGGATCCGCCTGCGTTGTTGCGGCAGCCGGGGCTGGTGACGCCTGGGTGCTGTCATGTCCGCATGCGGCAAGCGGAAGGGCGACGAGCGCAGCGAGCCCTCCGAGAACGGCACGCCGGGTACGAGTGGACTGCATATTCGGACCTCCAGATAAGCCCGTCAAAGGGTGCAGCGAAGAGAGACCGCTCGGGTACCGGCTCATGTTCTTCCGCCGCGTTCCATACGGTCCAATACGCATAGAGCCAGTTCCATGCCGGTCCCGCATAGAATGATCGGTATGGACCTGGTGGGAGCATGTCGGGCGTTTGTCAGCGTGACGGAGCGTGGCAGCTTCACCACAGGAGCGGCCGCGGCACGCATGTCACAGCCGGTGGCGAGCCGGCGCATCGCCGCCCTGGAGGAGCTTTTCGGCGAGCGCCTGTTTGAGCGGACATCGCGCCGGGCTACCCTCAGCTCCTTCGGCCGGGACATGCTCCCGGCGGCGAGGCGGCTCGTGCAGGCAGCCGACGCGATGCTGCACGAGGGAGAGACAGCCAAGCGCAAGCCATGGCGGCTCGCCGTCCCGGGCAACTGCTCAACGGGCTCTCTCGCCCGCCTGATCGCCGACGCCCAGGACCAGGCGGTGATCCTTGATCTTCATACCGGCACGCCGGCGCAGCGCATGGAGCTTCTTCGCTCGCAGCAGGTACGCGCGGCCCTGATCACGGTGCCCGCGGACGAAGCCACGTGGTCCGTTCCTCTCGGCCTCGCGGGCACCGCGGCAGCCGGGGTCAGGCGCGTCTATCTGGCGACTCTCCGGGCCGGGCGGGCCTGCCCGGATCCGGTCCGCAAGGTCTGGATCCAGCCCGAGGACGACGTGCCGCACATCCGCGATCCGCTCACACGGCTGCGCGACGCACTGGGGCTACGGCCGGTGCAGCTCGCCATCGCCGCCGACCTGACCAATGCCATAGCCGAAGTGCTCCGCACGTCCGATCTGTTGCTGTGCTCCGCCGCGCAGGCCGACGAGCTCGGCCTCGACTGGAGGCCCATCGGCGAGATCACCCTCAGCCGTGGATACAGCCTCGCAGCCGCCATGGACGTCAATTCGCAACATGTCCAGGAACGCCTGGGCAGCGCGATCAGCCGCTGCCTTGGCCCGGCTGCCCGGACCGCCACCCCTCACGCGGTGGTGGCGGTATGAGTACCGAAGCGCTGCTGCACGACATCCGCCAACAGCTTCTCGAAGGCGGCTTGCACGGCTGCCTGCTTGTCCGCGACCTCCACACAGGAGCGGAGCTGGGCATCGAACCCGACGTCCAACTGCCGGCCGCCTCTCTTGTCAAGGTTCCGCTCGCCCTGGCCACAGCGGAGCGCATCAGGCGCGGAGAACTCGACGGAGCGGCAGCGATCGACGTCCAGCCCGGGCGTATCACCACCCCAGGCCCCACCGGTCTGACCCGGTTCCGCCACCCCGCCCGGATCGCCCTCGACGACCTGCTCTACCTCAGCACCAGCGTGAGCGACGGGGCCGCCGCCGACGCACTCTTCGACCTCACCCCAGCTGCCCAAGTGGCCGACATTCTGCATGAACTGGGCCTGGACGGCATCACCATCCGGCACGGCATGCACGAACTCACCCAGACCCCTTCAGAACGCTTCACTCCCGACCAGGCGCACCTCGCCCACACCCTCGCCATTGAAGCGGGCACCAGCGGCCGTGGCCACCAGGTGCACCAGCTCGACACCACCCGCGCCAACACCGGCAGCGCACGCGCCTGGACCGACCTGCTCCAAGCACTGTGGACACCATCGGCAATCCACACCGAAACCGCTGCACGGGTGCGAGACCTCATGGCCCACAATCTGCTCCGCCACCGGCTTGCCCCAGACTTCAGCTCAGACGCCAGCGGCTGGTCCTCCAAGACCGGCACCCTCCTCAACCTCCGCCATGAGATTGGAGTCGTCGAGCACTCCGACGGGCATGCCTTCGCCATCGCCGTGCTCACGGAATCACTCGTTCCGGCCAGTATCCAGCCAGGCGCCGACATTCTCATGGCGCAAGCCGCCCGCAGACTGCACGACCATCTCCGGCAACTCTGAACCCGGGCACCACCTCGAAGCCGACTCTCACAACGTTGGCGCCCTCAAGTGATCAACGCACCACCTACGGCGGCGACCGCACCACCGTCATCCCGCCCGAGGGCGGCACGGCCACCACTACCGTCATCGACGCCCGCGGCGTTCGCCGGGCCCTCGGCGGCGACGCGGTTCAGTGCAACGTCAGTGAGGGCTTCACCCTGCGCTTTGGGGTGCCGTCGCTTCGCGGCTGTGGCGGTCTGCTGCCTGGGGGCGCGCGGTGCGGTGCCAGTTCCCTTGCCTGCCTTGACGAACTCCGCATCGAAGCGTGCCGGCCTCTTCCGCTCACGCTGTGGGCGGTGGCGATTTCCGTGCCCTCTCGGCACCTGGTGGACGATCGCTCACCACGAACCCTACTGGGAGGTGCAGTTCAGCCGGCAGACGCCCATGGAGGCCGTCGCCGCCGTCACCCAGGCGCTACCGCAACTGCTCGGCGACCACCGACACGCCGAGCGCATCCCGATCACGAGCCGTCCACAGGCGTCCAGCAGGTCCAGAGAGGGTGCCTTATGCGCGCTACCGGCTGTGGTCGGCGACGTGGCGTCCGTCGTCCAGGCGCATGTAGCGCCTGGCCGGATAGTCCGCGTTGAGGATGAGCACCGGCCGGCCCACCGCTAATGGCTGTAGCAATGCCCCCACCGGGGGTCTCCGGGGTGCGGTAAGACCCTGTCACCAGCCGCAAACGGCGGTGATCCGAGTTGACATCCCCAGGTCGGCCCAGCCCGTACTCATTGTGCGATCGCACGAGTGCGGTGCGTGCATGATGGCCAGCTTGCCTCTGCTGTACGGGAGTTGCACATGATGGGATCGCATTCGAACATCCGTACCCTTTAAGGGGGATCGTTGAGACGCGCACGCATAGGGACGGCGCTGCGCTGCATGGCAGCCGGCGCCGGCCTTGCTGTTCTGGCCGGAGCAGGAACGGCTTCCGCGGCCGGATCGCCGAAGGAGCCTGACCCGTTAGGCGCGCCGCCGCAGGTGCATGGCCCGGAGGTGAAGAGTCTGGCCGCGGCAGGGGGGCGGCCGGTGTCGGGTAAGTCCCCGTCGGCGGGGCCGACGTTCACGCAGGCGGGCGGGGTGTGGCAGGTCGACCGCACCATGGCTGTCCTGAGTAACACCGTCACTGACCCGGACGGCGACAAAGCCGACCTGACCTTCGCGGTCTATACGACGGATGCCTTCGGCAACCCCGACAAGCAAGTCATGATCAAGGACGAGCCGTACGGTGTCCTCGTCTCGGGCTATGTCAACTCCGGCGGCACGGCCAAGGTCACCGTCCCGGACGGGAACCTGAAGCCGGGTACCACCTACGCTTTCCGTACCTCGGCCTACGACGGCAGCCTGTACGAGACGGAGTGGTCCCCGTGGGCGAAGTTCAAGACCCGTGGCCGCGCAGTCGACATCAAGTTGCCCGAGCCTGACAAGAACGCCCTGGTGCTGAACGAGGACGATTTCCAGGAGCCGCAGAAGATCGCCCAGCCGGCCATGGCTGTGGTACCCCCGACTGTGCCGCCCACTGGTCTGCGCGCCGCGTCCGGCTGGAACTGCGGCAAGGTCAACTCGAAGACTGATATCCAGCCGTGCTCACGGATCGTGCCCGGCGTCAGCAAGAAGGCACGCCAGTCCCTGATCAAGCAGGCGAGTTCAGGCTTGCCTCATCTGGTCGACTGGTGTGAAACCTACGCCGACTCGCACATCAAGCGGTATGAGGCATGCATCTCCGGTGTCACGTACGAATACCAAGGCATCGTCGTGAAGGACGGCAAGCCTACCGGGGAGGTCCTGAACGCCTCATGGGCCGTCGGCCAGGAAGTGAAACTTTCCGGAACGTCCGGGACATTCACGCAGCAGCTCATCCTCGTGCCGCTGGAAGTCGACCCGAAGTTCGTCTCCGTGACGCTGGACGTCGAGTTCGACTGCCTCATGGCCGACGACTGCTCCAACGGCCCGCAGTCCTGGGATGGCGCCCTGGAGTGGACCGGCGCAGACCCGTTCTCCCACACCGCGATCGGAAAGATCGACCACACCTGGACCCCGACGGACAACACCGACCTCCTCGACCTGTCCACGAAGATCACCGCCTACTCGCCGGTCGCGAACCCGGCCGCGACCCGCTGGCAGGCCGACGGCGCGCAGATCCGCTGCGACACCATCTCCTCCACCACGCCGGGATGCGCGTTCTACAAGTACATCCCCACCTGGGTGATGAACTTCAAGAAGACGCCCCCGGCTGTAGCGCACGCGTGGTTGACCCAGTCCAAGCTCCCCAACCATCCCGGAAGCAAGGCCGCCAACAAGCCCATGTTCTTCTTGCCGGCGGCGGACAAGAACGCGCCCGGTCGTGATCCGAACAAGAACCGGGACGTCATCTGCCCGAAGAACAGCGATGGAACGAGCTGGGCAGGCAAGTACGGAAACCTGCGTACCACGACCGTTCCGGAGATCAGCGCCAGCGACAAGATGTCGTGCGACGAGTTCGCCTACGCCTCCAGCTACAACTCTGGCGGTATGCCCGGCGGAATCATCGGCGGCATGAACCCGGTCACCTCGGGTGACAAGTGCGTGCAGACCTACGCCACCCGCGCCACCCAGGGGGAGTGGCACCTGTACGACGACGAGCGTCTGGCGGGCCCCACCTGGAGTGAGGTCTGCGGCCGTTCGGCCATGTCCGGGTGGATCAACTCCACCTCGATGGGCGGCGCGTTCAGCTCAGGGTTTTCCGGCAAGTACCGGCTTCTGGACAAAGATCCCTACTGGGTGGACTTCCCCGAGTTCGGGCACTGCGACGCCAGCAAGGCAACAGTGACCTGTACTGTCCCCAAGCCGTAGGACGCATGAAGCGGCCCGGCAAGAGAACCGCTCTTGCCGGGCCGCTTCATACGTCCTACGGGAGGGGCCCACCTCCGAGAAGGACCCGCCCTTGCGGGGAATGGGGCTCCTCGTCAGGGGCTACCCATATCAGCCCCCCGCAGACGGTCAGCGCCGGCCAGGTGTCCTCATCATGCTGCCCTCCTGGCTCGATGAGACAGCGGCCCTGCTCAAGGGCATCGGCGATCCCGGCCAGCCACGCATGGAGCGGCCATCCAACAGTGGACTCCGGGATGAGTTCTGGTTCACGGTCTGCCACCCACCGGCCGAGATTGCCGTAAGACGGTTCATCCTGGCGGGCATCGATGTAGAGGCCGTGCCACATGTCGCCCACAACACAGGAGACCGGAATACGACCCGGTTCACGCTCCTGGTCGCGGGTCTGCACGGTATAGACGTCTTGTAGGGTCTTCAGTGGATACCAGCCCTGATTCCCCGGCAAAAACCCGGCGGGCCACCAGCTCTTCCCGTTTTCAGGGTCATCTGTGCCGTCGTGCAGCCCGTACCACGCCCGCAACGCGGGCGGGAATATCACCCCGATCGTCTCCTCTACGGCAGCGATGTCCGCGTCACTCGCGGGTGGGCGCAGCAGTGCAGCCGATGCCGGGGCATTGTCCTCAAGCCACACTTCGATCCGTCCCCATGCAGCTTCGGCTTGGGCCTGTTCGCTCGTGCTCATCGGATTCTCCTTCGCCTCGCCCGCATCACGCGGTGCCCTCACACTAATAAGGTCGCTGGCATACTCGGAGTTCGAGATCGTTCGTTTGAAACCCTGGAAGACGCCAAGGCGTGGCTTCGCCGGTCAGCGACGGACAAGGAGCGCGGGGATTTCGTCGACCCGCGCGACGGATCCATCACTTTGGCTGACTACATCGCGACGCACTGGGCGCCCGGCAGGAGCGGTGCTCCCAAGACGCGGCAGAACCAGGAGCGGAGGGCGCGGCTTCACATCGTTCCGCATCTGGGTCAGGTCCCGTTGACGAACATCACGGCTACGGACCTACGGGCGTACACGGCCAAGTTGGAGGCCACCGTGGCCTCAGTCGATTCCCGGCGCGGCATTCTGTCTGAGCTGTCCAGCATCCTGGAGGCCGCCGTCGACGACAAGCGGCTGGCCAGGAACCCTATGCGTTCGAAGTCCGTGAGGTGGACCAAGGCGTCGTAAGAACGCCGCGTTGCGTGGCCGTTGGAGACTGCTCTTCGAGTCCGCGACGTGATCAGTCCGCGATACAGGATCGCTGTCGTACTTGGCTTGGGCTGTGGCTTGCGCCAGGGAGAGGTGTTCGGCCTGAGCCCAGAGGACATCGACTATGCCAGGGGCGTGGTGCACGTACGTCGACAAGTGCAGTCCATCGGCGGCAAGTTGTACTTCGCGCTGCCCAAGGGCGCGAAGACTCGTACCGCCGACATGCCTGCCTCCGTGGCGGAGGAGCTCAAAGAGCACGCAGAATCGTTTCCGCCGGCGGAGGTGGAACTCCCGTGGGGGAGGCCGGACGGGCCGCCCAAGAAGGTTTCTCTCCTCCTCGCCACGCGATTCGGCAATGCGGTGGCCGTCAATACGTGGAACACCTACACCTGGAAGCCGGCGCTGGCCAAGGCTGGCATCATCCCGCCGCGCTCCAAGGGTGCGAAGCCGTGGCAGTGGCAGGCGGCGCCGAAGGATGGGTTTCACGTGCTACGGCACACCTACGCCTCCCTGTTGCTGGAGGCGGGGGAGTCCGTGGTTACTGTCGCGCGGTGGCTCGGGCACTCATCGCCGGCCATCACGCTCGGTTACTATGCCCACTTCAGGCGGGAGGCTGGAAGCAAGGGGCGAACCGCCATTGACGGGCTACTCGGGCGACAGGGGTGATCTGTGCGCCCGTCGATTCTCCCCAGATTCTCCCCAGGGCCGATTTCGGGGTGAGTGCCTCCTAGGCGGCGCGAGCAGGTAACAGCCGTCCGGTCGGCCTTCCTCGCGGGCGGCTGACGCTCGCCAGAGCGTGCCACACCCGCTGCTCTCTCGCAGCGAGGAGGACAACCATGCGCCGGACCCGACTCACGGTGCTCGCCGTCACGGTGGGCGCGGATCCCGGTGCTGCTCGACCACCGACACGCCGACGGGCGCACGATCGATGCCGAGGCGTCCCGTCTGGCGAGTGCGGAAACCTTCATCCATCCGGTCACCTTCGTCGGCGGCCTGTCCGTTTGGTCGGTGGGGGGAATTCGGTCGGGAGCCAGTGGGTGGAGGCTGCGGCTCGGGCGGTGAGGTGGGTGATGTAGGCGTTGCGGACGTCTGTTGTGGTGGTGAAGCCTGGTTCGTTGGTCAGCCAGGTGTCGGGGACGGCGGAGACCACTTCGTGGAGGAGTTCGGTGGTGATGAGGGGGGTGAACTCGGCGTTGGCTGCGGCCATTTCGGGTTGGTGAGAGCCGAGGGCGTGGTGCCGGAAGTCGTACGTCTTCAGGGCTGTGTCGGCTGCGGTGTGCCAGCGGTGGTGGAAGACGAGGGCGGCGCCGTGGTCGATGAGCCAGAGGCGGGGGCGCTGGTGGCCGGACGTGGGCCAGGTCATGAGGTTGGGGCTGTGTGTGGTGCGGTCGACGTTGGCGGTGAAGGCGTCGAGCCAGATGATGCGGGCGGCTTCGGTGGGGTCGATGTCGGGGGTGTTGGGTCCGTTGGGGGTGTAGTCGGTGGCTCCTGGGAGGTAGTCCATGCCGAGGTTGAGTCCGGTGCTGGCGTGTAGCAGGTCCTGGACTTCTTGGTGTGGTTCGTTGGCGGCGACTGCGGGGTCGAAGTCGACCAGTACCAGTTCGGGTACCCGTAGTCCCAGGCGTCGGGCCAGCTCGCCCACGATGATCTCGGCCACCAGTGCCTTGCGTCCTTGTGCGGACCCGGTGAACTTCACGACGTACGTCCCCAGGTCGTCGGCCTCGACGACGCCGGGCACGGAGCCGCCCCTCCGCAGCGGCGTCACGTACCGGACGGCCTTCACGGTGCGCAGTCCGCCCGAAGGACTCTCCATGCGTGTCTGCCCCTGCCCCGTCGCCGTTCCGGTCGCCCGTGCGGCGCCTCGCCAAAAACTGCAATGCACTGCAAATATACAACGCGCTACAGTTTTCCTGAGCTGCTACGAGAGGGGATGACGGCGATGACGACGCAGGGACACGACGCCGCGGTGCGGCGGGCCAACGCGGCCCTGGAGACCTACACGCTCTCCGGCGACGGCTGGCGCGACAGCCCCGGCGAGACCTTGCAGCACGTCCTCGCCGACTTGCTGCACTGGTGCGCCGACACCCAGCGCGACTTCGACGCCGCCCTGGAGCGGGCGCGTGCCCGGTACGCCGGAGAGCGCACGTCGCGCGGGTAGGCGGGGTGGCCGTGGGCGGCACGCCTCGGCCGGCAGGTCCTCTCCTCGCGTGAGGAGGGGACCTGCCTCGTTTCACCGCGAGGCGGCGTGGTCACGGGATGTCGATCAGCACCTTCCCGACCACGCCCCGTTCGAGCGCGGTGTGGGCGTCGGCGGTGCGCTCCAACGGGAAGCGGTGCAGCGCCAATCCTGCCTCCTGGCCCACGCGCAGGGCGCCCGCGTCCACGGCTGCCGCGACGTCGGTGACCGCCTGCTGCTTCGCCGCGGGCGGCACGGTGTAGACGAAGACGCCCTGCCAGCGCAGGTTCGCCGGCAGGGAGGAGAGCACCGGGATGGTGAGGTGTTCGTCCGCGCCGCCCGAGTAGTAGGCCACCACGGCGCCCGGTGCGGCGATCGCGACGTCGAGGGCGGCGTTGGTGCCCGGCGCGACCTCCACGACGATGTCGACGCCCTCGGGGGCGAGGGCGCGGATCTCCGTGGCCGCGTCCCCCGCCCGGTAGTCGACCACCTGGTGGGCGCCGGCCGCGCTCGCCAGCGCGGCCTTGGCGGGACTGCTGACCGTGCTGATCACCTGTGCCCCGGCCCAGCGGGCCAGTTGGACGGCCGCGTTGCCGACCGCACCGGCGCCGCCGGCCACCAGCACCGTCGCGCCGCGCAGCGTGCCGGGCGCGAGGTGACCGGGACCACCGTCGTGGACGGTCAGCGCCCGGTGGGCGGTCAGCGCCGGGATGCCCAGCGCCGCGCCGAGGTCGAACGGCGCGTGGTCGGGGAGGACGACGGCGTGCCGCTCGGGGACGAGCGTGTACTGCTGTGCCGTCCCCCAGGGACGTTGCCAGGCGGCCTCCCAGATCCACACCCGCTCGCCGATCCGCGTCGGCTCGACCCCCGGACCCACGGCGTCGATCACGCCGGCACCGTCCTGGTGGGGCACCTGCTCCGTGGTGCCGGGCGGTAGCGGGCGCCGACGGCTGCGCCAGTCGGTGGGGTTGACGCCCGAGACGTGTACGCGCACGCGCACCTCGCCCGGGCCGGGCTCGGGCACCGGGCGTTCGACCAGTTGCAGGACCTCGGGGCCGCCGGCCGCCGTCCGGATGACGGACTTCATTTCGCACCCATCCTTCGCTCGACTTGGGGAACCGCCGGCGGGCGCCTGGCGCCACCGTGCGGACATCCGCTGAACTCCCGGGCGGCGCGGAGTATTTCCGACCGAGGGCATTCCCGTCACCGGACCGAGGGCAAGCCTTTGCCGTAGCTCGGTGTCCCTTTGACGCAGGGTTCACTACTTTTCCCTACAGAGCCACCACTCAACGGGGTGGCATCACTGAGTGCACGTGCGCAACTCATCACCGGCAGGCTGGGCACCCTGATGGGGCGTCACCGTCGTTGCAGCGTAAATGTCATGTACGTGCCATTCCTTGTGGGGTCTGCCTGTTCGCTTGCGGGTGCGCAGGCATGCGGTCGCGTGGGCGGACGTGCACGACACGCAACGCGGTCCCCTCCTCGGCGCGCTGACTGCCGGCCCCTTCCCCCACGGAGGTCGTTCCCTTGCGTTCCCTACGAAAGGGCAGATCGGATCGTGCCAGTGGACTGGCACACCGCGCCGTTCCCGCCCTGCTGTCGGCAGCAACCCTCGTCATCGGCGGCGTGATCGCCGCCAGCCCGTCCGCCGCCGCACCGGCGACGCACACCACCCGGGCCTCGCACTCCGCACCGACCGGGCCCGGTGCGGAGGTCCACACCCGCCGGCTGTGCGCGCACCCGTCGCACCCCGGTTACATGGCCTGCAACGCGGTGGCCCGCACGGACGTCAAACAGCAACTCTCCCTGCGACCGCACGCCGCCCCCTCCGGCTACGGTCCCAGCGACCTGCAGAGCGCGTACAACCTTCCCCAGTCGGGCGGTTCGGGGCAGACCGTGGCGATCGTCGACGCCAACGACGACCCCAACGCCGAACAGGACCTGGCGACCTACCGTTCCCAATACGGCCTGCCCGAATGCAGCACGGCCAACGGGTGCTTCCAGAAGGTCGACCAGAACGGCGGCACCAACTACCCGGCCGCCGATGCCGGTTGGGCCGGCGAGATATCGCTCGACGTCGACATGGTCAGCTCCGCCTGCCCGCAGTGCCACATCCTGCTGGTCGAGGCGAACAGCGCCAGCATGGACGACCTGGGGACGGCCGTGAACCGCGCGGTCGCGATGGGCGCCAAGTTCGTCTCCAACAGCTACGGCGGTTCCGAGGACTCCACCGACCCCACCTCCGACGAGCAGTACTTCAACCACCCCGGCGTCGCCATCACGGTCAGCTCCGGCGACAGCGGCTACGGTGTCGAGTACCCGGCGGCCTCGCAGTACGTCACCGCGGTCGGCGGCACGTCACTCCAGCGGGACAGCAGCGCACGCGGCTGGTCCGAAACCGTCTGGGGATCCTCCGCGGGCGGTGAGGGCGCCGGTTCCGGCTGCTCGCAGTACGACGCCAAGCCGTCCTGGCAGCAGGACAGCGGCTGCGCGAAGCGCGCGGTGGCGGACGTCGCCTCGGTTGCCGACCCGGCCACCGGCCTGGCGGTCTACGACAGCTACCAGGCCACCGGCTGGAACGTGTACGGCGGCACCAGCGCCGCCGCCCCGTTCATCGCCGGCGTCTACGCCCTCGCCGGCACTCCCGGCGCGTCCGACACCCCGGCCTCGTACCCGTACAGTCACACCTCGGCGCTGAACGACGTCACCAGCGGCGCCAACGGCTCCTGCTCGCCGGCGTACCTCTGCACGGCGGGCGACGGCTACGACGGTCCGACCGGCCTCGGCACCCCGAACGGCACCGCGGCCTTCACGTCGTGACGGGCGCAGGCCGCCGGTCGCGGTGACGCGGGCGATGACCGGTAGGCCCGGTACGGCGCAGTAGGCCGTCTCCCGGCCGTCCGGCACGACCGCCCTCCGCAACCGATCGCCACAGTCCGGCAGCCTCCGGGGTGCCGGACTTGTGGCACGGATACCGGGGTGGCGACGCGGTGGCCCCGCCGGCTGCGTAGGCTCGTGGGACGGGTGGGAGACGGACGGGGGAGAAGCACGTGAACTACCACCGCAACAACTGGCGCCAGGTCGCCGACGTCGCCGCGCCGTTCATTCCGGGCGGGCGCGCACTGATGGACGCCGTGAACGTGGTGCAGGGATTCAGCGACAACGTCGGACGCGACCGGCTCCAGTACGTGCAGGACGGTCGCCCGGTGGTCGAACTGCCCTGGCAGCCACCCGGCCCGCCGCCGGACCCGCAGCGGGCCGAGGCGGTCGGTCGACAGGCATGGGGCGTGCTGTTCGCCGATGCGCAGCAGTACGGCGCCCGGCCGTTGCTCGACCAGGCCGGCACCCTGCTGGCGTCGCTGCCGCCCACCGAACTCGACCTGGTGGTAAGGCGCTTCGGGACGCAGGGCCTGGACCGCTGGGACGCCCTGACCCACATCGAGGACGAGCACGGCCAACCCGCCTACGACTGGCGTCGGCAGCAGGAACTCTTCAGCTGGCTGCTGCGCACGGTCAGCCCGTACGGCGCCATGCTGATCGGCGCCGGGATGCCGTGCAGTCAGCCCGACTACGACGCCGAGTGCGGCTGCGGCGACCACGGATGGGTGCTGCCCGAGGGGCCGTTCGCGCAGGTCGACGGGGCGTACGTCACCGAGAACTGGCAGTGGGTCTCGGCCTCCACCGAGGCGATGTCCTGGCAGGACATGGACCAGGGGAGGTTCGGCACCTGCTGGCTGTTGACCAGCATGCAGGCCGTGCTCCAGGCCAATTCCCAGTACGCCCCGCGCCACCTCCGGTTGGAGGCCAACGGCACCGTCACGGTCACCCTCTACGACGAGGGCACCCCGATCGGGATCACGCTGGTGCCCGACCTGCCGTACGGGCACGGTGGTCTCTGGGGCGCCAAGGGCCACACCGCGGACGCGCGGTACGCGGAGACCTGGCCGGGCTACTTCGAGAAGGCCGCCGCGCAGTTCTTCGGCAACTACCACGACGTCGCCCACGGCGGTGGGGTCTGCGACGCGCTCGCCCTGCTCACCGGGCGGGCGGCACAGCCACTCGACCTCACCTCACCATGGCTCGCCCAGGAGATCGCCGACCGCAAGGCGCGTGGCCAGGCACTCGTGGCCACCACCCCCGGCACGAGTGACCGCGACACCATCGCGGACGGCCGACTGGCCGCCAACCACGCCTACTTCATCAAGGACGTGGACCCGGCCGGCGGTCGGATCTGCCTGGGCAATCCGTGGGGCGACGGGGCCACTCGGCAGATGTGGGAGTGCTGGCTGACGCGGCAGGAGGTCGGCCCCCACCTGGTGCGGATCGATGCCGTCGACACGTGGTGACGGGGGAGGGGAGCGCCGTCCGCTTTTGCCCGAACTTCCCTACTCTACTGTCCCGTTGGTCCTCGTATGCGCCGGGGCCCCCGCCGAGTATGCAAGATCATCAGGTGCAGAATGCCCCGTATGCCGAATGCGACCACGCCGCAGCAGAGCACGATCGACGATGCGCCGCTGATCAGCCGCACCTTCGCCCGTGCCTTCGACGACGACCCGATGATGCGCTGGTTCTTCCCCGACGCCGCCTCGCGCGAGACGGCACTGGGCCGCTACTTCACCACCCTCTTCACCCGCCAGTACGTCCACCACGGGGTGTGTGAACGCACCGCGTCGGCGGCCGCGTTCTGGGTGCCGCCGGAGGCGCAGGCCAAGGCCGTTCCCGACGCGGAGACCATCAAGGAACTCCAGGACATCCTCGGCGACCGGGCCGGGGCGTTCCGGGACGCCGTGCGGACGGCCGTCCGGCACACTCCCGAGGAACCCCACTGGTCGCTGGCGGTCATCGGCGCGGACCCGGCCGCCCAGGGCCAGGGGCACGGGTCGGCGCTGCTGCGTTCGGGGCTGGCCCAGGCCGATGCGGCAGGGCTGCCCGTCTACCTGGAGTCCTCCAAGGCGTCCAACGTCCCCGTCTACGAGCACTTCGGCTTCACCGTGCGCGCGGAGCTGGCCCTGCCGGGGGACGGGCCCGTGCTCTGGGGCATGTGGCGCCCGGCGCGCCGTCCGGCCGACGCGTAGCCGGGCTCGGCGCGGCCGCACGTGAGCCCGTGCGGCCGTGCCCGGCGAGCCGGGCCAGGCACGGACACCTCGTCCTGTGCCTGGCTGGGCAGCCCGCGCGGCGACCGCCTAGCGACCTGAAACGGCGCGCTGGCCGGCCGACGCGGACGCTCCGCCGGTGGGCGACGGGGTGGTCGTGGGCACGCGGAGCCTGCCCGTCGCGGCGAGGACGGCGACCAGCGCGCCCATGGCGAGCCAACCGGGCCAACCCGTGAGACCCATGTGCAGCGGGTCCAGCGCGGCGTCGGGCGCGGCGAACTGCTTGACCATGCCGACGCTCGCCGTGCTGACGAAGGCGTGCGCGAGGACGGCCGGCAGGACCGAGTCGGAGCGCAGCCGCAGCCACGTGAAGACCGGCAGGACGAGCGTGCATGACAGCAGCATCGCGGGCACCGAGACGTACCACGGCCGGCCCGGGTACTGGCCGCCCATCAGCAGCGTGGGCAGGTGCCAGAGCGCGAACGCACACCCGGTGAGGAGGTACGCCGTCACCAGGCGCGCGCCGCCGCCCCGTGCCAGTCTCGGGAACAAGTAGCCCTGCCACCCCAGTTCCTCGCCGAAGAACAGCGGCAGGGACACCGCGACCTGCACCGCCATCCCGCCCAACCACCCCAGGAACGGCCCCCATCGGAGCTCGGCGAGCGGATAGGTGCCGGTGGCGCTGCCGAGTGCGAGTGCGACGACGGTGAGCCCGGCCGGCACGGCGAGCCCCAGCAGACAGTCCCGCACGCCGCGCCGCCACGGCCGGGGCCAGCGCAGGGCGAGTGCGTCACGCACTCGACCGCCCGGCTCCACCAGGCGGACCACGAGGAACGCGGCGAGCGCCGGCGCGCACATCGCCGCCGAGATGCACGCCTCCGCCAGGGCACCGGTCTCCTCCCGCACGTCACCCCGCCGAAAGCCGCTGATCAGCAGGGGCGACATCGCCACCCACATGCCCAGGCAGGCGATCGCCAGGTACACCACCGGTCCGCGGTGCCGTCGCACCGGTTCCCATGCCGTTGATTGATACGTCATGGCGGCGACGCTACGGAGGCCCGCCGCGAGGTGGAATCCGGCTGGCCCCCGGACGGTTCGGGCGGCCTCCTCCCCCGGACGTGGTGGAGTGCGCTCCACCATGAGTCCGGCAGGCGGGTGAACTCCCTTGTGATTTAGAGGAGTTGCAAAAGTGCTTCGGTGAAGTGCTCGGTGCTGGCGGTGCCGCCCAGGTCCGGTGTGCGGACGTCCGTCGTGGCCAGGAGGGTCGCGATGGCGTGGGTGACGTCGCCGGCGGCCTCCCGGTGGCCGAGGTGGTCGAGCATCAAGGCCGCCGACCAGATGGCGCCCAGCGGGTTGGCGACGCCCCGGCCGGCGATGTCGGGCGCGGAGCCGTGCACCGGCTCGAACATCGAGGGGAAGGTGCGCTCGGGGTTGAGGTTGGCGGCCGGGGCGATGCCGATCGACCCCGCCACGGCGGCGGCCAGGTCGCTGAGGACGTCACCGAAGAGGTTGGAGGCGACGATCACGTCGTAGCGCGCCGGTTCGAGGACGAGCTTGGCGGCCAGAGCGTCGACGTGTTCCTGCTCCCAGCCAACGTCCGGATGCCGGGCCCCGCATGCGGCGACCAGCTCGTCCCAGAACGGCATGGTGTGCACGATGCCGTTGGACTTTGTCGCAGAGGTCAGTCGGCCACCCCGGTCGGCCGCCAGTCCGAAGGCGTAGTCCACCACCCGGGTCACCCCTGTCCGGGTGAACACCGCTTCCTGGACGGCGAGTTCCTCGGGGAGGCCGCGGTTGAGGCGTCCGCCGATCTCGCTGTACTCGCCCTCGGTGTTCTCGCGGACCACCACGAGGTCCACCTCGCCGGGGAGCGCACCCCGCACCGGGCTGTCGACGCCCCGGAACACCCGGATCGGCCGCAGGTTGACGTACTGCTGGAAGCCGCGGCGGATCGGGATCAGCAGGCCCCACAGCGACACGTGGTCCGGTACGTCCGGGTGGCCGACCGCGCCGAGCAGGATCGCGTCCTTGTCGCGCAGCTGGTCGAGACCGTCGTCGGGCATCATCGCGCCCTCGCGAAGGTAGCTCGCGCACGACCAGTCGTCGTACGCGGTGTAGGCGAGACGGAAGCCGTGCCGACGGCTGACGGTGTCGAGCACGCGCCGCGCCGGGGGCAGCACCTCGGTGCCGATGCCGTCGCCGGGGACGAGGGCGATGTGGTGGGTGGTCATGCGCCCGATTGCACCAAGTGGTGCGGGGATGCGTCCAAGACGCGATCGCGATCCGCCTCATCGGCCGCGCCTATCAGCCGCCCGGCGTGGACGTCTCCAGGGCAGCCGTCACGAAGGCCCGCGCCGCCGGGGACAACCCGGTGCGGCGGCTGATCAGGCCGATGCGCAGCGTGGTGCGGGGTTCGATGTCCAGCACCCGGGCACCGGCCCGCTCGGCCAGGCCGCGCCAGGACTCGGCCACCACGGCCACTCCCACACCGGCCAGGACCAGGGGGAGCACGGACACCCGGTGCTCGGTCTCGGCGGCGACGGTGATGTCGATGCCCTGCTCGCGCAGCCCGTCCACGTACGCCCGCATCCCGGTGCCCCGCTGCCCGACGATCAGGTGTTGACCGGACAACTCCTCGCACCGCACGGAGCGTTGACCGGCGAAGGGGGCGTCGCCGTCGGATCCGTCGCGGGCCACCAGCACGAAGCGTTGCTCGCCGAGGGGGTGCGCCGCCACGTCCCCCTCCGGCAGCGGGCCGGGAGTGGCCAGCAAACCCAACTCGGCCGCGCCGGTGCGGACCGCGTCCACCACGTCCTGCGCGGTGAAGGCCGCCTGGATGGCCACCGACACGCCCGGGTACCGCCCGGTGAAGGTCCGCACCAGCGTCGTCAACGGTTCCAGTGCCTGGGACGGCATCGATGCCACGTCCAGTCGCCCCTCGCGCAGTTCCTGGACGGCCGCGACGCTCGCCCGGGCGGTCTCCAGGCTGCGCACCGCCGCGCGTGCCGGTTCGATCAGGGCCCGTCCCGCCTCGGTGAGCACCGCCCGCCGGCCGATCCGGTGGAACAGGTCACCGCCCAGGTCACGCTCCAACCCCTGGATCGCCTGGGACAACGACGGCTGGGACACGTACAGCGCGGACGCCGCCCGGGTGAAGCCGCCGTGGTCCACGATGGCGAGGAAGTACTCCAACTGTCGGATGTCCATGCAGCGCATTGTCACGCGTGACGCCGGACCACGCGGCGACCGGGCCGGCGGAACCCGACGCGCTGCGGCGGCAGCGTGTGCCGGGCGGGCGCATGAGGCCCGCTCGGCCGGGATGTGCCGCCGGGTCGTGTGCAGGTCTGCGTCCGTCAGGGTGGGTGGTTGGGGTCGGCCTCGGGCGCGAGTGTCGTCCGGTGTGGGCGACGAACGGTGCGTCGGCGGCGGGACGATGAGCCGGTCTTGTGGGCCTGTCAGCGTGTCGTGCGCGGGGATTCGCCGGGGAGCGACAGGCCGCCGAGGTGGGTCGCCAGCACGTCGACGCATGCCTGTGGGCCGAGGACGTCGGGATGCAGGACGGCGGTGAGGCCCAGTCCGTCGAGGAGCGCCGAGAGCCGTTCGGTTTCGAGGACGAGATCGAGGTCGGGGTGGAGGGTGCCCGTGGCGGCGAGTCGGGTGAGGACGCCGCGCACCAGGCGTCGGGTGCCGGTGGCGGCCTTGCGCGACAGGGCGCCGAACGTCGGGTTGGTGCGGGCCGCGGCGTTGAAGTCGACGAAGACGGCGACCTCGGCGCGGCGCTCCTCGTCCAGGGGGAGCAGCTCGGCCAGGAGGTCGGCGGTGAGCCGGAGTTGTTCCGTGCGGGGATGGCGGCCGAGGTCACCGATCCGGTCGAGGTGGGTGAGCAGACGGCTGCTGACCCGGTCGATCATCGACTCCATCGCGAACTGCATCAGGTCGTGCTGACTGGCGAAGTAGTGCCGGAGGGAGCCGATGTTGAGCTCCGCCTCGGCGGCGACGGCGCGCAGTGAGGTGCGTTGCAGACCGTCTCGGACGACGACGCGGAACAGTGCGTCGACCACGAGGCGACGACGGGCCTCCGGATCCACGTGCTTGGGCATGGAGCCTTTCTATCACGCCTGTGATACAACGGAGGAGCTGGGAGATATCACGGGTGTGACAGAACGTTTGGGGGCTTGCTCGTGGAGACGTACCTGAATCTCATGCTCGTCAGGTTCGGCGTGATCGTGGGCGGTCTGGTGGTACTGGCACTGCTGGTCTTCGCCGTCGCACTGGCCCTCAAGCGCCGGGGCAGGCTCGACGACGCCCGCCGGTATGCCGCCCCGGCGGTGCGGGCCGGGCTGCGCGCGGCCGCCAGGCGGATCGAGGACGGTGGGCGCCGCGGTGCACCCGGGGCGCGACGGAGGGAAGGCCGGCGATGACCGCTCTTGCCGGGCAGGCGTCCGACCTGCTTGAACACCTCCTACTGGACCGCATCATCAAGATCGCCATCGTGCTCGCGGCGCTCGGCGTGCTGGCCGTCGGGATGAGACTGCTCTGGCGGAGGGTCGGGCAACCGAAGGGCGAGCGGGAGTGACGCGAGACGGCCGTCGACGGGACCGGGCCGGGTGCGTCGGGGGCGGCTGCGGTGGCAGGGGGCCGGCGACCGCCGGGCGTGAGCGGGTGCGGTGCGCGGGGCAGGCTGGTGGAGTGCTGCTGCGGCACTCCACCAACCGGTGTCAGTCGTGCGCCGGTGCTGGAGGGCGAGCTCAACTGCCGGTCCACGGCGAGGCGTCGGGCCCGCGGGCGGCGCGCGACGGGGCGCCCGTCACGCTGCCGCACCGACATCGCCCGGGAGCGTCGTGGTCGGCCGGGTGCGCAGGATGCCGGCCGTGGCCGCCGCCACCAGGCAGCACGCCACGGGCAGGAGGAGGGTGAGGTTGAGCGGGGCGAAACGGGTCAGAGGCCCGATGACGGCGGGGCCGGCCAGCATGCCGAGATAGCCGAGGCCGGCGACCCGGGAGACGTTGGTGCCGGCGTTGTCGGGGTCGGCGTGGCCGGCGGCGCTGAAGAGTTGCGGCACACACCCGGACAGTCCCGCGCCGAACACCGCCCAACCGGCCAGTGCCAGGGGGATCCAGGGGGAGAGTGCGGCCGCGGTCAGGCCGGCGGCGGCCGTGGCGGCGCCGTAGCGGAGGACGGCCGCCGGACCGAGCCGCCCGGCCGCCCGGTCCGCCAGCAGTCGGCCGACGGTCATGGCCGTGGCGAACGCCCCGTAGGCGAGGGCGGCGGTGGCGGCGGGCGCGTCGAGGACGGTGCGCAGGTGCAGCGCGCTCCAGTCGTTGGCCACCCCCTCGCACAGCATGATCATCAGAGCCAGGACGGCGAGGAGCCAGATGCGGCGGGGCGTGGTGCGCCGGGCCGGTGCTGCGCCGTCGGTCGCGGGGGAGGCGGGGGCCGGGGAGCCGGCGGTCGGCAGCAGCGCCGGCGCGGCCAGTGCGGCGGCGGCCAGGCTCAGGAGAGCCGCCGCCCCGAGGGATGCCGCCGGGTGCCATCCCCAGGCGAGCGTGCGCGCGCCCACCAGGGAGGCCAGTACGCCGCCGAGGGAGAAAGTGGCGTGGAAGGCCGACATCACGGGGCGCCGGTAGTCGCGTTCGACCTGGACGGCGTGGGCGTTCATGCTGACGTCCAGGCACCCGTTGCCGAACCCGAGCAGCAGCAGCGCCGACCCCAACGACCAGGCATGCGTGGCCAGTCCGGGCAGGAACAGGGTGACGCTGCACAGCGCCGCACTGAGCGGCACGACGGTGCGGGCCCCGAACCGGTCGGTGAGCGGCCCGACGATCTGCATGCCGACGAAGGCGCCCGCCCCGAGGAGCAGGAGGAGCCAGCCGAGCACGGCGTGGCTGATCCCCGCCCGGTGCTCGACGCTCGGGATGTGGACGATCCACATCCCCATCAGGAATCCGTTGAGGGCGAAGTAGGCGAAGGTGGCCGCCCGCCTGGCTCGCAGTCGGGCCGCCGGCGGTGTGCCCGGTCGCGCCGCGGAACGCGTCGATGTCGTCATGTGGCGAACATATCGAACAAGAGTCATGTGCGGAACTTGGCAGTTCGAACAACCGTGATGTTCAATCTGGGCATGACTGGTACGGAACGACTGCGACGGATCACGGAGGCGGTGCGCGCGGCGGGGCGCCTCGGCGTGGCCGAACTGGCCGAGCTGACCGGCGCCTCGGAGATGACCATCCGCCGCGACCTGGAGGCGCTGGCCGCCCAGGGCGTCGTCGAGCGCTACCGAGGGGGAGCCAGGAGCCTGCTGCTGCGCGGCGAGGAACCGCCGTTCGCGCTGCGTGCCCAGGAGGGACTGGAGGTCAAGCGACGGATCGCCGCCGAGGTCGCCGGACTGATCGCGGACGGCGAGTCGGTGGTCCTCGACAGCGGGACCACCTGTCTGGAAGTGGCCCGTGCGCTGGCCCACCGCCGGCTGACCGTCATGCCGCTGTCCCTGCACGCCGTCAACGCCCTGACCGACGCCCCGCAGCTCACCCTGCTGGTGCCGGGCGGTCGGCCGCGGCCCGGTGAACTCGCGCTGACCGGCCCGTTGACCGAGGCGTCACTGACCGCCCTGCGCTTCGACACCGCGGTCATCGGCTGCTGCGGGCTCACCGCGGAGCACGGGCTGACCGCTTACGACCTGGACGACGCCGCCATCAAGCGCACCGCGATCGGCTGCGCCCGG
>LIQL01000372.1 GCA_001418405.1 Streptomyces diastatochromogenes | reverse complement strand
GCCCGGCCGGCGGTCCGCTCGTGGGCGGCGAGGGCGGTGCGGACGGCCTCGGGGGTGGAGGCGTCGACGCCGAGTGCGGCGAGGACCTCGACGACGGTGTCGTCGGAGACGTGGACGGTGCGGCCCGGCGCGGGCTCGTAGGAGGTGGCGATGCCGTGGAGCCGGGCGAGCCGGGCGCGGCCCATGGCGCTCAGACCTCCATCGACTCCGTGCCCAGTCCGGTGGCCGTCGGCTCGCTGGTCAGCGGGAGTTCGGCGGAGATGGGGACCTCGCTGGTGAGCGGGGCGCTGTCGGCGAGCGGGGGCTCGCTGGTGAGCGGCGGCTCGGCGAAGCTGAACGAGCCGGAGCCCTCCAGGCCGGAGTCGGGGCCGGACACCCCGTCGAAGAGCCCGGGCTCGCCGCAGGGTTTCGCGGCGAGCGCGTCGAGGAGGAGTTGAGCGGATGCGGCCACGAGGGGCCTCCCGTTCATCGGTAGTGGGACACGTCTGCCCTACCCAGTCGACACGAGAGCAGACGTCTCTACCCAGTAAACGTGACTCACGTCACAGTAGGGCTCGTGCCGGCGATTTCGCGGCGGGGAGCGCCGTGTGGCGCACAGAACGCCGGACGACGCCGCCTCGGGACGCAATTCCTGCGGTGCGGACATGTCATGGCCGGGTCATAAAGACGGGTGGTGGAGGGGCCGCCCCGACGGATGTCCAGGAGCGCGGCACGGGCCCGGTTGACACCCTCTCCGGCACAATGGTGGGCTCACGGCCGAAGGTCTGTCCGAACGGGCACCGAGGGTGACGGAACCCGCGGTGCCGCCCCACCCGCACCACGACCACCCACCCGCACCGCGGCCCCCGTCGACCGGGCGGGCCCGGGCGCGCGGTGGCGACGCGGCGGCCGGGCGGCGGGCCACAGGGGGAACCGGCGGGAGCCGGTGAGCGCGAGAGACGGGGACGAGGAGCGACCGTGCGAGTCCGGGGCGTGTGGGGCGGTAGGGCCGGTACGGGCAGGGGTGGCAGCCGGGCGCGGCTGGCCGGGACCACCGCACTGGCCGCGGCCGTCATAGGAGGGCTGCTCGGCGCCGCACCGGCCGCCCACGCGACCCCGACCGGCCCCGCGGCGGGCACCCCCGACCGGCCCGACCGGCCCGCCGACGCCGGTGTGCCGCCCGCGGTCTGGCCGCGCCCGCAGTCGATGCGGCAGCTCGGCGCGGCCGTCCCGCTCGGCCCGACGGCAGTGCTGGTGGCCGCGCCGGACACCGACCCGTACGCCCTCGACGTGCTGCGCGGACTGCTGCGGGACGCCGGAGTGCGCACCGTCCGGCAGATCGCGCCCGGTGAGCGGCCACCCGCGGACGGGCCGGTGCTGCTGGTCGGCGGGGCGCCCGCCGACGACGCCCTGCGGGCGCTGCGGGTGCCGCCCCGCGGCGACCTGCCGTCCGGCGGATACCGCCTGGCCGTGGGCCAGGTCGCCGACCGGGACACCGTCGCACTGGACGGCATCGGCCCGGACGGCCTCTTCCACGCCGCCCAGACCCTGCGCCAGCTCGTCACCGACGCCCCCGCCGGCGAGGCCGGCGCGCGGCAGCTGGCCTCGGTGACCGTCCGGGACTGGCCGGCCACCGGCGTCCGCGGCACCACCGAGGGCTTCTACGGACAGCCGTGGAGCCGGCCGCAGCGCCTGGCCCAGCTGGACTTCATGGGCCGCACCAAGCAGAACCAGTACCTCTACGCGCCCGGGGACGACCCCTACCGGCAGGCGCGGTGGCGCGACCCCTACCCGGCCGCGCAACGCGCCGACTTCCGGGCGCTGGCCGAGCGGGCCCGCGCCAACCACGTCACGCTCGGCTGGGCGGTGGCGCCCGGCCAGGCGATGTGCCTGTCCTCGGCGGACGACCTGCGGGCGCTGCGCCGCAAGGTGGACGCGATGTGGGCGCTGGGCGTGCGGTCCTTCCAGCTCCAGTTCCAAGACGTCAGCTACAGCGAATGGCACTGCGCCGCCGACGCGGAGACCTTCGGGACCGGGCCGCAGGCCGCCGCCAAGGCCCAGGCGGGCGTCGCCAACGCACTGGCCCGGCACCTCGCCGAGCGGCATCCCGGCGCCGCCCCGCTGTCCCTGATGCCGACCGAGTTCTACCAGGACGGCGCGACCGCCTACCGCAGTGCGCTGGCGGCGGCGCTCAACGACCGGGTGGAGGTGGCCTGGACGGGCGTCGGGGTGGTTCCGCGGACCATCACCGGCGGCGAACTGTCCGCCGCCCGCGAGGCGTTCGGCCACCCGCTGGTCACCATGGACAACTACCCGGTCAACGACTACGCACAGGACCGGATCTTCCTCGGCCCCTACACGGGCCGCGAACCGGCCGTCGCCACCGGCTCGGCGGCGCTGCTCGCCAACGCCATGGAGCAGCCGCTGGCTTCCCGGATCCCGCTGTTCACCGCCGCCGACTACGCCTGGAACCCGCGCGACTACCGGCCCGCGCAGTCCTGGGAGGCGGCCATCGACGACCTCGCCGGCGGCGATCCCACGGCGCGCGCGGCGCTGCGCACGCTGGCCGGCAACGCCGCGTCCTCGCTGCTCAACCGCGAGGAGTCGGGCTACCTCACGCCGCTGATCGACCGCTTCTGGCAGACCCGCGCGGCCGCCCTCAACCACGGCCGGCCCGGCACCGACGAGGACTACGCCAAGGCCGCGCGGACACTGCGGACCGCGTTCGGCGCCATGAGCAGCGCACCCAAGGGCCTCACCTCCGACCTGCGGGCCGAAGTCGGCCCGTGGGCCGAGCAGTTGGCCCGCTTCGGCACCGCCGGGGCGCAGGCCGTGGACACCCTGCTGGCGCAGGCCCGGGACGACGGCGACGCGGCCTGGGCGGCGCAGCGCACCGTGCGGCGGCTGCGCACGGAGCTCGACGGGAGCCCGGTGACGGTCGGCAAGGGCGTCCTGGGGCCGTTCCTGGAGCGGGCGATGACCGAGGCGGACGCCTGGACCGGGGCGCACGGCGGCGCCCCGACCCCGGACCGCGACGACGGCCGGACGTCACTGACCGTGCCCTTCCCCCGGGTCCGGCCACTGACCGCGGTCACCGCGCTCACCGCACCGGGCCCGGCGTCCGGCGCGGTCTCCCTCGAAGCCCACGTGCCGGGGGCCGGCTGGCAGCGGCTCGGCCCGCTGTCCGCGACCGGCTGGACGGAGACCCGCACCGACGGGCTGCGCGCCGACGCGATCCGCCTGACCTGGGGCGACGACGCCCCGAAGCCGTCCGTGCAGGCCCTCACCCCGTGGTACGACGACGGCCCGCGGGCCGGCCTGGAACTCTCCCGCACCCAGGCCGAAGCGCAGACCGGCGGCCGCACCACGGTGCAGGCCCTGCTCTCCTCCCGCCGCCCCGGCGCGGTGCACGGCCCCCTGAAGGTCACCGCGCCCAAGGGCTTCGCCGTCCACGCGCCCCAGGAGGTGACCGCCCCGCGCGGCGGCACCGCGCTCGTCCCGCTGGACGTGGACGTCCCCGAGGACACCCCGTCCGGGACGTACCGGGTCACGGTCGGCTTCGCCGGGCAGGAGCGGCAGCTGACCCTCCGGGTGTTCCCGCCCACCGGCGGCCCCGACCTGGCGCGCGGCGCGGCGGCCACGTCCTCCGGCGACGAGACGGACGACTTCCCGGCCTCGGCGGCCACCGACGGCGACCCGAAGACCCGCTGGTCCTCCCCCGCCGAGGACGCCGCCTGGTTGCAGTTCGCGCTGCCCGCGCCGACCCGGCTGGGCCTGGTCGTCCTGCACTGGCAGGCCGCCCACGCGTCCGCGTACCGCGTCCAGGTCTCGGCGGACGGCCGCACCTGGCGCACCGCCGCCACGGTCCGCCACGGCAAGGGCGGCCGGGAGGCGATCCGGATGGACGCCGCGGACGCCCGCTACGTCCGCATCCAGGGCGACGAGCGGGCGACGCGGTTCGGCTACTCGCTGTGGGGCGTCGAGGCGTACGCGGTGCGCGGTCGGTGACGCGCCGTGGCGGGGGCTCCGAGGAGCCCCCGCCACACCGAAACCGCCGCCTCAACAGACGCAGAAGCCCGGATCTACGCCGATACGGCATCGATCCGGGCCAGGGCGTCATCCGCGCCGTACGGCTGCAAGTAGGGCAGCCAGCGCGGGTCCCTATGCCCCGTCCCGATGATCCGCCAGGCGAGGCCGGACGGCGGGGCGGGCTGATGGCGCAACCGCCAACCGATCTCGGCGACGTGCCGGTCGGCCTTGACGTGGTTGCAGCGACGGCAGGCGGCGACGACGTTCTCCCAGGTGTGCTGGCCGCCGCGGCTGCGCGGGATGACGTGGTCGACGCTGGTTGCGACGCCACCGCAGTACATGCAACGCCCGCCGTCCCGGGCGAACAGCGCCCGGCGGGTCAAGGGGACGGGCCCCCGAAAGGGGACCCTCACGAAACGCTTCAAGCGGACCACGCTCGGAGCGGGTATGACATGGGTCGCGCTGTGCATCAGGGCGCCGGATTCCTCAAGGCTGACGGCCTTCTCATTGAGGACGAGGACGAGCGCGCGGCGGAGCGGTACGACGCCGAGCGGCTCGTACGACGCATTGAGGACCAGGACGTGCGGCACGGGTGCCTCCTTGTACGCCGGCGGCGCGTGGCTCGCGCCGGGACGATCTCCCCACAGTGTCCCCCGGTGCCTGGTCGGAGCGCCACCATGACCAGGTAACGGGCCGGAGGTGTTTTCCACCACAGCGCCGCAGATCCCTCCAGATCCGGCTCATTCCGGCCGTCCCGGGCGCCGTTCGATCGAACACAGGCGCGGTCCGCCCGCGTTGCCCCGTTAGTGTGGTAGATCTGCCCGGCTTCCTCGGGTCCCTGAGCGGGCCGGGCCTGCTGTCCCTCACGGAAGGTTCCGCTGTGTACTGGTCCGCCCCGACGGCCGCCGCCGCGCCACCGCGCACCGCCGCGTCCGGCTCCTCCGGTCCGACCTCCCTCGACGAGGCCACCCAGAAGGCCACGAACGCCGCCGACTGGATTCAGGCGAACTGGGGGACGTGGCTGACGTCCGCGCTCCAGATCATCTTGATCATCGTGATCGCGGTGGTCCTGCGGCACGTGATACGCCGCACCATCACCAAGCTCATCGAGCGGATGAACCGCACCGCGTCCGCGGCGCAGCACACCGCGCTGGGCGGGCTGCTGGTCAACGCCGAGCGGCGGCGGCAGCGCTCGGAGGCGATCGGCTCGGTGCTGCGCAGCGTCGCCTCCTTCCTGATCATGGGGACCGCCGCGATGACGGTGCTCTCGGTCCTCCAGATCAACCTGGCGCCGCTGCTGGCCAGTGCGGGCGTGGCCGGCGTCGCGATCGGCTTCGGCGCCCGCAACCTCGTGACCGACTTCCTCTCCGGCGTCTTCATGATCCTGGAGGACCAGTACGGCGTCGGCGACGAGATCGACGCGGGCGTGGCCACCGGCACGGTCATCGAGGTCGGCCTGCGGGTCACCAAGCTGCGCGGCGCCAACGGCGCGATCTGGTACATCCGCAACGGCGAGGTCAAGCGGATCGGCAACCTCAGCCAGGGCTGGTCCACCGCCTCCGTCGACGTGCTGATCGCCGCGGACCAGGACCTGGAGCGGGCCCGCGAGGTGATCACCGATGCCGGTGAGGCGATGTCCAAGTCCGAGCCGTGGAACGAACTGCTGTGGGAGCCGGTGGAGGTGCTGGGCCTGAGCGAGGTGTCGCTGGACACCGTCACGGTCGGCGTCTCGGCCAAGACCATGCCGGGCAAGGCGGGCGGCGTGGAGCGGGAGTTGCGCTGGCGCATCAAGCACGCGCTGGACGCGGCCGGCATCCACCTCGCGGCGCGCCCGGCGGCCGAGGAGGAAGAGGACGCGCCGGTCGATCCGTCGGCCGCCGTCGCCGCCCCGTCGGCGCTCAACAACCCGTCGTCGCCGCAGTCCCTGGCGACGTCACCGATCCCGCCGCAGCTGAGCAAGGAGCCCCCGTCGGGGCGGTGATCGCCGGCCGGGGGTGACCCCGCAGCCCACGACGACAGAGGGGCATGTGACTCACATCACATGCCCCTCTGTCATACGTACCGCGGCCCCGCTTCGTGTCCGGGATGTCGGCACCAACGACACCAACGACGGAGAAGGAGACTTCACCATGAAGATCCGCAATCGCGTGGCCACGGGGGCCGTCGCTTCGGTCCTGATGCTCGGCAGCGCGGCGGCCCTGACCGCCGCCGCCCCCGCCTCCGCCGCGGCCCGGCCGCAGATCAAGAACGACCTCACCTGCACCACCAACAGCGACGGCCGCCGCGGCACCGCGGACTGCACCAACAACACCAACCGCACCATCGCCTTCCGGGTGACCGTGGTCTGCGGCTGGTGGCCCGACCAGACCGGCCCCTGGCGGACCCTCAACCCGGGCGCCCGCGACCACTCCGAGGCCACCTGCGACGGCGGCACCGGCGTCGGCAGCGTCGGCTGGCAGGAGGGCTGAGCAGACCCGGGGCCCCACCGCCCCCTGACGAGCGGGGGCACGGGCACCACGAGAACGACGGGGGACACGGGGAACAACACGGGGGATCACGGGGGATCACGGGGGAACACCGAGGGGCGCACCGGCCGATCGCCGGGCGCCCCTCTTCCCGTTCTTGCCGTTCTTGCCGTTCTTGCCGTGCGCACCGCGTCCGGCCCCGTACGGCACCGAACCCCGTCCAGACCATTGACGCGCACCTGACGGGCGGCCTACCTTCCTTCCCAGTAATTGGAAGGTTTCCTAACAGACACCTTCCGGTCAGCTTCCGCACGGAACACGGGGTGGGCAACAGCCATGGCCGCAGCAGGACAGGGAACGCCGGGCACGCCGAGGGTGCTACGGGCGATGAACGACCGGGCCGCACTGGACCTGCTGGTCTCCCAAGGCCCCCTGACCCGCACCCAGATCGGCGAACTGACCGGCCTGTCGAAGCCGACCGCCTCCCAACTCCTGGCGCGGCTGACCGCGGCGGGACTGGTCCGCACCACCGGCAACGTCACCGGCCGGCCCGGCCCCAGCGCCCAGCTCTACGAGGTCGATCCGGCCGCCGCCCACGTCGCCGCGCTGGCCGTGGACCAACTCGGCATCACCGCCGCCGTCGCCGACATCACCGGACACGTCCTCGGCGAACAGCGCGTCGACACCACGACGGTCCCCGACGACGCCCCCGACCTGACCGCCCGCCTCGTCGCGCGGGCCGTGGACGGCGCACTGGCCGCGGCCGGCGTGGAGCGCGGGCAACTGCACCGCGCGGTGATCGGCACCCCCGGCGCGCTCGACCCGCAGACCGGCCTGCTGCGGTACGCGCCCCACCTGCCCGGCTGGCAGTCGCGGGCACTGCGGGAGGAACTGGCCGAGGTCCTCGGCATCCCGCTGGTCATCGAGAACGACGTGAACCTCGCCGCCGTCGCCGAACAACACGACGGCGCCGCACAGGACTTCGACGACTTCGTCCTCGTCTGGGTCGACGAGGGCGTGGGCGCCGCGATCGTGCTGGACGGACGGCTGCTGCGCGGGGCCACCGGCGGCGCCGGCGAGATCGGCTACATGCCGCTGCCCGGCGCACCGCTCGCCCGGGACGGCGACCGCAGCGCCGCCCGACCGGACGCCGGCGGCGGGTTCCAGCGCCTGGTCGGCACCCCGAGCGTCCTCGCCCTCGCCCACGAGTACGGCGCCCCGGAAGTCCGCACCGTCGCCGAGGCCCTGGCCAGGGACGACGTCCGGGCCGAAGTGGCCCGCCGGCTCGCGACCGGCCTCGCCGCCGTCGTCGCCGTCGTCGACCCCAGCCTGGTGGTGCTCTCCGGCGAGGTGCCGCAGGCCGGCGGGGAGGCCCTGCGGGCCCTGGTCCAGGACGAGTTCACCGGGCTCGCGCTGCCCCGCCCCGAGATCCGGATCAGCGACATCGCCGGGAACCCCATCCTCACCGGCGCCCTGCGCACGGCGCTCGCCGAGGCGCGCGACGCCGTCTTCGACACCGCGTGACCCCCTCGCCGCGCCGGCCGAGGAGCCCCGCCAGGCCCCCAAGGAACCCCTGACGTAAGGAAGTCCGCATGCCGCTCTCGCGCCCGGGTGTCCGCACGCGTCCACGCCTCGGCCCACGCCGCCGCCCACGGATCCGGGCACGCACCGGCCTGACCGTCGCCCTGGCCACCGCCGGACTGCTCGCCGCGGGCTGCGCCAACCCCAGCGTCGGCAGCGACCGCGACGACCCCACCCGGCCGGTCACCCTCACGTTCTGGCACGGCTGGTCCGACGCCAGCGAGGTCAAGGCGATCGACGACAGCATCGCGCGCTTCGAGAAGCTGCACCCCAACATCACGGTGAAGGCCGTCGGCAACGTCTCCGACGACACCATGAACCAGGCACTGCGCGCCGGCGGCAGCGACGCCCCCGACGTGGTGTCGTCGTTCACCACCAACAACGTCGGGCAGTACTGCTCGTCCGGGATGTGGGCGGACCTCGACCCCTTCCTGAAGAAGACCGGCGTGGACAAGACGAAGGTCTTCCCGAAGACCCTGCTCGACTACACCCAGTACCGCGGCCGGCAGTGCGCACTGCCCCTGCTCGCCGACGCCTACGGGCTGTACTACAACAAGGACGCGTTCGCGGAGGCCGGCATCACCCGACCGCCGCGCACCATGTCGGAACTGAAGCGGGACGCCGTGAAACTGACCCGGCGCACCCAGGACGGCGGCTACCACCGCCTCGGATTCATGCCGAACTTCCGGCTCTACCAGAACAGCCCGGACCGGCTCTTCGCCCAGTGGGGACCCCGGTACTTCGACCGCAACGGCAAGGCGCGGCTCGCCGAGGACCCCGCGACCCGCGACTTCCTCACCACCCAGCGCGGCCTCATCGACGCCCAGGGCGGATACCGCGCGACGGAGAAGTTCCGCACCACCTTCGGCGACGAGATGTCCTCGCAGAACGCCTTCCTGCGGCAGAAGGTGGCCATGCACATGGACGGCGAATGGCGCGGCCTGATGCTCAAGGAGGCGAAGGCGCCGTTCCGGTGGGGCGTCGCGCCGATGCCGGTGCCCGACGACCAGGCCGACGCCTACGGCCGGGGCTACCTCACCGGCACCATCGCGGGCATCGCGCACAGCAGCCGGCACCAGAACGCCGCCTGGGAACTGGTGAGGTTCCTGACCGTCGACACCGACCAGGTCGTCGCCTTCGCCAACGCCATCCACAACATCCCGTCCACGAAGGCCGCGCTCGCCTCACCCCACCTCGACGCCGACCCGGACTTCCGCACCTTCCTGCGCATCGCCACCGACCCCCGCAGCACCGCCCTGCCGCCCTCCAACAACGGCGACATGTACGTGACCTCCCTCCAGGACTTCTCCTACGCGGCGGAAGCCGGAAGGGTCCCCGACCTCGACGCGGGACTGCGCGGACTCGACGCGCGGATCGACGCCGACAACCTCCAGTCCGAGAACTGACGGAGAGCCCCGCATGGCAGCCACCGCCTCCCCCGCTCCGGAACTCCGCCGCAAACAGCTCCGCGAACGCCTCCGCATCCTGGGGTTCCTCTCCCCCTGGCTCGTCGGCTTCTCGGTCTTCTTCGGCTACCCGCTGATCGCCACCGGCTACTTCTCGTTCATGCACTACAACCAGATCGAGCAACCCACCTTCGTGGGCCTGCGGAACTGGACCTACGTACTGACCCAAATGCCGCTGTTCGGGCCCGCGTTGTGGAACACGCTCTGGCTGGTCGTGGTGATGGTGGCGCTCCGGGTGGTCTTCGGCCTGGGCATCGGCCTGCTCATCACCAAGGTCAAATCGGGTGCCGGGTTCTTCCGCACCGCCTTCTACCTGCCGTACCTGGCCCCACCGGTCGCCGCCACCGTCGCGTTCGTCTTCCTGCTCAACCCCTCGACCGGTCCGGTCAACGAGATCCTGGGCGCGCTCGGCATCCCCGCCCCGGAGTGGTTCAACGACCCGACCTGGGCCAAGCCCTCCCTGGTCCTGCTGTCCCTGTGGGGCATCGGCGACCTGATGGTGATCTTCATGGCGGCGCTGCTGGACGTCCCCAAGGAGCAGTACGAGGCCGCCGAACTGGACGGCGCCGGCGCCTGGTCGAAGTTCCGCTACGTGACCTGGCCGGCGATCACCCCGATCGTGCTGTTCGCGGTGGTCACCGGCGTCGTGCAGACCATGCAGTACTACACCCAGGCGCTGGTCGCCGGGAAACTCGCCTCCGGCGTCTCCATCGGCCCCGGCAGCGTCATCCAACCCGGCTACCCGGACCACTCCACCCTGACCGTGCCGCAGCTCGTCTACTCGCTGGGCTTCCAGAACTTCAACACCGGGGCGGCCTGCGCCCTGTCCCTGGTGCTGTTCGTCATCGCGATGGCCGTGACCACCCTGCTGATGCGCAAGCGCGCCGGCCTGCTCCCGGCGGACGACTGAACCGACACGACCGAGGACTGATCCGACGTGACCACCACGACGCTCACCCGCCGTCCCACCCGGGCCCGCACGCCCGGCACCACCGGCACCCCGGCCGCCCGGGCCCGCCGCAAACAGCTGCTGCACTGGATCGCCGTACACGCCATCGCCATCGCCGCCGCCCTGTTCTTCCTGCTGCCGTTCGTCTTCGTCTTCCTGACCTCCGTCATGAGCGACGACCAGGCGATGAGCGGCGAACTGTGGCCGCACCAGTGGCACTGGTCCAACTACGCCGCGGTCTTCACCACCCCCGGCTTCCTCGACTGGTGGAAGAACTCGCTGCTCTACGCGGGCCTGGGCACCCTCTTCACGGTCTGCTCGGCGATCCCCGTCGCCTACGCGCTGGCCCGCTTCCGCTTCCGCGGCCGCCGCACCGCGATGGTCCTCGTCATCTCCACGATGATGCTGCCGCCCCAGGTCGTGGTCATCCCGATGTACCTGGTGTGGGCCCAGCAACTCCACCTGACCGGGTCGATCTGGCCGCTGGTCGTCCCGATGGCGTTCGGCGACGCCTACTCGATCTTCCTGCTGCGGCAGTTCCTGCTGACGATCCCCCAGGAGTACGTGGAGTCCGCGAAGGTCGACGGCTGCGGCGAGCTGAGCACCCTGCTGCGGATCATCGTCCCGATGGCCCGCCCGGGCATCGCCGCCATCGCGCTGTTCCAGTTCTTCTACTGCTGGAACGACTACTTCGGCCCGCAGATCTACACCGCGCAGAACCCGGCCGCCTGGACGCTGTCCTACGGCCTGGAGTCGTTCAAGACCGCGCACAACGTCAACTGGAACCTCACCATGGCCGCAACGGTGCTGGTCATGGCCCCCGTCATCGTCGTTTTCTTCTTCGCACAGAAAGCCTTCGTCGAAGGCGTCACACTCACCGGAGTGAAGGGCTGAAACGGATATGAAGCTGGCAGTGGTCGGCGGCGGCTCGACCTACACCCCCGAACTCATCGACGGTTTCGCGCGGTTGCGCGACGTCCTGCCGGTCACCGAACTCGTCCTGATCGACCCGGCGGCCGACCGGCTGGAGCTGATCGGCGCGCTGGCCCGGCGGATCTTCGCCCGGCAGGACCACCCGGGCCGGATCACCTGGACCGACGACCTCGACGCCGGCCTCGACGGCGCCGACGCCGTCCTCCTCCAACTGCGGGTCGGCGGCCAGGCCGCCCGCAACCAGGACGAGACCTGGCCGCTGGAGTGCGGCTGCGTCGGGCAGGAGACCACCGGCGCCGGCGGTCTCGCCAAGGCACT
>LIQL01000371.1 GCA_001418405.1 Streptomyces diastatochromogenes | reverse complement strand
GCGCTCGCCGCGCTCGCCACCACCGAGCGCCGGCCCTGGACGGTGGCCGGCTTCGGCGCCCTGGCGCTCTTCGGCGCCGCCACCGCGCTGGACTCCCGCCTGCCGCTGAGCTGCGCCCCCACCAGCGACCCGGTGTGCGCCGCCCGGGAGACCGCCGGACTGGTCCCGGCCACCCACACCGCGCACGCCGTCAGCAGCACGCTGGCGATGGTCGGCGCACTGGCCGCGCTGGTCCTGCTGACCGTCGCGGCCCGCCGGTACGACCAGTGGCCCGCACTCGCCCGCCTCGGCCCGCCCCTGGTGCTCGCCGAACTCGCCGCCACCGTCTGGACGCTGGCCGAGGTCGCCGTCCTCACCGCGGGCCGGGACACCTGGGCGCTCGGCGTCGGCCAGCGCCTCCAGGTGCTGCTGGTCGCGCTCTACCTCGCCGTGCTCGCCGGGTGCCTGGCCGGATGGTGCGCGTCGGCGGGCTGCCGCTGCACGTGCTGAGCGAGGGCGCCGGCCCCGTCGTGGTGCTCAGCGGCGGCCTCGGCATGGCCTGGTTCGACTGGGACGCGGTCGCCGCGCTGCTCGTCCCGCACCGCACCGTCGTCCGCTTCGACCGTCCGGGCCTGGGCCTCAGCGCCCCGGCCGCGGCGCCGCCCGACCTCGGCGGCGAGGCGGACCGGATCGCCGCCCTCCTGGACGCCCTGGGCCACCGGGCGCCGGCCACCGTCGTCGGGCACTCGCTGGCCGGTTTCCACGCCGAGGCGTTCGCCCGGATGCACCCCGCCCGCTGCGCCGGTCTGGTGCTCGTCGACGGCAGCGTCGAGGAGGACCCCCGGCCCCGGCTGCCGCGCGCGGTCCGCACCGCCTGGGCCCGGGGCGCGGCCGGCGCGCTCTCCGCGGTCGGGCTGCCGCAGCTGCTCGGCCCGGCCGCGCGCCGCTTGATATCCCGCGCCGGGACGGTGGGCCGGCACCCGCGACACCGCTGGGAGAGCGCCGGCTACCGCACCAGTCGGGTGCTGCGGGCCTGCGCCCTGGAGAACGCCGGCTACCCCTACCAGGCCGCGGACCTGGCCGCGCTGCGCGCCCACCGCCCGATGCCGGCCGTCCCGGTGACGGTGCTGGCCGCCTACGACGGCAGCGAGTCCGCGGGCGAACTGCGCTGGCTGGCGCGGCAGCGGGCGCTCGCCGCACAGCTGGGCGGCCGCTGCACCGTCGCCGCGCCCTCCGGCCACCTGGTCATGGCGGACGTGCCGGAGGCGGTGGCCCGGGCGGTGCTGGACCTGGGATGACGGTGGCCCTTGCCAACGGCCCTTACCGGCCGAACATCGGCACACGGAGCGCTCAATACCGGGTCAACGGGGGCTCACGGAGCGTCCAAGAGTGGGCCAAGGCCCTCGCTTCGCGGGCCGCCGTGCGCTGACCCTGGTCGCGGCGGGGAAGATGCGGGAAGGAACCGAGGAGGGGGTCACGGGTCGGCGGTTCTGATTCAGGCCAAGGGTGCGTAATGTGACGGTAACCCCCTGACGTGATACTGGTGGGCCGGAACGCGATGATCCCCGCGCGTGGACAGGCCATATGACCTGCAAGGATTGGTGAACCATGGACAAGCAGCAGGAGTTTGTGCTCCGGACGCTGGAAGAGCGCGACATTCGCTTCGTCCGGCTGTGGTTCACCGACGTCCTCGGGTTCTTGAAGTCGGTGGCGGTGGCCCCGGCCGAGCTGGAGCAGGCGTTCGACGAGGGCATCGGCTTCGACGGCTCCGCGATCGAGGGCTTCGCCCGCGTCTACGAGTCCGACATGATCGCCAAGCCCGACCCCGGCACCTTCCAGATCCTGCCGTGGCGCGCCGAGGCCCCGGGCACCGCCCGGATGTTCTGCGACATCCTGATGCCGGACGGCTCGCCCTCGTACGCCGACCCGCGCTTCGTCCTCAAGCGCATCCTGGCCAAGACCTCCGACCTCGGCTTCACCTTCTACACCCACCCCGAGATCGAGTTCTTCCTGCTCAAGGACAAGCCGGTGGACGGCTCCCGGCCGATCCCCGGCGACTCCTCCGGCTACTTCGACCACACCCCGCAGAACGTCGGGATGGACTTCCGCCGGCAGGCGATCACCATGCTGGAGTCGATGGGCATCTCGGTGGAGTTCAGCCACCACGAGGGCGCCCCCGGCCAGCAGGAGATCGACCTGCGCTACGCCGACGCGCTCTCCACCGCCGACAACGTCATGACCTTCCGGCTGGTGATGAAGCAGGTCGCGCTGGAGCAGGGCGTCCAGGCCACCTTCATGCCCAAGCCGTTCTCGGAGTACCCGGGTTCGGGCATGCACACCCACCTCTCGCTCTTCGAGGGCGACCGCAACGCCTTCCACGAGTCGGGCGCGGAGTACCAGCTCTCCAAGGTCGGCCGGTCCTTCATCGCCGGTCTGCTCAAGCACGCCGGCGAGATCTCCGCCGTCACCAACCAGTGGGTCAACTCCTACAAGCGCATCTGGGGCGGCGCCAACCGCACCGCGGGCGCCGGCGGCGAGGCCCCCTCGTACATCTGCTGGGGCCACAACAACCGCTCCGCGCTGATCCGCGTCCCGATGTACAAGCCCGGCAAGATGGGCTCCACCCGCGTCGAGGTCCGCTCCGTCGACTCCGGCGCCAACCCCTACCTCTCCTACGCGGTGCTGCTCGCCGCCGGCCTGAAGGGCATCGAGGAGGGCTACGAACTCCCGGCCGGCGCCGACGACGACGTGTGGGCGCTGTCCGACTCCGAGCGCCGCGCCATGGGCATCGAGCCGCTGCCGCAGAACCTCGGCGAGGCCATCGACCTGATGGAGCGCAGCGAACTGGTCGCCGAGACCCTCGGCGAGCACGTCTTCGACTTCTTCCTGCGCAACAAGAAGCAGGAGTGGGAGGAGTACCGCTCCGAGGTCACCGCCTTCGAGCTGCGGAAGATGCTGCCGGTGCTCTGAGCCCGGACCCGCGCCCCGTGTCCGAGCCGACCCGCCACCGAGAGGCCGACCCATGGCACTACCCGCCCCGCAGGGACGGCGGAGCAGCACCTTCGCCCGGCTGCTGAGGCACGGTTTCACCGACCCCTCGGCGGCCGGCACGCTGCTCGACGCCCCCGAACTCGCCTCCGTGCGCGACGATTCGGTGCTCCTCGAAGCGCTCGGCGGCACGTCCGACCCCGACCTGGCGCTGCGCGGCCTGCTCCGGATGGTGGAGGCGCTCCAGCCGGCCGAGCAGCAGGAGCTGCTGGCCACGGTCGCCGCCGCCAAGCCGCTGCGCGACCGGCTGCTGGGCGTGCTGGGCGCGTCCGAGGCGCTCGGCGACCACCTGGTCCGGCACCCGGACGACTGGCGGTCGCTGGTCACCTACGAGTCCGTCGACCTGCACCCCACCACCCCGGAGTTCGAGCAGGCGCTCGCCGACGGCATCTGGGGCGAGCGGGGCGCCGACCGGCCGCGCGCGGACGCGCTGCGCGCCGCCTACCGCCGCTGCCTGCTGGGTATCGCGGCCCGTGACGTGTGCGGCACCACCGACGTCGCGGAGGCCGCGGCGGAGCTCGCGGACCTGGCCACCGCCACCGTCCGGGCCGCCCTGGAGATCGCCTACGAGGAGCAGCCCGGCGACGCCGCGCAGTGCCGGCTGGCGGTCATCGGCATGGGCAAGTGCGGCGGCCGGGAACTGAACTACGTCTCCGACGTGGACGTCATCTACGTCGCCGAGCCGCGGGAGGGCGCCGAGGAGGCCAAGGCGCTCCAGGCCGCGACCCGGCTCGCCGCCCGGATGATGCGGCTGTGCTCGGACAGCACCGCCGAGGGCACCATCTGGCCGGTGGACGCCAACCTGCGCCCCGAGGGCCGCAACGGGCCGTTGGTGCGCACCCTGACCAGCCACCTCGCCTACTACCAGCGGTGGGCCAAGACCTGGGAGTTCCAGGCGCTGCTCAAGGCCCGCCCGATGGCCGGTGACCTGGCACTGGGCCAGGAGTACGTGGACGCGTTGGCGCCGATGGTGTGGGACGTCGCCGAACGGGAGAACTTCGTCACCGACGTCCGCCAGATGCGCCTGAGGGTGGTGGAGAACATCCCCGCCGCCCAGGTCGACCGCGAGCTCAAGCTCGGGCCCGGCGGGCTGCGGGACGTCGAATTCGCCGTCCAGCTGCTCCAGTTGGTGCACGGCCGCACGGACGCCACGCTGCGCAGCGCCACCACCCTGGACGCGCTGGCGGCGCTCGCGTCCGGCGGTTACGTGGGCCGCCAGGACGCCGCCGCGCTCGACGCCGCCTACCGCTTCCTGCGCACGCTGGAGCACCGAATCCAGCTGTTCCGGCTGCGCCGCACCCATCTGATGCCCGAGGACGAGAGCGAACTGCGGCGCCTGGCACGGTCGTTGGGGCTGCGCACCGAGCCGGTCGCCTCGCTGCGCCGGGAGTGGAAGTGGCACGCCCGCGAGGTGCGCCGGCTGCACGAGAAGCTGTTCTACCGGCCGCTGCTGGACGCCGTCGCGCACCTGGAGCCCGGCGAGGTCCGGCTGTCGGCGAAGGCCGCCGGCCACCGCCTGGAGGCCCTCGGCTACGCCGATCCGGTCGCCGCGCTGCGGCACATGGAGGCGCTGGCGTCCGGGGTGAGCCGCAAGGCGGCGATCCAGCGGACCCTGCTGCCGGTGCTGCTCGGCTGGTTCGCCGACTCCGCCGACCCCGACGCCGGCCTGCTGAACTTCCGCAAGGTCTCCGACGCGCTCGGCAAGACCCCCTGGTACCTCCGGCTGCTGCGCGACGAAGGTGCCGCCGCGGAGAACCTCGCACGGGTGCTGTCCGCCGGCCGGCTCGCCCCCGACCTGCTGCTGCGCGCTCCCGAGGCGGTCGCCCTGCTGGGGGCCGCCGACGGGCTCCAGCCGCGCGGCCGGGCCGCCCTGGAGCAGGAGGTGCTGGCCGCGGTCGGCCGCGCCGACGGTGCCGAGGCGGCGGTGGCGGCGGCCCGCGGGGTGCGCCGCCGGGAGCTGTTCCGCACCACCGCCGCCGACGTCATCGGCGCGTACGGCACCGAGTCCAGCCCGGCCGAGACCGACCACGGCCACGCCGTGGACGCGGTCGGTTCGGCGGTCTCCGACGTCAACGCCGCGACCCTCGCCGGCGCCCTGCGGGCCGCCGTCCGCGAGCAGTGGGGCGACACCCTGCCGACCCGGTTCGCGGTGATCGGGGTGGGCCGCTTCGGCGGCCACGAGCTGAGCTACGGTTCCGACGCCGACGTGCTGTTCGTCCACGAACCGCGCGAGGGCGCCGACGAGCAGGAGGCCGCCAAGGCCGCCCACGCGGTCGCCAACGAGATGCGGCGGCTGCTCCAACTCCCCTCCGCCGACCCGCCGTTGCTCATCGACGCGGACCTGCGGCCGGAGGGCCGGTCGGGTCCGCTGGTGCGTACCCTCGCCTCGTACGCGGCGTACTACCGGCGGTGGGCGCTGGTGTGGGAGGCGCAGGCGCTGCTGCGGGCCGAACCGGTCGCCGGCGACGTCGAGTTGGGGGAGCGGTTCGTCGAGCTGATCGACCCGCTGCGCTACCCCGCCGAGGGGCTGGGCGAGGACGCGGTCCGCGAGATCCGCCGGCTCAAGGCGCGGATGGAGTCCGAGCGGCTGCCCCGCGGCGCGGACCCCACCACGCACGCCAAGTTGGGCCGCGGCGGCCTGAGCGACGTGGAGTGGACGGTCCAGTTGATGCAGTTGCGGCACGGCTGGGAGCTGCCCGGACTGCGCACCACCCGGACCCGGGACGCGCTGGCCGCCGCGCAGGCCGCCGGGCTGATCGACACCGACGACGCCCGGACGCTGGACGAGGCGTGGGTACTGGCGGCGCGGGTGCGCAACGCGGTGATGCTGGTGCGCGGCCGGCCGGGGGACACCTTCCCGGCGGACGGCCGGGAGCTGGCCGCCGTCGGCCGCTACCTCGGCTACGAGGAGGGGCACGTCGGGGACATGGTCGACGACTACCGGCGGATCACCCGGCGGGCGCGCGCCGTCGTCGAGGAGCTGTTCTACGGGGCCTGACGCGGGTCTCGGCGGGCCCGGGGGCGGCTACCGGTCGCCGGCCGTCGCGTCGCCCAGCAGCGCCCGCAGGTGCGCGAGGTAGCCGGCCAGGGTGAGGGCGAACGCGGCGTCGGCGCGGTCCGGGGCGCTGGCGTCCTGGGCCGCCGCCAGCCGCGGCGCGTCGGCCCCGCCGGCGACCTCCCACATGGGATCCGGTGCCGACATGTCCAGCGCCGAGCCGAGCACGAGGTTGTCCAGGCCGGTGATCACCGCCATCACCCCCTCCGGTGCGAAGCCCGCGTCGAGCAGCAGCCCGGCCACCCGCTCGTAGTGGGCGAGCACCTTCGGGGCCCGGACCGGTGAGGTCATCAGCATCGGGATGGTCCGCGGGTGGGCGGCGAACGCGGCGCGGTAGGAGCGCGCCCAGGCGGCGAGCGCCACGTCCCAGCGGGCGTCCGCCAGGGTGTCGGGGTCGATCGCGTCGGTGACCCGCTCCCGCAGCAGCTCGATCACCCCGGCCCGGCCGTCCACGTGGTGGTACACCGAGGCGGTCTGCACGCCGAGCCGCCGGGCCACCTCCGGAACGCTGAAGTCGCCCTTCTCGTCGACGAGTTCGAGTGCGGTCGCGCCGATCCGCGCCCGGTCGAGCAGGGCCTTCCGCGGCCGCCCCATGGTGTCCCCTCCCGGCGAAAGTCCCCGTCACGGGGTCTTCCCGAATCGTACGGCGGGGGGTACGGTCCCAAAAACCGAAAGGCTTTAGGTTTCTTTCCCTCCGCGGTCACCCTGCCGTCACACCCCCGTACGCGCACGGCCGCTCCCCCTCCCCTGTCCAGGTCGCAGAAGGGCAACCGAGCCATGGCCGTAGAGTCCGGGTCCCCCAACGGGGCGCCGCAGCAGACCGCACCGCCCGGCGAGGCCGCCGCCACGCTGCGCCGCGGCACCCTCGGCGTCGCCGACATTGCCTTCTTCGTCATCTCCGCCGCCGCACCGCTCACCGTGATGGCCGGCACCTCCCCGATCGCCCTCGGTGCCGGCCATCACGGTGAG
>LIQL01000370.1 GCA_001418405.1 Streptomyces diastatochromogenes | reverse complement strand
CGTCCCCTCCGCTCGTCCCCCCTCCGTCCTCCTCGTCCTCAGGGTCGCGATGCTGGACCACGGCCAGCACCGGGGTGCGGGCCTCGGTGACCGTGCCGTCCGGTGCCGCGATGCGGACGGCGTCGGCGGTGAACACCATTGCCGGCGGTGTGCGTTGGGAGCCGCGGACCTTGGGCCGGGTCATCCGGGGATCGTCGGTCACCTCCAGGTCCACCGTGAGCCGCGCGTACCTCTGGGCCCAGGCGGGCAGGGGTCCGCGTCGTACGTCTGCGGCGTGCAGCGCGGCGGACGCGGCGCCCGCCACGGCGCAGAGCAACACCGCCGCCAGCGCCACGCACGCCCCTGCTGACCGCCTGTGCCCCGCCGCCCGGCCCTGCGGGAACCGGCCGCCGGCACCCGACGCACGCCCTTTGGCCCGCCACAGCAGAAGTGCCGCGACCACCACTGCCGCCGCACAGCCCAGGCCCACCGCGCCGCCTGGCGCCCCCAGGGCGAACGCTGCCGCCGCCCACGCCGCCAGCGCGGGCCCGACCAGGCGCAGATCGGCGGGACCGGCCCGGTTCGTCTCCGCCTCGGTGCCGAGAGGCGGGGCCGCCGCCTCCCGAGCCAGTGTCATGGCGTCACCAGGGGGCGCAGATCGGCGAGCCGGCGCGCACCGATGCCGGTCACCTGCCGAAGCTGGTCCACCGAAGTGAACCCGCCGTGCTGGGTGCGGAATTCGACGATGTGGCGGGCCAGCACCGGGCCCACTCCGGGTAGGGCGTCCAGCTGCTGCTCCGTCGCCGTGCTCAGGCTCACCGGTCCGCTCGCCAGGCCGGGCGGTCCGCCGCTGCCCGCTCCGCCTCCGGCGCCACCGCCCCCGGTCGGACCGCCACCGCTGACGCCGCCCGTGGTGCCGGCGCCCGGTTCGCCGACCAGGATCTGTTCGCCGTCGGTCAGCAGCCGCGCCTGGTTCAGCCCACGCAGCTCCGTGCCGCGCAGCGCTCCCCCCGCCGCCGTCAGCGCGTCGGTGACCCGGGAGCCCGCGGGCAGCCGGTGGATGCCCGGATGCCGGACCTTCCCCGCAACGTCCACGACGACCATCCGGACCGCGCCGCCTGGTGGTCCCCCTGTCGTCGGGCCACCGGGTGAGGCGTCCGCCGATGCCCAGGTCGGGCCCGGCGGGCGGGCCCCGGGTCCGGGCGCCGCGATCGGCCGCTCGGCACCCGGCGCACTCACCCGTTCCGGAGTCGCCGCCCAGAAGTGCTGGACGGCGAAGCCCACGGCCACCACCAGCACGAGGGCCAGCGCGGCCAACGCCTTCGAGTCCGTGCCGCAGCGCAACTGGAGCCACAGCGGCAGCCGTTCACGCACCGCCGACCGCCAGCGCTCCATCCTGCGAACGGCGGGCGGATCGTGTTCGCGGCGCGGCGGCGCCCGATGCGCGTGGGACGGTTCGCCCCTCGTGTCGAACGGGTCAGGGCCGCCGCTCGGGCCGTGCGGATCCCGCGCGGCGCCCCGGCCGCGACTGCCCTCGCCGATGGCACCCGGGGCCGGCCCTTCGCCCTCCCCCTCGCCGGCGCCGGGCCGGTCCGCACGATCCCCCTGCGCCGGACGTCCGCTGCCCCCTCCGGGATCCTGCCCGGAGGGGTCGTCCCTGCCCGCGCCGGAAGCCCCCTCCTCGTCACCGTCCCTCCCATCCGCTTCCAGGCCGGCACCGAAGATCACCGCGGCCCGCGCGCGCATCCGCTCGCGCTTCCACTGCCGCGCTCGCTCGCGCTCCCGCTTCCCCCACCGCGCGAACGGCGCTGCGGAGGTCATGGCTCCGGCCGACGGGCCGGAGCCGCCGCCCGACTGCTCGGACGCGGAGAGGGACACCGACGCGGACGTTGCGTCCGGCGAGAAAGCCGTTCGAAAGGTGTTCATGGCACTCGACGGTAGGCACCTCGCGCGGATCTCGCTGAACGGCCTCACGACCCGTGGAAAAGTGGCGAGTTGTGGATAATTCCGTCACCCACAAGGGCATCCGAAGGCCCCATCCGCCACGGCCCGAGCACGCGCCACAGAGCCGTCACGCGACGACCGACTCGTCGCCCCCGACCGCCACGACGCCCGCGCCCGCACCTCGCTCCGCCGACGTCCTGCACGCCGCCGCCCATGACGTCGACGGCCCGCTCACCGCGGCGAGACCACGGCTCCGAGCAACCCTGGCCCCGTGTGCGCCCCGATCACCGCGCCGACCTCGCTCACGAGCAGCTCGTTGAGCCCCGGCACCCGTTCCCGGAGCCGCTGGGCCAGTGCCTCCGCGCGCTCCGCCGCCGCCAGGTGGTGCACCGCGATGTCGACCTGCCCCTCCCCGGCCCGCTCCGCGGCGATCTCCTCCAGGCGCGCGATGGCCTTGGAGGCCGTGCGGACCTTTTCCAACAACTCGATGCGCCCGTCGGCCAGTTGCAGGATCGGTTTGACGGCGAGGGCCGAGCCGAGCAGGGCCTGTGCCGCCCCGATCCGGCCGCCGCGCCGCAGGTAGTCGAGGGTGTCGACGTAGAAGTAGGTGGAGGTGCCCGCGGCACGCTTCTCCGCGGCGGCCACCGCGTCGTCGACGTCCCCGCCCGCGTCCACCACGTCCGCCGCGGCGAGGGCGCAGAACCCGAGGGCCATCGCCACCATCCCGGTGTCCACGACCCGCACCGGCACCGGGGCGTCCTTCGCCGCCAGCACCGCCGCGTCGTAGGTGCCGGAGAACTCCGAGGAGAGGTGCAGGGAGACGATGCCGGCCGCCCCGGCTGCCGCGAGGGTGCGATAGGTGTCCGCGAACACGGCGGGGCTCGGCCGCGAGGTCGTCACGGGGCGACGCTTCTGGAGCGCCTGCGCGACGGATCTCGCGGAGATCTCGGTGCCCTCTTCCAGGGCCTGGTCCCCCAGGACGACGGTCAGCGGTACGGCCGTGATGCGGTGGCGTTCGACAGCCGTCCGCGGCAGGTAGGCCGTGGAATCGGTGACGATCGCGACATGGCGGGACATGACTGGGAGGTTATCCGGGGAGGCGGGCGCTCGACAGTGCGGGCCCCTCCCCAAGATCTTCCAGGTTTGGCCAAGGCTACGCCAAGTCCGCCCAGGTCACGGCCCGTCGACGACGAACGAACACGAAGGCGACGACTCGAAGACGAGGAACAGGCCGCGACCGGTCGCCGGACACGACCGGACCGCGGGAACGACGGCACGCGATGTCCGCCGCGAGCCCTCACGACCCGGCCGGAGCACGAGCGCTCGCGGGCCTTCCGCCACCCCCGCCGTCCGAGGGTCGGCCGGCCCTAGCCCGCTACGCCGCCGCTGCCCTCGGCCCGGCGGTACGGTTCCGGCTGCGGCGTCTTCTCCCACGGGTACGTCGGCCGGGTGCGCGGGTCCCGGGCCGGTATCGCCGGGGCCTCGTCCTCCACCGCCCCCCAGGAGTACGCCTGTCTCTTTATACACATCT
>LIQL01000037.1 GCA_001418405.1 Streptomyces diastatochromogenes | reverse complement strand
ACCGTCGCCCGGGCGACGGTCGCCACCGTTGCCGCAATGAGATCGTCCACTGATCATCCCCCATGTGCTCCGAATCGACGGCGGCGATGTGCCAGACCCTGGTGCGACCATTCAACTACGGACAGCGGCAGCAAGGTTCTGATTCGCTCGAAGACGAAGACCGGCGGACTGGTGTGTCAGTGACCATTTGATATTCCCCGCCCACGGCCGCCTGACGGGGAGTCACTTGGCTGAATTTCACAGCCAGTGACGACACCCGACTGTGCTCATGACCAGCCGTCACGGGGTGCCCTGGGATCGCCCGCAGAGCCGTCAACGGCCACGATCAGCGAGAATGCAGACCCTTGCCACCGCGCGGACGGGCCGCTGGGCCGCGAGCGCCGCGTCCGCGCCAGTGTGGGCGGTGCGGCGACATCGGCAACGGTGACTGATCGTGTTCAGCTTGCCCAGAGCGGGGAGCGTAAGTGGCCGCTAGTGGGGGCCGCCTGCGGGGGATCGGTGGCCGTACATGGGGAAACGATCGATCTTGGCCGCTGTCACGTCCCTGCGGCCAAGGAGGACGCGTACAGCGAGGGCCGTTGACACCCGCGCCAAGCGGGAGATCTCCGAGAGCACACCGCAGCCAGCGAGAACGCCCCGGCTCCGGATCTGCCGGTCGCCCTCGACATGCCGGGCAAGGGCGCCGACTTCCTCCGCCCCGCCGAACTGGAGCCCGCCGGGCGGGCCGCGCTCGACCAGGGCGTGACCGTACGGGTCAGCACCACTCCGGAGGTCTACCGACAAGCCGACAACAGCCTGGCCCCATGCAACATCCCGGACGGCTACGCGACGCATCGACGCAGCCCATGGACGACCCGAACGCCACGCCAGTCGGTAAACTCGACCACGGCCTCGAACTCGGCAACCGCAGCGTCGACATCCTCACCCGCGTCCAGTCCAGCCGGGCCAAGGACTACGTGGCCGAATTCAACACAGCCCTGGCGCCCCTGGCGGCGCGAGCCAGCCGTCCGCGAATTCATCCACCGCACCCGCACAGAACTCGGCGTCGCCGCCTGAAACACCGCCGCGGCCCGGCGGCGCACCGCGACAGCACAACCAGGCGGCCCGGATCGACCGGCAGCGCCGGCTTCGCACCTTGGGCCCACTTCTGCCCGCCAGCGCGAGGGCCTCGCCCGCACCTGCGGCTCTTCCCGGCGCATCGAGCGGGCTGATCCACCGAACCCGGTACGCAACCCGCCCAGATCTGGGCAAAACGTCAGTGTTGTGGGCAGGGGCCGGACGGTAGGGTGAGAGCCGTTCTGTAGCGGATTCCGCGGCGCCGCAGTGCAGGTAGGGAGGGTCGGCGTGGCTCTGGAGCCGAGCGCGCTCGAAAGCCGGTTCACGGACCTGGCTCTCGCGTCAGCCAATTTCGGATTCCTGCTTCCCCACGAGCCCCTTCTCGTTCTTCACGGCGCATCGTGTGAGGCCCGCGCGGCTACTGCTCCCGCTGATGCGGTGGCGGCGGCACGCCAGTTCGGTGAGGTTCTCGCCGCTGAGCTCGGCCACCGGACCGGGGTGCGCCTGCCCGCGGGCGATCAGCCGGCCCGTCTGGACTTCCTGTCCCGCGCCGGAGTGCTCGCCCCTCGGGTCCTGGACGCATTCAACGACCTTCACCGCTTCGACGGCGGTACACGCGAGGGTCGGGAGGCGGCGGCGCATCTGGTCGAGCGCTGCTTCACGCTGGCCGCCTGGTTCTTCCGTGCCCTGACCGGCGACGCGGAGCCGATGACCTTCGTCCACGCCGCCGCGTCCGATCTCAGTGTTCTGGCGCAGCGGGTCGCTGCGCTGGAAGAGGACCTGCCCCGTCTGCGCCGCGAATTCGACCTGCGCGTCTCGCCGGTGGCCCTGGCTGTCGCCGAACGTGAACAGCTGATCGTCAGCGCGCGCGATGCCGCCTATGAGCCGCTGCGCGAATCCGACATTGCCGCGGAAGTGCAGCGCAGGCTCGCCAAGGCGGGATGGGACGTCCTGGGCGCAGGTGAGGAGACTCAGCTCAACCGCTCCCTCGGCTGCGTCCTGGTTAAACCCCGCCTGGCCGGAGGACTCCGCGCCGACATGCTGCTGACGGTCGGCGGACAGGTGGTCGGGATTGTCGAGTGCAAGCGGGACGGTACCGATCTCACCGACGCCATGGAGCAGGCGGGCGCACTGGCGAAGGCCCCGGCGGGCGCCCTTCCGTGGCCCGTGTGGCGATCGCCGCTGCCGTACCGGTATGTGAGCGATGGTCGGCGTCTGCTGTTCTGCGACGCGAATGACCCCGAACCCCACGCTCGCCTCGTCAGCGGCTTCCACCAGCCCCGCACGCTGGCCCGCTGGCAGCGCGAAGCGGAGGCGGACGGTGCGGCGCCGACCTACCGGGCCCGCCAGGCCGCCTACCTGCAGCGGCAGGACGAGGGGTTCGACCAACTGCGCATTGCCCAGCGCGGGGCGGTGCGGGCCATCGAGCAGGCCCTTGCGGCCGGTCAGCGGCGTGCACTGGTGCAGATGGCCACCGGCTCCGGGGCGAGCTTCGCCGGGGTATTCACCGCCTACCGGCAGCTCCACTACGCGCGCGCGGGCCGGATCCTGTTCGTGACCGACCGCAAGCTCGCCGTGCACCAACTGATCGCCCAGCTGCGCCAGTTCAGCATGCCGGACGGAGGACGCCCTCTCGATGACGTGTACCACGTCCAGGAACTGACCGCGCACGGCCTGGCCCCGTCGGCTTCCGTGGCCGTGGCCACGGTACAGCGTCTGTCGGCCATGCTCGCCGGCATGCCAGCACCCGAGGACGGATCCGAGAGCGTGTCGGCGTACGAGACCGCCGAACGGCAGGCGCATCCCGATGCCACGCCCCTGGAAGTGACCTACTGCGAGGCGCTGCCGCCCGACGCGTTCGATCTCGTCATCGTCGACGACTGCCACCGCGCGCTGTACGGACAGCGGCGTGCCCTTCTTGAATACTTCGACGCTCCCGTCGTCGGAGTCAGCGCGACGCCGACCGCTACCGTGCTGGGATTCTTCAAGGGCAACCTGGTCGAGTCCTACAGCTATGAACAGGCCGTCGCCGACGGCGTCGCCGTGGACTACTCCGTTTACCAGATCCAGGTCGACGGCGACCGGCAGCCGGCGTTTGCCACCCCCGTCGACGCGGTCGGTGTGCAAGCCCGCAGCTCGCGCCGCGCCCGCTACGAGGACCTGGACGAGGAGCTGGCCTTCACCGTCGGGCAGGGCCCGGCAGGGGCTGTCCCCTCTGAGCGGCTGGCCAAGGTGGTGACGGCTTTCCGTGACGCGCTGCCGACCCTGTTCCCCGACCGGATGCAGCACGGTGGCGGGCTCCTCGCGGTCCCCAAGACCGTGGTGCTGGCGCAGGACGGACTGCATGCGGACGAGGTCGTGGAGCGCGTCCGCGACGTGTTCGGCGCCGGGGACGTCTTCTGCCGGCGGATCACGCCGCGCGACACTTATGCGGCGGAGCTGCTGCGGGAGTTCCGCACGACACCGCAGTTCCGGATCGCGGTCGTGACGGATCTGATCTCTGGGAACAGTGACATGCGGGTGATGGAGTGCCTGCTGATCCTGCGCGAGGTGCGCTCCGCCGCCTACTACGAGCAGCTGCTGGCCATGGGAACGCAGACCATCTCGTCCGCGGAGTTGCGCGCCGTCACCCCGGGAGCGGATGCCAAGGCGCAGCTCGTGGTCGTCGACGCGGCGGGCGCTTCGCGTCACCTCCAGCCGCTGGTGAACGTGACGGATGCATCCGGGCAGAGGGGACGGGCCGCCTTGGAGCGCCTGCTACACCGAGCCACTGACGGCCGGGCGACGCCGCAGGAGACAGCCGAACTCGCCGTCCGGCTCGCCCGGCTCATCCCCGTGCTCAGTGACGCCGACGGCGCCGAGATCCGCAAGCTGGCGGGCCGGCCTCTGCAGGAGCTGGTGACCCGTCTCCTCGACTCGGTCGACTCGGATCACCTGGCATCGCTGCGCCGGGCGGGAGGTAAGAGAGCCGTCGAGGACGAGCGGCGCGAGGCCCTCTACCCGCTCACCGAGGACCTCGAACTCCAAGAGGTGCTGCTCGACCTGTACGACCGGCCGGCCCCTGCGCGGGGAACGACATCCGGCAGCCGGCGTCGCCGCCAAGACAAGACGGTGGGCCGGCGTCTGGCCGAGTTCGTCGAGCGGTCCGGACCCTTTAACTCCGCCCAACTGTGGTGGATCGAGAAGATCGCGGATGTGGTGGCCACCGAGACGCGCTTCGCCCCGGCGTATCTCGACAGCATCCCTTTCTCGGCGCGCGGCGGCACGGACGGCTTCCTTGACGCCTTCGGGCCCGACGCCGCGATCGACCTCCTGGACGAACTGCGCAGGGCCCTGGCGTGATAAATGAGGTGCCTGCCGGCTGGAAAGTTGTCCGGCTGGCCGACGTGCTGAGTGAACCGCTGGTCAACGGCCGGTCCCCGCGCCCCGGCGAGGGTGGATTGCCCGTACTGCGCATGCCGGCGCTGCGGGCAGCGACCGTGGACTTCACTCAGTCCAAGAGCAGCGACCCGCGCGACAACGGCCACGCGATACTGCTGGCCGAACACGGGGATGTGCTGGTCGGCCGGGTCAACGGCTCACACTCCCTGGTCGGCGAAGGCGCCCTGGTGGACGGCCCTCCGGCCCCGACGGCCATCCCCGACACCATGATCCGAGTGCGCGTACGCCCCGACGCCATCGATCCGCGCTACCTCGCACACCTGTGGAAGTCGCCGGTCATGCGGCGCCAGATCGAGGCACGCGCCCGCCAGGGCGGCGCAGCGATCTGGCGGATCAACCAGCGTGATCTGGCCGACGTCCTGCTGCCGCTGCCCCCTGTGGGGGAACAGCGCCGGATCGTCGGCCTGTTGGAGGACCACCTCGCCCGCATCGACGCCACCACGATCCGCACCCACAGCGCCCTCGACCAGGCCGACGTCCTGGGCCGCACCCTGACCGCGCGGGCAGGGCGCGGCGCTCTCGCCGAAACCGCTCGGGTGCCCGCGGACCTGCCCCGGGCGGCGGGCGCAGGGGACGGGACACTGCCCGACCTGCCCGAACGCTGGCGGTGGGCCCGCCTGCACGACGTCGCCGAGGTCACCCGCGGCATCACCCCACCCGGCACGCAGGAGTGGAATCCCTCCGATACGGACGTCTCCTGCCTGCGGGTCGCCAACGTGCAGCGCGGCCACCTGGAGCTGGACGACGTCCGCACGATCCGGTTGCCCCGATCACGGGCCGAGGCGGCCCGGCTGCGGGCGGGTGATGTGCTGCTGACCGGCGGCGGATCGATCGACCGCCTGGGCCGCGGCTGGATCTGGGAGGAGCAGCTGCCTCACTGCGTCCCCCACAGTCACCTGTTCCGTGTCCGGATCACCGCCCATCAGCTCCACCCTGTCCTGCTGGCCTGGCACGCCAACGGCTTCGGCCGCCAGTGGTGCCACCGCAACGCCACCCACAGCGTGGGGCCGGCGTCCATCAGCCTGGCCAAGGTCCGGCTCATGCCGGTGCCGGTGGCGCCTGTAGTTGAGCAGCACCATCTGGTCGCGGTGGTCCAGGCACACGCCGCGGCCCTGAACGCGGCCTGCGCGGCCGCCGAACGCGCTCTCGAGGTGGCCGGACGGCTACGGCGTAACCTCCTGGAACGCGCCTTCACCGGTCACCTGTCCCCTCCGCTTCCCCCGTCCGGGCAACAGGAGTTTGTGCTGTGAACCCCACCGTCTCCCCCCGCCCCGGATACGACCAGGCCTTGGTGGACCGGCTGTGGAACTACGCCAACGTGCTGCGCGACAACGGCACCTCGGGCCTGGAGCTCATCGAGCAGCTCTCCAGCCTGATCGTCCTCAAGCGCGCCCACGAACAACGCCAACGCCCGCTCAATGGTCAGGACATCCTCGGGTTCGACGCCTGGGCACATCTCACCTCGACCGAGCGCGACCACCTGATCCCGGCGTACGAGCAGATCCTGGACCTGCTCGCCGCCCGGCCCGGAACGCTCGGGCTGCTCTTCCGCCGGGCACAAAACCGCATCCCAGACCCTGCCCTCCTGCACCGCTTGATCGTCGACGTGGTGGACCGCTACCAGTGGTCCTCAGCCGGCATCGGCGCTGTTTTCGAGGCGCTGCTGGCCCGTATGAGCACGGACGCGAAGACCGGCGCCGGCCAGTACTTCACGCCCCGGCCGCTAATCGACGCGATCGTGCAGTGCATGCAGCCCGGCATCGACGACACCGTCGCCGACCCGGCCTGCGGCACCGGCGGTTTCCTGATCAAAGCCTTCGACTACCTGGTCGACCACTTTCCTTCAGGTGTCACCGCAGCCCAGCGCAAACGGCTCGACCAGGGCGCCTTTTTCGGTACCGAACTCGTCGACGCCACCGCGAGGCTGGCCACGACGAACCTGGTCCTGCACGGCGTCACCCGGGCCGACGAGACCCATCCGTGCATCACCGTCGGGGACGCGCTGGCCCGCCCGCCGGTGCGGCGGGCGACGCTGGTGCTCACCAACCCTCCGTTCGGGCGCCCCTCCACCAGCGAGGAGCCCTACCGGGAGGATTTCTGGACGCTCACCACCAGTCGGCAGCTCAACTTCCTCCAGCACATCCACAGCCTGCTGGAGACCGACGGCCGCGCGGCCGTCGTGGTGCCCGACAGTGTGCTGTTCGAAGGCGGGCCGGGGGAGCTGATCCGGCGGCGCCTGCTGTCCGCGTGTGACGTGCACACCCTGCTGCGGCTTCCTACGGGAATCTTCTACGCCCGCGGTCTCAAGGCCAGCGTCCTGTTCTTCGACAAGCCCGAACCGCGCCCGGACGGCAGCCCGTCCACGACACGACTGTGGGTGTACGACCTGCGCTCCCCGCACACGGCGACGGCCAAGCCCATGGCGCCGGCCGACCCCGACTACGGCGACTTTGTGTCCGCCTACCGGCCCGGACGGCCCCGCAGCGAACGAGTCGAGACACCCCGCTTCCGGTCCTTCGCGGTCCAGGAGCTGCTCGCCAGGAGCGGTGTCAACCTGGACCTTCAGGTCGCCGAACCCCCGCCCGGGCCCTTCGCGCTGGAAGAGCCCGAGGCCGACTTGCACCGCATGGCCCAGGCGATCACCGCTGAACTGGGCACCGCCCTGGCCGAGTTCGCCTCCCTGACCGAAGCGCTGCGCCCCTACGGTGTGCACGCGGACAGCCCAGAGGCAGAGCGGTGATGGCGACCAGGGGCGCCACGACCGGGGGGATGCCGTGCGGCTGCTGCGACTGAGCCTTCCCTCCTACCGGGGCCTGCACCACTTCGAGCTGGACCTCTCGGGCGCCCTCGACGGCGGCCATGCCATTGCCACCCTGATCGGCCCCAACGGCGGCGGCAAGTCCCGAGCCCTGCACGCGCTCGCCGAGATCTTCGGCGCCCTGCACCGGCCCGGGCGCCGTGCGGCCTTTGCCTTCGAGCTCGACTACGCGGTCCACGACAGGACGGTCCGGGTCGTTCAGACCTCCCCCGACACCTCACCCGAGCTGACCGTGGACACCTCCCTGGGTCAGCCGATACGTGCGGCCCGCGCGGTGTGGGCGCAGCATCTGCCCGATCACGTCTTCGGCTACCAGGCGCACGCCCAGGCCCCCTGGACCAGCGAGTTCGACCAGCACCGCCGCTTCGCCGCCCGCCGCATCGGCCAATGGCGCCGGCAGTGGATGAAGGACTTCGACCAGTGGCGCGCACACCACACCCCGGATGAGGGAGAGCTGTGGACCGAGCAGCTCACCCTGCCCATCAACTGCCCCCTGTACACGCCGGTGTTCCTGTGTACGCCTGCGCACCTGCCGCTGCTGCTCCTCGCACAGACCACCCACTGGTCCGACTCGTTCGGCACCTATCTGCGCCGCCACTCCTACCTGCAGCGGGTGGCCTCCGCGGTCCTGCGGATCCGCGCGCCACGCGCTGCACGCGCTCCGCACCTGGCCGCCCTCCCGTACTGGGGCCTGGGCGGGCCTGCCCGCACCTTGTTCGCGGCCGCCGCCGAATCGGGGCGGTTCGGTCTCATCCCCGACGCCGACCCGGTGGACGGAGCTGGCAGCCCCGCCGACGGGTTCCAGATCGTGCTGGGCACCGCGGAAGATGTCCGCGCCTTCCGTAATCTCTTCGACAGCGACCTGTCGATGTTCGGCCTGCTCGCCACCTTGCTGGACGCCGGCTACCTCACCGCCGACGTCCGTCTGGACAAACCCGGCGCGCTCACCGTCGACCTGAACGACCTGAGCTCGGGGGAGCAGCAACTCCTGACCATTTTGGGCCTGCTGAGACTCCAGCGGGCACATGAGTCGCTGTTCCTGCTGGACGAGCCCGACTCCCACTTCCACCCCGAGTGGAGCCGGCGCTGGTACTCCTCCGTACGCAGCGTGCTGGGACCGCATCAGCACTCGCAGTTCCTCACCGCCACCCACGAGCCGCTCCTGGTGTCCAACATGACCCGCGAGCAGATCCGCGTCGTCACCACCGACGTGGAGGGCCAGGCCACCGCGGTGATGCCCCGGGCCAACCCGCGCGGACAAGGCGCCGGCGGTCTGCTGACCACCGACCTGTTCGACCTGCCCACCCAACTGGACGAACACACACAGGAACTGATTGACCGCCAGTACACGCTGCTCCCCGAGGCGGACGGCGACCCGGTCAAACAGGCTGCACTGCGCGATGTCACCGCCCAGCTGGAGACCATGGACTTTCCCAACTCCGACCGTGATCCGCTCGTAGCGGCCTTCCTCGCCGAGCTCCATCGCAGACGCCTCGCGCTTCTCGAGGTCGCACAAGGCCCCAACCCGCCCTCACCCGAACGACTGCAGGCCCTGGTCGCCGAGCTGTTCCATGAGCGCTTCTCGTCGGTGATCTGACGCTGATGAGACACGTGAACATGCAAGGGCTCACCGCCCCGCCGGCCTGGGCAACCAAGGCCAAACGCACCCTCGACGCGGTCAGGGCCGCCGTCGCCGCCGGCACCAAGCGCAAATTCACCATGCACTGGACCGAGGACGCCGTACGCAACCTGCTCCTCGAACTCGTCGGCGACAAGTGCTGGTACTGCGAGACCCTCATCGTGCGCGCGGACATCACCGTCGACCACTACCGGCCGAAATCCGAAGTATTCGACGTGCCCGGCCACCCGGGTTACTGGTGGCTGGCCTACGACGTGTCGAACTACCGCATCGCCTGTAGACACTGCAACAGCGGCGGAGCCCGCTACAACGGTGTCCGGGAAGGCCGCGCCAAGGGCAGCCAGTTCCCCCTCATAGGCGGAACCCGCGCCCGCACGTCAGTCGACGACCTGGGCCGCGAACAGCCGTTGCTCCTGGACCCAGCCCACCACAGCGACCCCGACCTGCTCGGCTTCGACAGCGCCGGCTACGCCCGGCGCAGCAACACCCCCTACTCGCTGGCCGAAACGAAACGCGGCCTGTGCCGCGCCGACGAAACCATACGGATCCTCGCGCTCAACGACTCCCACCTCGTCCCGCTCCGCAGCCGCCTCATGCGTGAGGTCACCGTACTCGCCCGCTACGGTGACAAGACCGACATCCAGCAGCTGATCGACGACAAGGTGGGACCCAAGGCGCCATACAGCTCGGCAGCCGCCATGGCCCTGGCCCTGCAGCGCGCCTGCGACCGGCCCGTCGCCGCGCCCACCACAGCCGCAACGACGCCCACACCCGCCGTCGACCCGGCACGCTCCCGGGTCGACCTGCAAGACCTGCTGGAACATCTGGACCCGGACGACCTGAAGGCCGGCATCACCCTCACCGGCTGGCATGAGAAGAAGGCGCACCAGGCAGTCCTGAACCACGAGGGCCAGATCAACGTCCTGGGCCGCCCCTGGCGCACCCCGACCACCGCCGCCAGAGCCGCAACCGGCAGCAACAAGATCGACGGCTGGGATTTCTGGCGGCTGACCATCGTCGGCGTGGAGCAGACCCTCGCCGAGTTCCGTGCCACGCACTTCCCGCCCACCGCACCGGTGTGAGACACGGGTGCGGGCGGCGAGGACGATGGCGCGGCCCATGGTCACCACACGATCCTGACTGCCCCGGCGGCGGTGTCCCTGCCGAGAATCTCGTCCGTGCAGGTCAGGCCGCATGCTGGTACTCGTGGAGGGTGCCGCCGAGGCGGTCGCGTCGTCGTATGTCGAGGTGGGCGATGGTGCCCGGGTCGGTGATCGGCGGTGGCAGGGGGTGCAGCGGGCGGGCGTCTGCGATGCCTTGGTGGGGCCGGTGGGAGTTGTAGTGCTGTTCGAACTCGCGCAGGGCGTGGAGCAGGTGGCGCTGGTTCCAGACCAGGGTGCGGTCCAGCAGTTCGCGTCGGCAGGCGCCGCGGTCCGCGCCGCCGGCACCTTCTACGAACCGCAGCTGACGTCCGTAGTCAGCTGACCGGCGGTTCAGCCAAGACAACGACCCGATCGGCTTCCACATCGAACCCGAGCACCGGATGCCCCCAATCACCCTCCAGATCCATCACCACCGGCTTACCCAGCCGCCACCCGATCGCCCGCAGGAAGCCGCAAAGAACACATCGAGTCGCTCCTGGCCCTGCAGCTCCCGCAGATCAACGTCGAAGTCGATCTCCTCCGCCGCATGGAAGCGGAAGATCACCAGCACATCGGCTGTCGGCCAAACCCGCAGCTCCGGGCACTCGGCATCAGTTGGGCGGGACAACACTGCTTCTGCTCGGGGCACGGGCTTTACGACCTCGCCCTCGGAGTAATGGCACTTCCAGCCGCTCGCGCTGATCAGGTCGAGGACCGCCTGCCAGTCCTCCACCGAGGCGTCAGGGACACGCACGTCCGGCAGCGACCCCATCTCATCAAGGTCGAAGAAGTACTCGCCGTCATCCCACAACAGATCAGACACCTCGCCATGCTGCCCGGCACCGATCCTCAACGCAGCCCGATTTCCTTGACGTGACCCATAGGGGCACCCCCCCGCGGCGTCCTCCCTACCCTCCCTCGCGGCGGACGCGAAGGCCAGAATCCTGCTGGTCGACGACCAGCAGGAGAACCTGCTGAGCCTGGAGGCCATCCTGCCGGCCCTCGACCAGACCCTCGTCCGTGCCACGTCGGGGGAGGAAGCCCTCAAGGCGCTCGGCGACGACGAGTTCGCCCTCATTCTGCTCGCGACACAGATGTCAGGAATGGACGGCTACGAGACCACCGCGCACATCAAGCGCCGCGCACGGACCCGCGACATCCCGATCATCCTCGTCAGCGCGTACGACAGGAGTCCCCACGCCACCTTCCGGGGGTATGCGGCCGGTGCCATCGACTACGTGTCGCGGCCGTACGACCCCTGGGTACTGCGCGCCAAGGTGAACGTCTATGTGGACCTGCACCGGAAGAACGTGCAACTGCGCGACCAGACGACCTTGTTGAGGACGGGCCCCGGGGCCGATCTGCTCGTGCAGTTGTCCACCCTGCTGTCCGACGTCGAAACGCAGGCGAACCACCTGACCGGACAGCTCCGCGCACAGGCGTCGAGCACGGCGGTGAGAGCGAAGGCCGCAGACCTGGAACGGGCGATCAGAGGCCTGCGCGAGGCGCTGCGAGGTGGGTTCGACGCCTCGCGGGAACAGGAACCCGACACCCCACAGGCTCCGGCTTCGCTGCACACGCAGCGGCGTCGGGATCAGTGAGCGGAGTCCTGAGGGAGGCAGTCGTACGGCTGCCGCCGCGCTCCGAGGCATGCCCTCCTCGCGGCGCGGCCGGGCCGTCGGTCACGGCGATCACGGGGTGCCGACCGTGAACACCGCCACGTCGTTGCCGAAACCTACACACAGGCTGTGCGGGTCGGTGAAGGCGAGGGTCTGGGCCGGGTACGGCAGGGTGAGCGAGTCCAGCCAGACGGGCTCCGGCCCGTCGAGAGCCCAGAGATGAACAGTACGGTCGCTGCCGGCGGCGGCCAGAAGGTGCACGACTTCGGTGTCGGCTGCTGCCTCGGCGGTCGTCGCCACGGCGAGGACGGGGCCGGCGGGCCCTGTGAGAACGTGCAGCGGGTTTTGCTTGTGCAGCAGTCCTTCCTCGTGCAGCGGGTCTCCCTCGTACCGCAGGTCCCACATGCGGATCAGGCCGTCCTCGCCTGCCGACACGAAACCGATGCGGTCACCACCAGTGCGGGCACTGCCGGCGCGGGCACCAGCAGCTGGCCAGGCCGCCAGCGCGAGCACTGCTCCGGTGCCACCGCCCAGCTCGGTGAGGCAGCGCCGGGAGCCCACGTCCCAGTACGCGATCTCGCCGTCTTCGTCCGCGGAGAGCAGGCCGGGGCCGCCGTCGGGGAGGGGCAGCGACAGCAGGGCGTTGACCCCCGGGTAGTGCCAGCCCAAGGGTCTCCACCAGCGTTGCCGGGTGTGGAGATTCCAGATGCAGATCGCGCCGCTCGCGATCGCACCCGCGACCAGCGGCTCTCCGCCAACGGGGACCTCCAGCGCCGTCAGCACCGTGACGGGTCCGAAGGGCATGTCCCGACGCCCGTGCCGCGACGGTGCCGGGAGCGGCTTCCCGTGCGACTTGCCAGGGTCCACGTTCCAGACACCCACGTGCCAGACACCTGGATGGGCGTACTCACCGACGACGAGTGCCAGCGTCGCGCCGTTCGGCAGGGGAGCCAGCGCGAAGGCGTTGGTAGCGCCGTGATGACCGGCTCTCAGGGGCTCTTGGAGGAGATGTCCCGAGGACCGGTCCCGCAGATGCACGCTGCCGTCCCCGGACGCGATGACGACCACCGGGGCTCCGTCACGACGAGCCGGGACGACGGCGGTCACGGTGCGGGGATGACCGGGGATCGGCCTGGTCCGGCCGTCGCCCGCCGCCGTTGACTCCGAGGAGAGGTTCCAGCACCGGACGGTTCCGTCCCGACCGGCGGTGACCGCGCGCGGGAATACGCCGGAGCCGTCGGCGGGCGCTGCCTGAAGCACGGCACTCGTGTGGCCGTGCAGTTCCCGACCGGGTGCGTCGGGCGGTCCCGCGAGGTCTCGAACCGTCGGTGTGCCACCGGCGTCCACGACGACCAGGACGGGTTGGCCGTCATGCGGCACGACGGCGATCGAACCGACGGGGCCGCTGTCCGTGGCGGCGCGCACCGGCGAGGGCGGTCGTCCTCGTACTCCCGCATCCCAGAGCCAGACACTGCCGTCCTGGTGCCCGGTGACGATCACGGCGGATCCGTCCGCGAGCACGGCCGACGTCACGGCGGTCACGGCCTCCTCCGCCGGCATGTCCCAGGGCGGGTCGCGGTCGAGGCTCCACAGCCGCGCGACCCCCGCCTGATCCACCGTGACCAGGGCGAGCCCGTCGGGGCAGGGCACCATGGTGACGGCCGTCACCGCGCCCCGGTGACCGCTCTCGAACACGGCCAGACGCCGCCGGGAATCCAGATCCCAGAGCGCGGCCGTCCCGTCCCGGCTCGCCGTGGCGAACAGGCGGCTGTCCCCCAGCCGGGCCGAGGCGACGGCGGTCAGGGGCGCGGTATGGGCGAGAAGCGGATCGCCCAGCGGGGACATCGTCCGCAGATCCCACAGCCGGGCACAGAGGTCGTCGCACGCGGTGACGGCCACCGGGGTGCCGTCGGCCAGGGTCGTCGCGGTCACGGCCGTGACCAGATGGCCGGGGTCGGGAGCCCCGCGGCCCACCAGGGTGAAGCTCGTCAATGTCCAGGTCCACAGGCCCCCTTCGGCGTCCGCGGCCACGGCGAAGGTCTCCGCCTGCTCGCCTGCCACGGTGGCAACCGCGGTCAGCGGGCCGTTGGGACCCGATGCCGTGCCCAGCAGGCTGCGGCTGAGCAGGGAACCGGTGGCCCACAACGCGCGCCGGAAAACCGGGAGTTCGGGAAGATCCTCCTCCGTGCGGGTCCATAGGGCTTCGGCCAGGTCGAGGGCGCCCCAGCGCGAGGCGTCCAGGGCGAGCAGGCGGAGCCGGTCACGCGGCCCGAGCCGCCGGTGGACCTCGGCGGAGGTGCGATAGACGGCCGCGTACAGGCGTGCCTCGGACGATCCGGCGCGCTCCAGGTAAGGCAGTACCGATGCCGGTTCGACCTGCATGAGGAACCCCGGATCGGACAGCAGGTCTTCGAGCCTGTCGGCCCTCGCCGCGTGGGCGGCCGCGTGGCGCAGCAGGTAGGGCGGAGCGAGCCGCCAGAAGTCCGAGGCCGGTCCCCCGACGTCGGCGCCGCCGTGCAGGAGGCGGGTGAACACGCGTTCCGCGGCGCCCTGGGGGTCGGTGAGGGGTTCCGAGGGGTCCGCCGGGTGGCGCAACAGGTGGTCGGCGAGGGCCTGGTGGAAGAGCCGGTACAGGGTGCTGCCGTCCTCGTCGACGGAGCGCCGGAGGTAGAAGGAGGCGACGGTCAGGCATGCGTCGACGTCCGCGTCGGACACTCCCCGGGGTGACGTGCCCGGTGCGAACGCCGGGACGGCGGCGCGCAGCAGCGAGCGCGGCAGACCCGCGCCTTCGGCGTGTGCGAGGGCCGCCAGCACGGGGCGCAGCCAGGGTCGGCCCCGGCCGAGGCCGCGCAGATCGAGTTCGAGCATGCCGCCGAGGGTCGTGGGTACGAGGCCGAGCAGGGCGGTGGGGTCGACGACGGGCGCTTCGGCCGTGGCCAGGTAATGGGCGAAGAGCCCGGCCACGAGGAACGCCCCCTGGTGCTCGGCCGCGTCGACGAGCCTGTCGGCGATCAGAGCGGCGGACTCGTCGACCACGCGACGCCCCAGCCCCGAGTATGCCGAGGTCTCCGGGTCCTCCAGCACCTCCGCCAGGTACTCCGACACGTCCTCACGCACCCGTGCCGTGTCCACCGCGTCCAGGTCGACGAGGGTTCCCCGGCCCTTCGCCGAGGTGAGCACTCCGTCGAAGACCCGCCAGGGGCGGCAGCCCACCAGGAGGCGGCAGACGGGCCGGTCCCCGTCGTCTTGCCGGTCCCCGCGCCGTCCGCCGGTCAGTCGCAGCACGAGGTCGGCCAGGAGTGAGGGCTGCGTCGCCTCGTCGAGGGCGTCGATGATCAGTACGGGAGGCTCGGTGCTCTTGGTGAGCGCCGTGACGAACTGGTCGACGGGGTCCGTCCCCGGGTCCGGAGCGGGGCCCGGAAACCCTAACTGCCGGTGGATCGAGGCGATGACCTGTTCCAGGGACAGCCCGCGGGCGTGTACGGCGGCGAGTCCGGGGTGGCGCGCGGCCGGCCGCTCCTTCCGCGGAATCCGGTTCTCCAACGCGTCGACGACTCCGTCGAGCGCCGGATGCCCCAGACATACGAGTACGCCGAGCAGCGCCGACTTGCCCACTCCTGGGCTCCCGGTGACCACGACGAGTGGTTCCTGATGCTCCGGGGAGTCCAACCAGGAGCTGAGTCTGCGCAGTTCGTCGTGGCGCCCGGTGAACAGGCAGCGTCCGCTGAACCTCGACTGCCGTGGTGTCGCGAAGGCCCGGCCGAGGAAGTGCGGTGCGTCTAGGCCCTGGTCGAGTGTGTCCAGGAATCCGCGCAGGCCGCTCTCGGACCGCTTGCGGAACCAGTCCGCGGGTGCCTGGTCGTAGGCGGGATTGCGGAAGAACGGCTGGTTCGCGTCAGCGATCTCCGTCAGGCCGGTGAGGGAGACGGTCTGACGGTGCCCGGTTCCCCCGGGGTCCATGGCCACCAACGCGCGGTGGATTTCCCGGGCCACGGTCTCCACGGGGACGTACTCGTAGGAGAAGTGGATGTCGAGTGCGCCCCGGGCGAGTCCGCGGAGTACCGAGACGGCCGCCTTCGTGAACCTTCCGGAGTATGCGGATCCCCTGTCCGAGGACGCGCCGACGACCCAGCACTTCCTGGACCTTTCGGGGATGCTGAAGCCCCCTTGGATGCGCGCGGCCTGGCCTGCGTGGCAGATGTCGAGCAGAAGCAGTACGCGGGGACCGGTGTTGTTGGCCTCCACACTCCGGACGAGTGCTCCCACTTCCACGGCCGAGTCCCCGACCCGGTCGGGATCGGTGTCCGCCGCGACGAGATGGAGGGATCCGAGGTCGGGGTCGCGTACGCCGTGACCGACGAAATGGATTACGATCCCGTCGTCCGCCGACCCTTGGGACCTCACCGCGAGCAGCGCTTGCGCGAGCGCGGCCCCGTCCGGGTCGTGCAATGCGCCCTCGCCCAGCAGCTCATGCCCCAGTTCGCCGAGCGCTGCGGCCAGTTCGTCCGCCAGACCTCCGGCGAACTCGAGATGGGCGTACGGCTCCGGGCTGTTGGGATCCGGTTCGCCGAACGACTGTTCGCGAGAGAATGCGCCGACCGCCACCACCAGTGCTCGCGTAATGGCCAACTCCCCCCAGGGTCACGGCTGGTGCCGGACGCGAACCCTTTCGTCACAGCCCTCGTCCCGCCCACGGCAGCATAGACTCGGCCACCGCCCGGCAGGGCGGAGACGGGTGCGGGAGCCGACGGGGTGGGAGACAATGGCGCAAGTCGTCGCGGTGCACGGGATCTGGAATCACCAGCCGCATCGCAAGCCCGCGCGGGCGGCAGCGGACCTGGGCGCCCAGTGGGAGCAGAAACTCGGTGCCGGATATCTCGACGCAGGCCTGGGACACCTGCGCGTGCCGGACATCGTGGCCGCCTACTACGCGCACCTGCTGAGGGACGAGGGCGAGCAGGCCGGTGGCCTGGATCCCGAGGGCCTGACGTCGGCCGAACAACGCCTCCTGGTGGAGTGGGCACGCGCCCACGGAATGCCCGAGGAGGTGGCTCAGGGGCTGCCTACCGCGATCTTCGAACCCCCTCTGAGCTGGGTGCTGCGCAATACGGGCGGTATGGGTCCGCGTACGGCGGGCCTCGCCGCGCGCGCTCTGCGGGAGGTCCGCACCTACCTGGGGCAGCCGGCCCGTCGGGAAGCGGCGCAGGACGTGGTCCGCGGCCTGCTGGCGGCGCACGCGCCGAGCGTGGCGGTCGGCCACTCGCTCGGCTCGGTCGTCCTCTACGAGAGCTTGTGGCGCAGGCCGTACCCGGAGGTCGAACTCCTGGTGACTCTGGGATCTCCGCTGGCCCTGCCCGGCGGTGTCTTCAATCAGCTTGACCACGGCATCCAGCAGGACGGCCCGGAAAGGCGGGGCGCCAGGCCGCCCGGCGTACGACGCTGGGTGAACCTGGCGGAGGCCGGCGACCTCATCGCCGTACCACGTCCGCTGTCCAGCCGGTTCGACGGCGTCCACACGGACGAGGTGGTGCACATGGCGCCCGTGGACTGCCACACCATGGGGATGTATCTCTCGTGCGGGATGGTCGCCGCGGCGATCGCCCCGTATGTCGCCGCACCCGTGTGATCTCCGACCGGTTCGTGGTGGCGGCCGACGTGTCGCGTCCCGGACCCACGCCGGTCACTATGAGGCCCGGAGGACTGGACGGCACCCACGGTCGGCCGTCCGCACCGCCCGCACTGACACCACGGGACCCGACCGCCACAGCAGATACCGGGCGCATCGAACCTCTGGCCGGTTCCCCGGATCCCTGCCACGGCCGCGATACGGCGCTGCTCACAGCGATTCGATCCACTCGCCGGGCTCTTCCAGCACATAGGAGGCGCCGGCCGCCGGCGACTCGCGGGCCGTACCGTCGCACGACGCAGAGGGCTCCGGGATGGTCGCCGCCTGCGGAATCGCGACCGCGCACGCGGCACAGGCGTCGGCGAGCTGCCAGGTCCGGCCCCAGTCCGCCCGGATCAGCACCAGTTGCTCTGAGCCTCGCTCTCGCCCGGGCCTGGAGCCAGGAGCTTCGAGGGGCCGCCGCGGAGAAGGAGGGCGAGCGGCTCCGCGGCATCGTGTCCACCGCTCTCCGCTACCTGTGCGAAGCAGGAGAGGGCCGCAGGGCGGGCCGGATCAAGCGCGGCCTGAACGGGAGGTAGCTCAAGTCGGTCGGAGTGTCAGTGGTCGCCGCCATACTCAGAAGACGTGCAACTGACTTTCAGGGCGCATGTCCAGGAGTCCTCGACCGAGTAGGAACGAATTGACACACGATGGCGAAGCGGTGCCCGACCGCGACCCGTACCTTCTGGCGCAGATACGAGAGGCCTTCGGGCGCGTGGTCTACAGCCACAAGACCCATGAGAAGCAGGCGGACATCTGCTTCACCAAGCACCGGTGGCAGCAGGGCGTCCTCATTGTTCTCACCGCGATCAGCTCGGGCACCTTCCTCGCCGCAGTGGTCGGCCTGCTCGGCAACGCAGTGCTGACGAGCCTCGCGACCTCTTCTATCGCGCTCCTGGTCAGCTGGATGAGCCTTGGGACGAAGACCTTCAAGTTCGAGGAGGAGTCCGAGGCCCACCGCGGCATCGCCTCTCGGCTGTGGGACGTCCGGGAGTCCTACATCTCCCTCATCGCTGACCTGATGTCCGGCACCCTCTCCAACGCGGAGGGCCGAGAGCGGCGGGACGAGCTGCAGCAGGCCGCACGCGACGCGTACGCCGACGCGCCCAGGACGAGCAACAGGGCGTTCGAGCGCGCCCAGGGCGGGCTGCAGAACAACGAGGAGATGACGTTCACCTCGCACGAGATCGACCTCTTTCTCCCCGAGGCGCTCCGGCTCGGCGAAGGCGAGGCATGACGATGAAGACCTCAGAGATCTTCGAAACGCTGCTTGAGAACCTCAAGGTCGGGGAGACGGCCACGACGGTCGCCTCGCGCCGGGACGAGATCACGAAGGCGCTCAACAAGGACTTCCGCGACAAGGACGGCTGCACCGACTATAAGCTGATGGTCGGATCGTTCGGCCGGCACACCGCGATCAAGGGCGTGTCCGACCTCGACATGATCTTCATCCTCCCGCCCGGGATCCGGTCGAGCTACGACGGGGACACCGGCCCGCGGAGGATTCTCGAGAGGGTTCGCGACGACCTTAAGGCGCGGTACAAGAACACGGAGATCCGCGTCGACCAGTGCGTCGTCCGAGTGCGGTTCACGTCCAACGCCTTCAAGTTCGAGGTCCAGCCGGCATTCGAGAATGCCGAGGGCAGCTTCGACTACCCGGACACGAAGGCTGAGGGCTGGAAGGTCACCAAGCCGCGCGAGGAGATCGCCGCGACCAAGGAGTGCAACGACCGCACTTCGACGAACATGCGCCACCTCGCCCGGATGGCACGGGCATGGAAGAACGCGAACGGCGTGAACATGGGCGGACTGCTCATCGACACCCTCGTCTACAACTTCTTCGATCAGACCGACGACTACGATGCAGCGGGCACAGGCTCGTTCGACCTCATGGCCCGCGACTTCTTCGAATTCCTCAAAGATCAACCAGAGCAGGAGTACTACCTGGCGCTGGGCAGCCGGCAGCGGGTCCACGTCAAGGCGCAGTTCCAGCCGAAGGCGAAGAAGGCGTACAACCGATGCCTCGAGGCGATCGCGGACGAAGGCAAGACGTCCGCCAACAAGAAGTGGCGCGAGGTCTTCGGCACGTCGGTGCCGCTGGCGAAGAGTGCGAGCGAGTCGTCCCGGTCGTTCAGGGACACCGAGGAGTTCATCGAGGACGAGTTCCCGGTCGACGTGTCCGAGACCGTGTCCATCGACTGCGAGGTCACGCAGGCCGGATGGCGTCCGACCTGGCTCCGCGCGATGCGTCGCGGCGGGATCCTGCTCAAGGCCGACAAGCGCTTGAGGTTCGTGGTCACTAGTTGCTCGGTCGGGGAGCCCTACACGCTGAAGTGGAAGGTGCTCAATCGTGGTCCGGAAGCCGAGCGGCGGGACAAGATCCGCGGCCAGATCGTCGACTCGAGCAAGCGGGGAGTCCGCATCGAGCACTCGGACTTCAAGGGCGAGCACGTCGTCGAGTGCTACGTCGTCAAGGACGGGGTCGTCGTCGCTCGGGACCGGATCGACGTGCCGGTCAGCAACACGAGCGTCAAGACGGCGAACGTCTCGTAGGGAACCGATCCTCGGAGCGCGACGAGGCCCCGACGAATCTGCCGGGGTCTCGTCGCATCAGGCGCATCCGCCCGTAGGGTTGAAGTATGAGTAGTTGTCTCGCAGCCATTTCCGAGTCCCTGCTCAACGCCGAGATGGCCTTTGCGGGCAAACGGTACGCTGCCCGCCGCGCTGCTGAGCTGCGCTCCGAGGATCCCAGCAGGTCCGCGGAGCAGATCGTCGACCTGCTCCGCGACTAAGCAGATGCCGCGGAAGCGGAGTTCCGGCGGCTTCGAGACCTCGGCTGAGGCTGGTTCTCCGTCGGACGCTTCCGGAGAATGGTGCCGTGGAACGGCGGATCGACTTCTCGCGCGAGCGGCAGATGCTCTGTGGGCGCTGCGATCATCGGTGGCGCGTCGATCTGGACTGGATCGATCGGTGGGAGCAGGCGAAGGAGACCTGCCCCGGCTGCGGCATGACCTGCGAGCACGAGGACTCGCCTCGGGTGACGCTCGACTCCGGCGACCCAGCGCTCGACGACGACAGGGTCGCGCAGTTCTCCTGGTACCACACGAGCACGCAGCCGGACTGGCCGACGCGGCACTTCGACCCGGCAGCCGTCTTGACTCCCGAGACCAGCAGGATGATGGGCGGAGAGCAGCGGGTTTCCGCGTGGGCCGCGCGCCAGCGGGCGAAGGCCCTCCACGTCGGCACGTACGAGGCCGCTGTCCACAACATGCTGCGTCGGATCCGCGACCAGGCCGACCAGCGCAGCCAGTTCTATCTGTATCGGGTCCGTCTGAAGCCATCCGTCGTGGTTCGGGAGGGGTGGCTCGTCGACCCCAGCAACTTCGTCGGCGACGTCGGGCTGGACGAGGTCTGCCCGCCAGGCGTCGAGGTCGCCCGCTACATGAACTACCACGAGGATCCGGGAGGGCTCTCGCTCGCGCTGGGGAGGGACGCGATCGCCAGCGTTCAGCGGATCGCTGTTCCGCTCCCCGACACCTGGGATGGCGGCTGGGTGCGCGATGCCGTCGCGGCTATCGAGGGCGTGAGCGGCGCCGTCGTCCCGGCGACCGGCAAGTTGGCCCCGCTTCATGCGGCCGCCTTCGTCGCGAGCCGTCCTGGGCCGAGCGCTCGGTGCGTCCCTGGCTGGCAGACGGCCGGTCCACCTCCAGGACCAGTTCGCGTCGGCCGCGGCGTTCGCGGAGGGAGAGGACCCAGAGCAGTGGGCGCGACGGACCAGCGGCCTGTTCGATCTGATCGACGATCCGACTCACGTGCTGACTGCGCTCGACGGGCAAGATCCCTGGGAGGTCTGAGAACGGCCTGTCCGCTCGTGAAGACTGATCGTCTCGCACAAGCGCCCGGTCAGGCTTCGGACTGGCGGGGCGCTTACTGTTTCATGCTGATCGAGTAGTGGCCGGTACGTGTCCCGCCGACGCTGATCCGCCCTTTGCCCTGAGCTGCCTGGGGCAGGGGGCTCACCGTCACACGAGGGGCTAGAAGTTGACTGACTCCCACGGAGCGTTTGATGGCGTCGCAGGAAGCCTGCGAGATCGTGAAGAGTCCACACCTGCGCCTCATGGCTGGTCCAGAAGGGAGTCTCGCTCTACGAGGTCCAGCATCTCCTCAATCACGAGAGCTTCCAGACCACCCAGCGCATTACACCTGCAGCCGGACGCCCACGAGGCGGTCCTCGGAGCCTGGGAGCGTCTGGACGCGCCGCTGACCACTGCCGCATGAACGTTCTTTGCCCTGTCCATCAGGACAGGGCAAAGGTGTTTGTGGAGACGTCGGTCAGGGGAGCCGGTCGGTCGGCTCGTCCTTCTTTGGCGGGGTCAAGAATGACTGAGCACTGGACGCCTGGTTGGGTGCGGTGGCTTGGTGACCGTGGAGTCGATAAACCATTTCGTCGGGACAATGGTCCAGGCGGGCCTGGCGCCAGGCAACGTCGTAGGACAGGGGTGTTGCGCTGCGCCGTTGAATGAACAGGGCTCGGAGGCTGGTCAGGGGGGCTAACAGCATCCGCCACAGGGCGAGCTTCATGGGTGCGCCCTTCGGGGTGCTCCGTCAGACCCGGACATGTCCACTGCTGCGATGCCGCTGGGGAGACTGCCGCCGTTGAGAGCCTTGAGTGAGTCGGACAGCACGATCATGGCCTGCTGTCGCTTCTCGATGTCCGTGAACCCCTGGCCGACCTTCTCCCATTGCTCCAGGAGCGGGAACCACCAGCTGTCGCAGGAGTAGATCAGACGAGCAAGGCGCTGGAGTTCGACAACGTGTTCGTCACCCAGGGCACCGGGGGCGTGGTGTTCGAGTTGGTCCAGGACGACAAGGTCCGGATGATCGTAGAGGTTGTCCTTCAGGAAGCGCAGCCGGCTGATTCGTTGCTTGTCCGCGGCCTGCTGAGCCAGTAGGTCCTGTGCCGATTTGGGCAGACCGAGAACCGCGTGGACGTTCAGCAGGCAGTAGTCCGGCGCACGACGAGGCAGTCGGCCGAGAGCGGCGTTGATGGCGTCCTGCGCGGCGGGCACGTCCGAGGCTCCCAGACGCGCCGCTGTCTCACAGGCCGTGGCATGCACTGCTGTACGTACTGCTTCCTCCACATTGGGAGGCACCCGCCAGAGTGGTCGCCAGCTGATCGTGTACCCGGCCTCGAACGCGATGCCGTCGGTGGCACTGGGCAGGAGGCGCGGCTGGACGGATGTACTCGTACGGGCGGCGCGGTGCCACGGCCACCTCATGCGATGTTCTCTTCGAGCGGGAAGACCGCGTGCAGACGGCGGTCGACCAGGTGGTTGTAGAAGTCGTCGGCCACGCTCACACCCTCAGCAGTGGAGATGTCACGCAACCTGTTCATGAGCTTCATGCCGGCCTCGAACATGTTGTGGCCGCGCAGCGCCGGCAGGAGCCGGTCGCGCAACTGCGTGTAGACGCTGGGATCGTCGGCACACGAGCAGATCCAATCCGTCAGACGCGAGATGACCTCGGTAGCGGTGTCAGAGGAGGAGAGCAGGTCGCGGACGGCTCGTTGTACGTCGATTTCCGTCGGTGGCGTGCACACGAGCCACGGTGCGCCGTCCCGGTCGACAGTCATCAGCGCGAGGAAGGCCAGTGCGCCGCTGCGTGCGGAGACCTTGCCCTGCTGCCAGCCGTGGACCTCACCGACCAGCCGCTGGGCCACGGTGGGGTGTTGGACCAGATCGTCGAAGGCAGCCAGGACCTGGCCAATTACGGCGCCATCGGTGTTCTTGTGCGCGACGCGGCGCAGCCGCACCATTGCCCGCTTGGTCAGAGACGTGGCGACGGAGGAGTCCTCCAGAATACGTCGGCACAATGCAACGACGGCAGGCGCGTAACTCTCCTTCTCCGCCCATCCGTAGAGCGCCTCCCATGCCAGACGGCCGACGTGTTCGTCGCGCACTGCCCTTTCCAGGACCGCACCGAGCACCTTTGGCTGACTGCTGCCGACGAGTTCGCCCAGAGTGGTGAGGTAGTCCACCGTTCCGTGCCGCACGGTGAGTTCGGCCAGCGCTGCCACCGCGCGGTCTTCCGGATCGGGATTCTGAGCTGTTGCCACGAGCCAGGTCAGCAAGGGTTTGCGCATGACATCGTAGTTGTCCCAGACGTACTCCAGCACTGCGCGTCCGTATGCAGGCCGGTCGAAGACTACTGCGTCCTGTAGGCCGACCCGGCCCCCAACATCCTGGATGCGCCGGCGCATTCCTCGTCCGGCCAGGGCACTGAGGGTGGGCGAGACTCCTGGTGCTGCGCTGGGACCGGCGGGGGCGTCCCCGATGGCTTCCAGCAGAGCGGCTGCACTGCGCGCGACGGTGGGCATGGGTGCGGACTGCTGCACGGCCAGGGCCACCAGCAGGCAACGGTCTTCGACGGTGAGTGAGGGATTGTCATGGGTGTGTCGGCTGTTCATCTCACCGAACCGGCTGTCGAGTTCACCGCGCCAGTCGGTGAGCGCCGTGATGATGCGTTCTTCGAGTGTGCTCTCGGTTTCACCTTCGCCGTCGGCCTGTACGAGTGACTGCTGGGAGCGGGTGAGGCTGTGTTCCTTCCAGGCCATCATGACGGTGTGCGCGGCCCGTACGGCGGCCACTGCTGTCAGTCCGCGCAAGGACGTGGTGGCTTTGGGGAAGGAACGCAGTGACGTGACCAGTTGGTCGTAGCCGTGGGCGGTCAGATGTGCTTCAACCACGCGCTGCGCATTGGGCGCCTCATGCAGATGAACAATTTGGATGCCATCGCGATCGCTGAGACGGTGATCCTTCCACAGGTCCTGCGCGACGGTCAGGGCGAGATAGGAACGGCAGTCGCGGAGATGGGAGGCGTGTTTCGATAGGGCATTCAGGAAGTCGGCGGATACCTGGTCGTTCTCCGGGTGCTTGAGATCGAGTTGGTACGCATGCGCCTTCTCCAGGGGCAGGCGCCCCTGACGGGGGGTGTCCCAATCCGCGTCCAGCTGGACGATGGTGGTGCGGCCAGCAGTGTGCTCGGCCAGTAGCCGCAGAGCGAAAGTCGTGGAGCCACATGAACGGGGCGCCACAATAACGATCACGGGCTGGCGAGGACGGCCGGTGACGGGGTTGACGATCTGCTCCCAGACCGTGTCCCAGTGCCGGTCCCGAACGAACGGCTGGGACAACAGCCCCTCGTGACTGAACTCGGTGCCCTCCAGCAGATCCCGCTTTCGGGTCTCAAGGATCAGTTCTTCGATGACGTTGGCGACGACATCGACGTCGCCGTGGAGGTGTGTTGCCGCACCGACGGTTTCTTGCAGGTGCGGTGCGGGCTGACCACCATTTGTCGATGGGGGAGCGAGTGACGGGGAGGGGCTGTCGAGGCTCAGTTCCGGGTGACCGGGGGCGCCGGCGCCCGGACGCCAGCGACGTGGCAGCCAGCCGCCAGAGCCGTTGGACTCGCTGTCACCGGGGTCGCCGGTCGGCGCGTCGGTCTCGGAGCGGGTGGGGCTGAACGGATCGTCAGACATGCGGGAACTCCTGGGCGAGTGTGGGGAGAGCGGCAGGGGAGGTGGTTGCGTGCCTCACCGCTGGCGACGGTCGATCCGCACGGTTCCGATGTGATCGGCGATCGTCGCGTCGCTGACCTGCTGGTGGAACTGGAAGGTGCCGCCGCTGCCCACAGTCGGAGTGGCCTGCGCGTCCCTCGGCTGCGGGGCAGAGGAGGAAGAAGCCGCCGGCGGTGCGGCGTCGGCGAGGTAGGGGCGTACGGCTGGACCGGTCAAACCCGGCACGTGGATCCGGCAGGACTGCTCGAAGCCAGGCTTGTCGCTGACGCGGGCTACCGCATTGAGGAAGTGATGTGGGCCGAGATCTGGCGTGCGCCCCGCCTGTACGATCCGCTGGTACACGACCTCGGAGACTGCGGCCGCGAGGAAGGCACCGCAGTCCTTCGCGGCGCTCAGCGCCTGGCGGGTTGCCTGGCTGTCGAGAAGCCGGACGGTCTCGTTGATGGCCTTGCCGCGGTGGTCGGGGAGGGACAGGGGACCGACGTGCACGCTGGCACGCAGCCGCAGAAGCGGACTGCTGGCCAGCCTCTGCCGCTCGTAGCGCACCAGCGCCGCATTGAGCCGGCCCAGCAGCGGGTCCACGAGCCGGGCCAGCACCGAGGGCGGGAACAGCAGAATCGCGCCGTCGCCGCTGTCCTTGTACCCACCGGGCAGCTCCTGAGGATCGGGCAGCTCACATTCGGCGAGCACGGTTGCCACGATGTCGTCCACGTCGCACCGGGCGGCGGCCATCTTCGCCTCGGGGATCTGGCTGTACTTTTCCATGTCGATCGCCACGAGAGCGAGTTCGGCGGGAACGTCCAGGGGCTCTGCGTGCAGCGGCGCATCCATCGGGCACCGTCCTTTCAGCACAGGCGGTCAGGGAAGTGCCCATGCTGATCCGGCGGGATAGCTATCGCTGCCCAGTAGTGGGCACGCCTCAAGTGCGGCCTGTCACGCCTGCGTACGCGCGTGCGACCGAATCGAATGGATGTCGCGAACGAGAAGCCCGCCGCCGGAGGCGGTGCGGACCCAGTCCTGCTCGCGCCACGGCTTGAGCGCGTTGACGACCGCATTGCGCGAAGCGCCGATCATCTGAGAGAGCTCCGTCTGCGTCAGACGCACGGCGAGATCCGAGGCCGAAGAGGATGCGGCGTCGACCAGTCGGGACAGGGCTGAGGCGAGGCGCAGTGGCACTGACGCGGTAGCCAGTTCAAGACGGACGGCTTCCGACTCTCTGACCCGGGCGATGGCATGGCGCAGCAGAGGAGCGAGCAGATCATGTTCCTCGACGAACGCGAGGAAGGCGGCAGCCGGGATGACGCGGATGCGGCAGCTCTCGGCGGCGATGACCGTGGCGGTACGCGGCTGAGAGTCCAATACGGCCAGCTCTCCGAGTAACTCGCCGGCGCCGCGCACAGCAAGAAGCGTCCTTTCCCCGCAATTGCCGGCCAGGGTGATCAACGTTGATCCCGACTCCAGCACGATCACGTGCGTTGCTGGATCTCCCTGGCGGAGTAGCACACTCCGAGCGGGCCTGACGCGCTGCGGCGCGAGTGCTTTCAGGCAGGCCCATAACTTGTCGCCGATCACCATGGCATGCGGCTGATACACATGTCCCCCTACTGTGCGGCCCCGACACACTTAGGCGATCGTCTCAACTAACCAGAATGTTGCTCAATAGACACATTCCAGCCATCAAGAGGGCTGCCAGGGCAAAATCGACGGACAGGCGAACCGACCGCAGCTTCCTGTCCGCCAGCCAGGCAAGCACCTGCAACCGGTGGGCCTCGACATGCCGTTCAAGCTCCCCGCGCGCGTCCGCACTCACACCGCCGCGGTCGCTGACGGCCGCCTCGCTCATCAGCTCGGCCCGCAATCCCGACCTGGGGACTACGGGGCGTAGGGCGAGCAGCGCAGCCCCTATCGCGGCAATCAGTAGGAGGCACATCAGTACTAGGGAGATCGTCGCGAGCAGGTGCGTGCCATCTGCGCTCGACAGGACAGCAACTCCTGCGGCCAGCAAACCACCGGCTATTCCACACAACGCCGTGGCTTTCGTATCCGCTCGCTGCACCTCGACAAAGGCACGTTCGGAATGCCCTTGCAGCCGCTGTACCTCCGAGGGAAGACTCCAAGGCTCTTGCATACCGCCCACGCCCTCCGCAGCTGTCGTGTGTTTGTCCATGGCAGTGGTCAGCTTGCTCGCGGCAGCCAACGCGTGTTGCCTACGGCAGGGCACGAGGAGTGCCGGGTTCCTCACTCTTCGACCGTCCGAAGGTGGTAGCCGTGAAAGTGCCGGCGTCGGTGAGTCGGCGCGGACGCCGGGGCGCACGGCGGAGCTCGACGTCAGCCGCTAGCGGCTGTCACGACGGAGGAAGCCATAGAAGAGTGCGTTCTCGACCTTGTCCCTGCCGAGAACTCCGTCCGTGCAGTCAGGCCGTATGTCGGTATTCGTGGAGGGTGCCGTTGAGGTGGTCGCGTCGTCGTATGTCGAGGTGGGCGATGGCGTCCGGGTCGGTGATCGGTGGGGTAAGGCGTGCAGTGGTCGGGCGTTGGCGATGCCCTGGTGGGGCCGGTGGGAGTTGTAGTGCTGCCCGAACTCGCGCAGGGCGTGGAGCAGATGGTGCTGGTTCCAGATCAGGGTGCGGTCCAGCAGCTCGTGTCGGCAGGTCTGTACCCGGCGTACAGCCCGACTCGTCTGCCGCTGCCTGCGACTTTGCCTTGGAAAGGGCCTCTGATCTGGGACGGAGGCCCTTTCCAAGGCAAAG
>LIQL01000369.1 GCA_001418405.1 Streptomyces diastatochromogenes | reverse complement strand
ACCCGGACCCGGACCCGGACCGACGCGCCGTGGCGTGATCTCCCGGAGCGCTATGGGCCGTGGGACCGGGCCTACGACCTGTTCCGGCGGTGGCAGCGCGACGGCACCCGAACACGAGTCTTCGAGCAGTTGCAGGCAGAGGCCGACGCAAAGGGCCTGATCGCGTGGGACGTAAGCGTCGACTCCGCCATCGCGCGCCCACCAGCATGCCGTTGGAGCACGTAAAAGGGGGATCTCCAAAGGGAAGCTCCTGGGGTCGTCGACGCCGAGCCCGACGACCACGGTCGTGCGCTCGCACGGCGGGCTGACCACCAAGCTGCACCTGGCGGTCGGGCAGGGGCGGAAGCCGCTGTCCTGCTCGTCACCGCCGGCCAGCGGCACGACGGTCCGCAGTTCCAGCCAGTCCTCGACAGTATCCGAGTGCCCAGGACCGGCCCCGGTCGGCCTCGCACGAAGCCGAACAGGGTGCGCGCGGACAAGGCGTACGGCTCCCGCACGAACCGCGTCTACCTCCGCCAATGCGGCGTGGCGTGGCGTGCACCATCCCGGAGAAAGCAGACCAGATTCGCAACCGCCGAAAGCTCGGCTCCCGCGGCGGCCGTCCGCCCAAGTTCGACAAGGACGACTACCAGCAGCGGCACGCGGTCGAGTGCGGGATCAAGCGACTCAAGGGCCACCGTGCGGTCGCGACGAGGTACGGCAAACTCGCCGTCCGCTGTCATGCGACGGTGCTGGTCGCCGGAGTAAACGAGTGGCCGTGAGACATCCGCCGCTGCGACCATGCGGCAGTGGGCGCAGATCTCCCTGACGGATGGACGATCGAGCGGGTCCGATCCGTGTCGGGCGACGCCGAAGCGGTCCTGCTCTCGCTTGAACGACTCGTAGTCGTCGAACAGTACGGCTTGGCCGACTACGACGTCCTCCAGCCTGACGTCATTCTGTCCTTCCATGACCTGTGCCTTGCATACGCAGACGACGACTGGTTCATGGGACAGCTGGACGCCGACGGCTCAGTCATCTGCTGGGCTTCCTACGGCCCTGACCTGGCCGAAGCCATCCGTGGGTTGTGAGCTGTCAGTCAGCGAGCTCGATCATTTTCACAACACGTCCCCGAGCCGGATCCGAATCCGGTGAGAATGTTTGAACCGCGGACGCCTGTCACGCTGTAGTGATCACCGACAACAACCAACAGGACGCCGCCGGGACGGGTGTTCTCTGACAAGCCATCGGTTGGAGGCACAGGTGACCGAGAACGCAATGGGTGCGGCGCGTGGCCGGGACGAGGACGGCGCGGCACGCGACGCGCTGTTGTCTTTGGGGCCGGAGTCCACTCAACTTCAGGCGTTGCACGCTCTGTTGACCGAACGGAGCGTCACCGGCGCTGCCGCGCGGCTCGGGCGCAGTCAGCCGACGTTGTCGAGTGCGTTGGCGCGGTTGCGACGCCACTTCGGGGACGAGTTGCTCACCCGCAGCGGCAATCACTACCGGCTGACCCGCTTCGCCGAACAGCTGCGCCCGCTGACCGGCACCGCGGTGGCTGCGGTCGACCGGGTGTTCGCCGCGCAGGCGGAGTTCGCCCCGGCGACCAGCCGCCGCACGTTCAGTGTGGTCTCCTCTGACCATGGCGTCGGCACGGTCGGCGCGCGGCTGGTGGCCCGGGTGGCGGCCGAGGCGCCGCAGGTGTGTGTGCGGTTCGTGCCGGTCACGGCGCGGGCGCTCGGCGACGACGAGGAGTACCTGCGGACGGTGGACGGTGTGTTCATGCCGCACGGCTATCTGAACCTGCCGCGCTCGATCGATCTGCACGCCGATCGGTGGGTGTGCGTGGCCGCCGCGGAGAACTCGGCGGTGGGGGACCGGCTCACCATGGACGACCTGCGCACGCTGCCGTGGGTCGCGACGTTCGCGGACCGCCTGGGGCGGGCCGCGGCATGGCGGCAGATGGAACTGCTCGGGGTCATACCACGGGTGATCGCGGTGGCGGAGTCGTTCATGGTGGTGCCGGAGCTCGTCCGGGCGTCCGGTGCCGTGGCGCTGTTACAGGAGAAGGTTGCGGCGCTGGTCGCCGCGGGACCTGAGTTCCGGGTGCTCGACTGCCCCTTCGACGCGGTCCCGCTGATCGAGGCGTTCTGGTGGCATCCGGTGCACGACGACGACCCCGGCCACAGCTGGCTGCGTCACTGCCTGCACGACATCGCAGGGGCCTGACGCGCGGCACATCGACGACGTCTATACCGGGTATGGCAAAGATTGGCTTCCTTTTGGACGTTGGCGGCAGCAGGCTGAAGTTGCCGCCGAACGTTACGGAGGAAACCGATGCAGGCCACTGTCGATGTCCACGCGCATCTGTGGGCAGCCGCGGTCGAGGCCCTCGTCGCGGGCAGGCCGGGGCACGCCGAGCACGTGGAGCTGGCGGACCGGCGTCTCGGCGCCACATCCGTCGCGGTGGGCGCGGTGCAACTGCGCGACCAGTTGGCGCTCCTGGTCGACGTCGAGTCTCGGCTCGGCGCGATGGACGCCATGGGGGTCGTAGCCCAGGTCGTCTCGGTCACGCCGACCCAGTTCCACCACTGGGTCCCCGACCCCGGACTCGCCGCCGAGGTCGCCCGGGCGACCAACGAGGCCGTGGCCGGACACTGCGCGCTCCGCCCGGACCGGCTCACCGGCCTCGGCGTCGTGCCACAGCAGTTCGCGGAGCTTGCCCCAGCGGCGCTGGAGGACGCGGTGCTCCGGCAGGGCTTGCGCGGTATCGCACTGTCCTCGCACGCGCCGGGCCCGGCCGGCCGCGCACCGCTGGAGCTCTCCGACCGCCGCTACGACGCGTTGTGGCAGCGGGCCGTCGAGCTGGAGGCGGTGGTCTTCCTGCACCCCTGGGGGTGCACGCTCGACGATCGACTGGCGCGCTGGTACCTGGCCAACAGCGTCGGCCAGCCGGTCGAACACGCGGTCGCGCTCTCCCACATCATCGTGGGCGGCGTACTCGACCGGTTCCCCGGGCTCCGGATACTCGCCGCCCACGGCGGTGGCTACCTGCCCGGCATGCTGGGCAGGGCCGACCATGCCTGGACCAACCGCCCGGAAGCGCGCACCACCGCGTGCCGGCCCAGCAGCTACCTGCCGCGACTGTTCTTCGACTCTCTGGTCTACGAGCCGGAGGCATTGGTACGGCTGATCGAGGCGGCAGGCCCGGATCACGTACTGCTCGGCTCCGACCACCCCTTCGACATGGGCGTCCCCGATCCGGTCGCGCGGCTGCACGCCGCCGGGCTCGACAGCGCCAGCATCGCGGCCGTCGCCAGCGAGAACGCCGTACGACTCAATCTGGCGCCCACCCGGGCGCGACCCACACTGGTCGACCGCTGACCGGCCCGACACCACCATCCGTTCATCCGCCGAGGAAGAACCATGAACGCATCCACTGATTGCGAGACCCGGCGGTACCGCTGGTCCTCCCACGACCAGGCCGACCGCTTCACCGTCGAAAACCCCGCCACCGCAACGCCCATCGCCATCATTCAGGGCGCAGGGGAGAAGGAGGTGGACGCAGCGGTGCACGCCGCATACGCAGGCCACCTCGCGTGGAAGGCACGACCCCCGCACGAGCGCGCGAAGTACCTGCACGCCATCGCCGCCGCCGTAAGGGAGAACGCCGACGAGATCGCCCGACTGGAGTCGAGCGACAACGGCAAGCCCTTCACCCAGGCACGCCGGTTCGACCTCGAGGCCACGATCGCGATCTTCGAACTCTTCGCGGGGCTCACCGCGGCACTGCCCAGCGCGGTGCACGACAGCGGAGCGATCCTCGACGTCACGACGCTGGAGCCCTATGGGGTCGTCGGGGCGATCGTGCCGTTCAACTGGCCGCCCCTGCACACGGCGGGCAAGCTCGCCCCGGCGCTCGCGGTCGGGAACGCGGTCGTGCTCAAGCCGCCGGAGCAGGCGCCGCTGTCGGTGCTGAAGGTGGTCGAGATCGCGCGATCGGTCCTCCCCGACGACGTCGTGCACGCCATCCCGGGCGGCGGCCCCGTGGGCGCGGCACTCGTCGCCCATCCGCTGGTCAAGAAGATCTCCTTCACCGGCGCTCCGGCCACCGGGACCACCGTGTTGCGGACGGCCGCCGACAACCTCACCCCCGCCCTGCTCGAACTGGGCGGAAAGAACCCGCTGATCGTCTTCGACGACGCCGACCTCGACTCGACCATCCCCTGGATCGTCGAAGGCGGCTGGTTCAACCAGGGTGAGGCGTGCACTGCGGCATCCCGAGTACTGGTCCAGTCAAGCGTCTACGAGCAGGTCGCCCGACGCGTCGGGGCTGCGGTCCGGCGACTGAACGTCGGTGACGGCGCGGACCCGGGTACGCACGTCGGCCCGTTGGTCACCCGGCAGCAGCAACGGCGCGTGCTCGACTACCTCGACGTCGGCGTGGCCGAAGGCGCCACGATCGCCGCGCAGGCACCCCTCCCGGACGATCCCCGGCTGGCGGACGGCCACTACGTGCGCCCGACGCTCTTCACCGGCGTGCACCCGGACATGCGGATCGCGAAGGAGGAGATCTTCGGCCCGGTGGTCGCCCTGATCCCGTTCGACGACGAGGCCGAGGCGGTCCGGATCGCCAACAACACCCAGTTCGGCCTCGTTGCGGGCGTGTTCACCACCGACGCAGAGCGTTCGATGCGGGTCAGCCGAGCCATCGAGTGCGGAATGGTCTTCGTCAACCACTACAACCGCGCGTTCGTCGGCGCCCCCTTCGGCGGCATCGGCGCCAGCGGCTTCGGCCGTGAGCACGCCCGCGAGACGCTGCACGAATTCGGCTACAGCAAGACCCTGCGCATCCCGACGGGCGCAGGCCCGATCCCCCGCTGGGCACCGTCGCTGGAAGTCAGCGATATCAAAGGGGAAGCGAGCGGAACGTGAGAGCCACCATGACCACGGTCGACGGCTGGGTCGACGTGCACGGCCACTTCACCCCGCCCACCACCGCACAGGAGCGGATCGCGCGCTGGGAAGCCATGCGCGAGCAGCGCTTCATGGCTCCGCAACCGCACTACTGGAGCCCCGAGTCCACGCTGGACTACCTGGACCGCACGGGGATCGCGATGCAGATGCTCAGCAACATCCCCGCACAGCACACGGAGTTGCGGAACTCCAACGACTATGGGGCGAAGGTCGTCGGCGAACACCCGAGCAGGTTCGGACTGCTCGCCGCCGTACCCACCGACGACCCCGAGGTGGCCCTCGCCGAGATCGAGCGAGCTGACACGGAGCTGAACGCCGACGGGTACGCCGTAAGCACCGCCTACAACGGCGTCTCCCTCGCAGACGAGCGCCTGGAGCCGGTGTGGGCCGAGCTCGACCGCCGCCGAGCGGTCGTCTTCGCCCACCCGAACGCCTACCTGCCCCCGGTGCTGGGACACCCCGTCCCGTTGATCGAGGTGGCCTTCGAGGCCGCGCGCTGCGTGGTCGGCATGCTGTACGCGGGTGTCTTCCGGCGATACCCGCACTTGACGCTGATCCTCGCCCACGCGGGCGGCGCACTGCCCGCACTGTCCGGGCGGCTGCAACTGCTCGGCACCGAAGCCTGGGTGCCCAACCCGCAGCGGATCACCCGCGACGAGATCCGCCAGCACCTGGGCCGGCTCTATCTCGACACCGCGGCCTCCGGCATGGACGCCAGCCTCGCCCCGGCGCTCACCATGGTCCCGCGCCACCACCTCGTGTACGGCGCCGACTGTGGGGTGCCCTGCAGTACGGACGCCACGATGGCTGCCAACATCGAGGCGTTGCGGCACTCGGAGGTACTGGCCGGCGACGAGGCCGACCAGCTCGGACGCCGAGCCCTGGAGCTCTTTCCGGCGGCGGCACGGCGTCGCGGCTAGCCAGGTTGCACCGCTCCCCACCCGATCGGCCGTCCGCACACCGAGACATCAGCCACCCGCGCGAGGCTGTCAAACGAAACTGACCGTGGCCGCTGGCCGAGGGCAGAAGAGGAGCAAGCGGGCGGTGACCGAGTGCATGTCGCATCAGCTCTCGCCGGTCCGCTGAATGGCCAATGGCCAGTGGCAAGCGTCGGCCACGCGTCGCTGCCGTCTTCGCTGTGGCTATCGGCCACCCCGCCACGGCGGGTGCCTCCGTACCCGCCGCTGGCACCGTGGGCACGGACGCCGCGGCCACTGGCGGCGGCGCAGGAGTGGGGGAGTGGCGGGTCGAGTCTGGTCGCGCCGTACGTTGACCACACCGACCGCGGCTACATCCCCGCCGGCGCTCGCCGCGCCGTCCTCGGTCCGCCGTTCTGCCCCGGGGCGCTCCCTTCGGGGGCCCGGTTCCCGGGCCCGGAGTCCGCCGAAGCCCCGAGTCATCTCTTATGTGGCTTAGGATTGGAATCAGAATGAGGTCTGTGGGGCTCGGGAATGACGTCGTGTCAGTTTTTGTTGATGCGGCCTGGAGGGGGTGGTTGCGACCGAGACTCGTGGTGGGCGCAAGCCGTGGGAGGTTGACGATGGGCTGTGGGAGCGTATCGAGCGGCTGTTGCCGGTGATTGAGCGGCGCTTCCGGTACCCGGGGCGTCGTCGGCTCGATGACCGGCGGGTTCTGTGCGGCATCCTGTTCGTGCTCGACACCGGCATTCCCTGGCGCTACCTCCCGCAGGAACTCGGTTTCGGCTCCGGGATGACCCGCTGGAGGCGACTGCGGGAGTGGAACGAGGTCGGGGTCTGGCAGCGCCTGCATGAGTTGCTGCTGGCTGAACTGCGGGCGGTCGGCGTACTGGATCTGTCCCGGGCGTCGGTTGACTCGAGCCATCTGCGGGCGATGAAGGGTGGTGCGGCCACCGGCCCGTCTCCGGTGGATCGGGGCAAGACCGGCAGCAAGCACCACGTGATCGTGGAGGCTCACGGTATCCCGCTGGCCGTCGCTCTGACTGGCGGCAACCGCAACGACGTGACTCAGCTGATCCCACTGGTCCGAGCCGTCCCGCCGATCCGAGGCAAACGCGGCCAACCGCTGCGCCGCCCGAAGCACCTCTACGCCGACCGCGGCTACGACCACGAGAGCTACCGCGACCAGGTCCGACGGTTCGAAATCACCCCGCACATCGCCCGACGCGGCACCGAACACGGCTCCGGACTTGGCGTCCATCGCTGTGTCGTGGAAGGCGCCATCGCACTACTGCACTGGTTCCGCCGCCTACGCATCGGCTGGGAGATCCGCGACGACATTCACCAGGCGTTTGTCACACTCGGTTGTGCCGTCATCTGCTGGCGACGGCTGAGGACCCAGTTCTGATTTCAGGCCAACGTAAGGTGGCATCCCATGTCGCGAACTCGCGCCGAGCACAAGGAGGCGGAATGCTCGCTATCTCGTCGGCGCTGGCGGCCGGAAGGCGTCATTCGGTCGGACGGCGCTGGGATGGAACCGTTCTCGCCGTGGGCAATACCGTAGCCGCTGAATGTCGTGTCGAGGGCTGGGAAGACGTCGTCGCGGTGGCAGCTGGCAACGTCCATGCCGCGACGAACACGGGCAGGTCTCATACGGTGGGACTCCGGTCGGACGGCACCGTGCTGGCAACGGGGTGGAATGGCGATGGGCAATGTGATGTCGCCGGATGGCGAGGAGTCACGGCCGTGGCCGCAGGCTGGCGCCGTACACTCGGGCTACTCGCCAATGGCCGCGTGCTAGCAGTTGGCCGCAGTTCAGAAGGACAGCGCGACGTGCAGTTCTGGCGCGAGATGGTCGTCCTCTCGTGTGGTGACTGGCACTCGGTCGGCGTCCGGTCGGACGGCTCTGCACTGGCCGCGGGGAACAACCGACGAGGGCAGTGTGCCGTTGAAGGGTGGCATGACCTAGCTGCCATTTCGGCCGGGTATCTCCATACCGTCGGCCTCAGAGCTGACGGGCGGGCAGTAGCGACCGGCGACCGGGCGTCCGGGGCGTGCGAGGTCGATGAGTGGGAAGACATGGTGGCACTCGACGCGGGCAGCTACCACACCGTCGGGGTCACTGCGCCCGGACGGGTCCTCGCAGCGGGAGACAACAGCTACGGGCAGTGCGAAGTGGGCGATTGGCGCGACATTGTCGCCGTGGCGGCCGGTTCTACGCACACTCTCGGCCTGCGTGCCAACGGCACGGTCGTGACCGCCGGGAACAATGCCGGCGGACAGTGCGAAGTCGATGACTGGTCCGGAGTCCACCTTCCATGAGCCTCCGGGCCGTGCCAACCCGAACTGACATACCGTCATTCCCTGGCCCAGAGGCCTCATTCTGATTCCAGCCCTTATCGCCGGGAGAGGTGTCTCGTGGATCAGCGTGCGCATCATCGGCGCCCCGTACCCTCGGCTCCGTGCCCCGCAATCCGAAAAAGCCCCGCCGGCTGGTCGCCGACGGACGCGTGTACCTTCGGACGCTGCGCCACAGCCACCGCGTGCTCTTCGCCGTCGACTTGGTACGAGGTACGCCTCGACGACCCGGCGGCTTCGTGGGGCTGCTGCGGGCCCGCGTGGTCCTCGACGTTGCCGCCAGCGGATGCCGCCGCGGCCGGCCTCCCACTGTCGGCTTCGGCGAGCGAGTCGGCGGCGACGAGCAGCTCGGCGTGCTCACCGATCGCCTCGGGAGCCACGGCGCAGAACACCGAGGCAGCGCTCAGGTCGAGGCCGTCTTCTTCGGGCTTGCCCAGGCTGCCGTCGGTTTGGGTGTGCGCGGCCGCGTAGAGGGCCAGGAGCCGAGTGGCCCCATGACAGGCATGATGTTCTGGACCTCCTCACAGTCACAGGTCGGGTGCTGAGCCCGAACCAGCGCATCGTCGTCCTGCTCTACGCAGCATCCGAGCAGAACTCCGAAGGCGCCGTCATCACCCGGGCGACCGAACTCGCCGAGACCCTGGGCATGACACCGCCCGTGTTCTCCCGCACGCTCGTTCGCCCGCTCACGGCCGCCTGCCAGCCAGCCTGTTCGCCGAGCTGCGCGCCGGATGCGGGCCGGCGCGGGCCCGGCCCGCCCGCAGGCCTTCATCGGCCGGCCGGAGGTGAACGTCCCTTGGCCGGCGGCAAGCCGCTGCGCCTGGCCTGGCCGGCGCCCGGCGTTCGCTTGCAGCTGGCCTACGTCACCGCGCCGGCCCGGGCTCGGGGGGCCGGTCGGGTAGGCGGGGTACTCGCGCCGGCTGGCGGCCTGCTGGGCGTGCCCCTCCGGCCGGTGGTGCGGGACGGGGACTGGGCGGTCGTGCCCGCGGCGTTGCCGAAGGACGCCGAGGGAGCCGGGCAGCTGGCGTTGCAGGGGGTGCTGGAGCGCGGGCCTGCCGCCGAGGAAGCAGTGGCGGTGGCCGGCGCGGGCCCGGCTGGCACCGGCGAATGCGCCGCGGTGCTCGCCGTTCTGGAACTGGAGGAGACGATCAAGAAGGAGGGGCCGCCTGCCTGTTCAACGGCGAGGTCGCGGGCCTGCTGCGGGAGTTGATGCGCACCCCGTGCCGCTGGCGGCGGGTGCGGTAGGCCGTCGGTGAGAGCTCCGGACTGCCGGTGGGCCGGGACTGGGGTGCGGGCGGCCGCCATACCGGGTTGGTGCGGCGGCTGTGGGTGGGATTGGCTCGTGGTTCGAGTCAGTGAGCAGAGCGGCGGATCAGCCCGGCGTCACCGCACCGTACCGTCTGGCACTCCGAACCATTCCTCCAGTGCCTCCGCCAGTCCGGCCGTCGGCGTCAGCGCGTGCGCTCCCGTGTCGGCTGCCCAGGCCGTGAAGCCGTCCGGACGGACGAGGATCGCCGCTAGTTCCGGGCGGGACGGACAGTCGGTCGTCAGGATGTCGACGCGGCCGGCATACCCCGCAGCGAGGGCCCGGAGTTCCGGGTTGTCGGTGAGGTCGAGCAGGAGCGCCCGGCCGCCGTGGAGGTGGTCCGCGAGGCGGCCGCCGTCGGTGAGTTCGAGGTCCGGGGTGCTGCGGCCGGTCAGCGGGTGCTCGCCCGGCAGCTTGTATCGCACTCCGCCACGTCGCCGTACCAGCCCGCGTCGGCGAGCCGGTCGCGCAGATCGTGGAGGCTGAAGCCGACGCGTCCATGGCGACGGTCGAGGGTTCGAGTTCGGCGGTGCTGCGGTGGCAGAAGCTCTCAGCGGGCGCGCGGGGCCGGCTGGCCGTCGCCGTCGGCGCCCTGGCGCATGCTGCGCATGGCGGCGTCGGCGCGGCCGAGACCCCTGTGACCGCGGCGCTCGTGCTGGCGACGAACGATGGCGGCCAAGAACTCGTCCACACCATCGGACACGGGCTCGACGCCAACCGGCGTGCCGGCAGGGGCCGCGTGCTGCGCATGGTTGTCCGCTGACACGAGAACTTGTCTGAGACCATCAGCAGGGCCGTACAACTGAACGCAAGGGGGAAGAACATGATCAACCTGCTGCTGCTCGGCGTCGTATTGCTCGCCGTCGGCGGGTGTGTATGCGTGCTCTGGGCGGAGCGCGGCGGACCCCGCTGGGTCCGCCGCGTGGCGACCGTGACGCTCGCCGCGAGCGAGCTGGTGCACCGCTCCCAGAAGCGCCGGCGCCGGAGCGGGAACCGGACCACCGGCGGTGGTGACTAGGAACGGTCAAAGCCGCCTGGCATGTTCTGGGCCGCCACCCCGTCCTGCTGCCTCCACGGCTCGCCGAGCTCCTGCGGCACCTCGCTGAACAACCGCAGCTGCGGCCGCAGCTCTCGCGAGCCCGCCCAGGCCCCCGGTGGCTCTTCCCGGGCGTGGTCCCGGGCAAGCCGATCTCGACCCACGGCATGACCCAGAAACTCAACCGGCACGGCGTCCCGGTTCGCACCGCGCACAACGCGGCGCTGGCCGCTCTCGCTGCTGATCTCCCCAGCCCGATCCTCGCCGACGTGACCGGGACGCGCCGCCACATCGCACTCCGCTGGGTCGCCTACGCCCGATGCGACTGGGCCGAGTAGCTCGCTGCACGTGCCGGGGAACAAGGGCAGGGTGTTCGCGAGTAGGCTGGTCAGGGCCAGGATGCATCGGCTGGAGATCGCCCCCGAGTAGACGCCACTTGACATGAGTCGCGGCTGATCTTCCCCGAGTTACCCGGTGCGGCGCGTGATCAGGGTCTCCAGACCGTCGAGGATCCGCTCCAGGCCGAAGTCCAGCGCCTGATCCCGGCCGTCCTGTGAGGCCATGGCCGCGGCGAGCGCGGGGAAGCGGTCGGCGTGCTGGTGCACCAGGGGGCCGAGGACGGCCAGGAGTTCCGTCTCGGGCGAGCCGTCCGGCCGGGCCGCGCGGGCCTGCTCGGCGATGCCCCGGACGTGCCCGGCCAGCAGCACCGCGGCATCCATCCGCTCGGGGCCGGTCAGCCCGTGGCCGTCCAGGGCCGCGACCACCCGCTCCAGCCAGCCGAGTTCCTTGGGGCCCATCACCCGTGGGCCGACGGTGGCGTCGAGCAGCCACGGGTGTTCGGTGAACGACCTCGCCAACTGCTTTGCCCAGGCCGTTAGTTGCTCACGCCACCCGAGCCCGTCCACGACTGGCGGCGGTCCGCCGACCGCGGCCTCCACCATGAGCGCGACCAGCTCCGCCTTGCCGGGCACGTAGCGGTAGAGCGACATCTTGGTGAAGTCGAGCAGCCCGGCCACCTTCTGCATCGAGACGGCGCCGAGGCCCTCGGTGTCCGCGATCTCGACGCCCGCAGCAGCGATCCGCGCCAGGCTCAGCGCGGGCTTCGGCCCTCTGGACGGCTTGGCGGGCGGTCCCCAGAGCAGCCGCACCGCCTCGTTCGTTTCCTCGCCCAATTCCCACTCCGTCCCGCGTTTCCGCCTGTCCCTTGCGAGGCGACCTAACTGCGTCTACCGTACACAGAAATAAATAGTGTCTGCCAGACACAGTTATTCGACAGCCTCAGATGGAGTGGTTCACGTGAGCACGAAGGTCCTGATCTCGGGCGCGAGCATCGCCGGCCCCGCACTGGCCTACTGGCTGGGTCGGTACGGCTTCGAGACCACCGTCGTCGAGCTGGCCCCCGCCCTGCGCGGCGGCGGCCAGGCGGTCGACTTCCGCGGCCAGACCCACCTGACCGTGCTGGAGCGGATGGGCGTACTCGACGAGCTGCGCGCGCTCGACACCGGCGGCAGCCCGATATCCTTCGTCGACCAGCGCGGCCGTCAGATCCTCCACCTGCCGGCAGACTTCGCGGGCGGGGACGTCGAGGTCCCGCGCGGGGAGCTCGCCCAAGTGCTGCACCAGCGCAGCCTCCCACGCACCGAGTACCTCTTCGGCAACTCGATCACCGCCCTGGAGGAGACGCCCACCGGCGTCCGGGCGGCCTTCCGGAACGGCGCGCCACGCGAGTTCGACCTGGTGATCGGCGCCGACGGGCTGCACTCCAATGTCCGACGACTCGCCTTCGGCCCGGAGGAGCGCTACGTCCGCCACCTCGGCTACTACGCGGCCACCTGGCAGCTGCCCAACTACCTGGGCCTGCCGCCCGGTTCAGTCGGCCTCAACGTCCCCGGCCGACTTGCCGCCGTCGGCGCCGACCACCGCGACCCGACCCGGGCGGGCGCCTTCTTCGTCTTCGCCTCGACCGAACTCCGTTACGACCGCCACGACGTGGCGCAGCAGCAGAAGCTGATCCGGGACGCCTTCGCAGACCTCGGCTGGGAAGTGCCCCGGCTGCTGGAGAGCCTGGGGCAGGCCCCCGAGCTGTACTTCGACTCAATCAGTCGGGCCGACGTCCCCACCTGGTCCACCAGTCGGATCGCCCTGCTCGGCGACGCCGCCTGCGGAGCCACCATCGGCGGCATGGGCACCGGCACCGCCGTGGTGGCGGCGTACGTCCTGGCCGGCGAGCTGGCCCGGGCCCGCGGCGACCACCGCACCGCCTTCCTCCGCTACGAGCACACCCTGCGCGACTACGCCCAGGGCTGCCAGAAGAGCGGCGACCGCACCGGCCCGTTCCTGGCACCTGGCACCGCGACCGGGCTGCGGGTGCGCAACGGGCTACTGAACCGGCGCTGGATCCTCGACAAGATGCTGAAGATGGGCAAGCAGATCAGCAGCGTCGACCTGCCCGATTACACGGCCGAGCTGTCCAACGCCTCTGCGTTCAACGTCGCGGGCGGACAGGTCAGCCCTCGGGCAGCACGCCGCTAGCGGTGACCCCCCGGTCGCGGGCGGCTCGCAGGGCGACGGTGAAGCTGTGCCCAAGCGATCCTTGGCCGCAGAGCGCGCTCTCAGCACTGAGCAACACTGCTCTCGGTACTCGCCGACGAAGCCGCCTGCTGGCCCCAACGTGGGCGGGAGGACGGAATAGTGCACGGTTGGAATAACCCCCTCCCACCAGTAGAGCCTGTGAAGAGGCAGGTGGTGGGGGAGGGGCCACGACGCCGGTCGTCGAGGCGTGTAGGCAACTCCACTGCGTAGTCGTACCAGTACCGGCCCTGCCAGTCCGGACGGCACAGCGTCACCCGTACTCGGACACGCTGCCCGTCGGGGAGCTGCAACTCGGCCTGAGGGCAGGCCCGCACATCGTCGACGTCCACGATGCTCAGGTCAGTCGTTGCTCGTAGCGTGCTTGAGCGCGGACCGGGCCCTCGGAGCGTCGTCGCAGGTAGACCAGAACTCGTGTTCCTTACGTTCTCCATGTCTCACGAGACACATTGTTCCCGCACTGCATAGCCGCGCGCCCACGGTCAGGAAAGGGGGTTCTCTCCTGCGCGGGCGGCGGGAGGGGCGATGGCGGTGATGAGTTCCACGGACATCTCGCCGTCCTCGCCGAGGGAGGAAGTGGCCCGGCACAGGCGTTCCATGAGGACGACCGGTTCCTCTCCGATCTTCGCGGCGAGGGCGTCCCGGTTCGCGGCGAGGTTCACGAGCTGGGCGGCGTAGGTGGGGCCCACGTGCGGTTTGAGGTCGTGGACGGCGATCCCGGTGCACCCCTCGGCTTCCAGGAGCGCCACCCAGTGGCCGCTGGTGACGAAAGCAGCGGGGATCTCGGCGTTCAGCGCCGCCCACCGCTCCGGGTCCGCGCCTTCCAGCATCAACACGTCCTCCAGGACGAAGCGGCCGCCTGGCCGCAGGACCCGAAGCATCTCGCGGAGGGCTACGGGCTTGTCGGGGAAGTGACAGGCGGACTCCATCAGCATCACGACGTCGAACGCGTCGTCCGGGTAGGGCAGGCCGACCACGTCGGCGACCCGGAACGCGACCCGGTCGGCCAGCCCGGCACGTTGGGCGTTGTCGGTCGCGATCCGGATCTGGAACGGACTGACCGCGACGCCATCAGCCCTTGCACCGGTCGCCCCCGCCAAACGCAACGCCGCCTGCCCGCGCCCGCACCCCACGTCCAGCAGCCGCCCGCCGGCGTCGAGGCCGGTCGCGATCCCTACGACGCCGATCATCCGGTCCTGAGCCTGCTCCAACGGGATCGAGGGATCGATGGGCAGGTCCCAGTAGCCGTGGTGCGTCGACCTGCCCAGCGCCGCCTCCCACACCAATTCCGTCGCGTCGTAGAACGCGCCCACCCGCTCCGCCAGACCCTCGGCGCCCTTGCCGGACGGGCTGTTCTCCCCAGTCATCGTCACGACTCACTCCTTTTCACCCCGACCACCTCTGGCCACCTCATGCTCGGAGGACGGGCCCCCACCCACAAGGGGCTCCGCGAGTACCGGATCGGGAACACCCCCGCGCATCGGAGCGGGCGCCGGGCGCACACGCGGTCCGTCGGCGGCGACCTGCTTGGCGGCGGCGTCGAGGTAGAGGCTGTTGAAGGGCACCACGGCGTGCAGCGCCAGGCTGGCTTTGTTCACCAGATTCGGTGCTGGCTCAACAACTGTGGGGACGCCCCGACGCTCGGTAGATCGAGTCGGTGAATGCGGGGAACAGGTAGGTCAGAGTGTTGGTCCGACACGGCGACGAACGCGCACCGTGCAGGTCCACAGAACTTGAGCCAGAACCAAAACTCGTGTACATCACCCGGCCGTCGATCGGGGTGCCTCCCGATCCCGTGAACAAACGCTGTCACGACCTCCAGGGACAGCGTTTGTCGGCAGGTTCGGGAGGCAGTGGGTAGTCAGCTGGACCCCGGATGGCGATGAGAAATGACGGCAGCGGCAGGTTCTCAAGGGGGAGACGGTCTCTGCGGGCCATCAACCAGCGGCGATGGCGACCTAGCTCGTACGAAAGGCGTCGATCACGCGGGCGTAGCTGTCGCTCCCGTGCCCGGCGGCCACCATCTGGCGCATCAACTCCAGGTGCAGTTCGGGCAGTCGGGGGTCGATGCCCCGGTCGGCCCCGGCGTGCAGCAGGTGGCCGATCGCGGCGACCTGCACGTCGATGGTGGCGTCGTGGCCGGGGTACTCGCCCGCGTCGATCTGTTCGGCGTACCCGGTCATGAACCAGGACACCGTCTTCAGCCAGCGGCAGGCGATTGTCGTGAAGTCCCTCGCCGTGACCCCGTCCGCGCCGGCCAGCGCGGTGGCGTGCAGCCAGCCGCCGAAGACGGACCACATGAGGCCGAGCAGTCCGGAGTCGTACAGCGAGGCGAGCCCCGGGTCCGTCCCGAGGGCGACCGGGGCACCGAGGGCCGCCAGGGTGTCGCGGTGCGCGGCCAGGACCTCGGGGGCGCCGCTGTAGAGGAACATGTGGGCGCTGTCGCCGACGCCGGGCGGTGTCGTCATGATGCCGCCGTCGAGGTACGCGATCCCCTGCCCTGCCGCCCACTTCGCCTCCTCTCGCGCCTGCTCGGGCGAGCCGGAGGTGAGGTTGACCAGAGCCTTGCCGTGCAGCGACCCCCCTACAGGGGCGAGGATTTCGCGTACGGCCGGGTAGTCGAGGAGGCAGACCAGGACCAGGTCGCTCGTGGCGACGGCCTCGGCGACCGTCTCCGCGCGGACCGCGCCGCGGGCGACGAGGGGCCTGGCCTTCTCGGGACTGCGGTTCCAGACGGTCGTGCTGTGCCCGGCGTCGAGGAGGGCACCGGCGAGCGCCGCACCCATCTGTCCCAGACCGATGACGGTGACGTTCTGTGCGCTCATGAGCGATAACTCCCTGCCTGTGGCGATTCTTGAACAAGATCCACACTCGCAGGGGCGGAAGGGCCGTGACAGTGGCAGGGCTGACCATGTGCGCAAAATTCCTGCCATGGGGCCGGGTTAGGATCGGTGAATGAGCACAGGTGTCGTCGCCGTGGCCGTCGTCCCCGACCCTCGCTCCGGGATCTCCCTCTGGGAGCTGTACGAACTCTCCATCGCCTGCACGGTGTTCGGTATCCCGCAGCCCGACCTGGCCGACCCCTGGTATGAGTTGAGGCTCTGCGGCAACGCCCCGGCCGGTGCAATATCCCTGCGTACGGAGTACGGCCTGGACGCGCTCGTGGGCGCCGACACGGTCATCGTGCCGTCCGTGCCCGACGCGGTCGTCGAGGACGGCCAGGAGGTCCCGGCCGATCTCGTAGCAGCCCTGCGCGAGGCCGCCGCCTCCGGGGCCCGGATGGTCTCCCTGTGCACCGGCGCCTTCGCGCTCGCCGCGGCCGGGCTTCTCGACGGCCGCCGGGCCACCGCGCACTGGAGCCACGCCGCCCAGCTTGCGGCCCGCCACCCCGAGGTGGTCGTCGATGACTCGGTCCTCTACACCGACGAGGGCGGGGTCCTCACCAGCGCCGGGGCCACCGCCGCGCTCGACCTGTGCCTGCACCTGGTCCGCCGCGACCTGGGGGCCTCGGTCGCCAACCAGCTGGCGCGGCGCCTCGTCGTGCAGGCCCACCGCTCGGGCGGCCAGGCCCAGTTCATCGAGGCGCCGATACCCCGCGACGACGACGCGGGCCTGGCTCCCGTACTCCAGTGGGCGGCCGAGCGGCTGCACGAGCCGCTCACCGTCGACGACCTGGCGCGCCGGGCCGGGCTGAGCCCGCGCACCTTCTACCGGCGGCTGCGGGAGGCGACCGGCACGACGCCGCTGCAGTGGCTGTTGCAGCAGCGCATCGGCCGGGCACAGAGCCTGCTGGAGTCAACCGACCTGCCGGTGGAGCAGATCGGCGACCGCAGCGGCCTGGGCACGGCGGCGAACCTGCGCCACCACTTCACCCGGACGGTGGGGGTCTCCCCCACCGACTACCGCAAGTCGTTCAGGCCCCCGGGGCTACCCTCGTAATACCGGGCTGGCGCTTGTACGCACGAAAGAGCGCGGGCAGAGGAAAAGCCGAGGGCCTCCGCCGGTCAGTGCGTGAGCAACTCGACGCCGGCCAGAGCGATACCGACCACCTCTGCGGCAACGTCGTTGAGATCGTCGACGACGACCGTTCCGCAGCGTTGGCACACCATCACGCGGATCTTCCACCGGCTGCTCGAGGAACACGGCGCCGACGTCTCCCACGGGATGGTCGGCAGCTTCTTGCACGGCCCCGGCCAAGCCGAGTTCAACGCTTTCCGAACCGTCCGTCCGTCACCTCACGCGGTGCGTGGCGTGGTATCTGAACGCGCTGGTACTGCCCCTGCTTGCCATGGGGCTGGCCGGCTACGAAGCGAGAGACCTCGTCGACTGAGACTCGTTCGTCAGCAGCTCGGTCGCCGGTCGCTGGGCCCACGCTGTACCGGGCTTTCACCGACAGCCTGGCCTCGGCGAGCGGGCGGCGTGGAAGAGTGGCGAGGCCCGGCGTCGGGCAGGCTCGGTCTACCTGCGCCGCCCGGATGCGCTGCGTGGCCGCCAGTGAGTTCTCGTCGCCCGGTCGTCCGATCAGCGGCCGCCGAGCGGCGGCTCCCCGCGGCGCGCGAATTCCTCAGGCGTAGGTACGTGGCGAGTCACGACCTCTCAGGGGCGGGGTGCTGGCTGAGCCAGTGCTGAAGTTCGCGGTGGCGGAACTGGTAGCTCGGTCCGTTGTAGCGAAGGAGACCGGCAGTGACGGCCCAGTCGAGGAAGACATCGAGGCGGAAAGGGAGCTTGCCGCGTGAGCACAACAAGAATGCCCCGTACCTCCGTGCCGAGCAACCGAGCCCGCCCGCGAGTCCGACCACGAGTCCAAATACGAAACCGAGAGAGAGGGCTCCTAAGGGTTCAATCAGGGGTACGAGCGGGAGCGCGACCGAGAGTCCGGCCAGGGGGCCAATCAGGAGTCCGTAACTCATGTCGTCGCGGACGATTTCCCGAGGGTTGGCCACGGTGGTCGGTTCCGCTTTGAGCCCGCGCATGAATCCGCCGGCGAGCCCGCCCATAGACCCGAAAATGATCCCGAGCATCAGGCCGGCGTTTGGTTCGACGCTGAGCCTGTCATCGCTGACGGGTTTAGGAATGAAGCCGGGGGGACCGTACTCGTGGCCGAGCGAGATTCCGATGCTGAGCACGAACCCCACCATGAACCAGATCTGGAACCAGGCCTTGAATCCGTCTGCGAACCCACCAGACAGCCCGCCCATGAATCCGCCGATGAGGCCGATCGCGATGCCCATGGTGATCACCGCAGCGATCCGATTCATAAGGATGGCAAGGGTGATTGTATCCACGTCATTACGCTTGAGGCTGGCCGCGCATGCCATGGAGAATCCGACCACGGATCCGACGATGAACCACCTTTTGAATCCGGACCAGAACCTGGCCATGAATCCGCCCTGGAGTGTTCCCCAGTCCATGCGAAGACGATTGGGCTTGGGCGTCGGGCGGAAGGCGAGGGCGCCGATGAACGCTCCAATCGGGGGAAAGAAGACCAGGTCCTCTTTCCATGGAAGATCAGGGAAGAAGATGAACGCTCCAAATATGGGAAAGGAGACCGGGGCCTCTCTCAATGGAGGATCAAGGAAGAAGAGGAGGGAGAGGGAGAGGGGGAGGGAGAGGGAGATGACGGCGGCGAGGAGCATGGTGAGGAGGAGGTCGGTGATGCGGACGCGGGTGCTGCCGGCAAGGGGCCAGAGGCGGTGGAGGGTGAGGTCCGTGGCCGGGGCGCGTGCACCGGTGCCGGTGAGGTGGGTGGTGAGGTGGTGGAGCCAGCGGTGAACGTCTTCCGGCTGGTAGCGGTGAGGATTGTGGGTGTTGGCGGTGGCGGCGGGGAGGTAGCGGGCCAGGAGGTGTTGATCGAGGCCGTGTCCGCTGGTGTGGTGGAGGAGCTCCGCGGGGTTGCCGTCGCGGTGGTAGACGGTGGCGGTCAGACACAGCCGCCAGGGCGTGGACAAAGTGGTGGCGAGCGGGCCGGAGGGATGGGTACCGAGGTGGTCGGTCAGGGGCTGCCAGCGGGCTCTGTCCCGGGCCCGGGCCCGGAGGTAGGCGATGGTGTTGCGGGTGTCGATGGGGGCGATGGCGACGCGGGCGGCATCGATCAGCCGGGATGCGGGAGGGAGCGCGTCGTAGTGACCGGTGCGGCACGTCAGGACGAGCGGGCCCGCCTCCCGGCCGTCCTGGTAGGCGTTGAGCGCTTCCAGGGCCGCGCGGGCACGAGGTGCCTCGGGATCTGGGGTGCCGTCCGCGCGCAAGGGGTCCATCTCGTCCAGCCCGTCCAGGACCGGCAGCACCATCCCGTGGCCGACCAGTCCGGCAGCCGCGGCGGCGGGCCAGCGATAGGCGTCGGTCAGACGCTGCACCAGCAGGGTGGTCAGGGGCTGGTCGGTGTTCCACTGGGCCAGCGGGATCCGCACCGGGACGGGGTCACCTTCGGACCGGCCCTCGATGAGAGCGTCCATGAGCTCCAGGGCCAGGACCGTCTTCCCCGCCCCGGCAGCGCCGGTGATGACGAGACGCCGGGGCCGGGTGGCCCGGTAGTAGTCCAGCACATCGGGCAAAGCGGCCGGACCGTCTGCGAACGTATGCCCGGCTGGTGGAGCCGTCGCGGCCCGTTCGGCCGCGGAGTGCAGAACATAGGCGAGGTTGATGCGCTGAGTGTCGTCCCCCAGCAACTGCCGCCGCACCGCGCCATCACTGTCCCGGATCCTCTTGGCCAGCTTCGCGGCACTCTTGCGCGCGAGCTCGGCACTACCGGTATCGGCCTGTTTGCGCAGTGCCACGATCGCGATCACCAGACCGGTCACACCGATCGGAACACCGAGAAGAGTCGCAACATCGACAGCCTTGGGCTTCTCGTCAAAGACGATGTTCCACACGGCGAAAACCACGGCCGCGGCGATCGACACCGCACAAACACCCTGAACAACCCGCCAGTTACGCCGACTACGGCGCTCCCCTAACTCGAACATCCCTCGATCATGGCGCCTCACCGGACGCATCGTGACCCGTTCAGCTCACTTCACGGACGCCGCACGCCTCGCACATGTCACCCAACCCGCCAGCACCCACCGCGTCCCGCCAGATCAGATAGGTCTCGGTGCGGGGGGAGTCGTCCTCGCCCTCTCCGATGGCCTGACGCACGGCCGCGACGACCGCGTCCTCGACCGACCCGAACTCCGGCTTCCGGCGGACCGGCACGTGAAGGCGGGTGTGGTCGGCGACGAGTCCGGGGAGGTCGCCGAGGTCGCGGCGGATGCGTTCGAACTCGGCGTTGACGCGGCCGGATCGGCCGCCGCGGTTCCAGTCCTGGTAGAGGTCTTCGAGGAGGTCCAGGCGGGCCAGGGCGTCCTCGGCGTGGACTTCGGCGGTGAAGCCGGAGGCGGAGGTGCCGGCGTAGCCCTCGAAGACGGCGATGCGGGCGTGCTTGTACTGGATGCTGCCCGCGACGACGCCGAAGGGCCGGTGGGCGATGTACCAGGCGAGGTTGTGGACATGGTTGAGAACTGACCGTTGACCGCTCCTCCGTCCTGGCCCCGATGGGGGCCGGCGGCATAGCACAGGATCTTGTGGCTTCTTGTTCAACGGCGTGGGGCCCTGCTGTTGATGCTCGTGACGTTCGACGCTTCCTCCAGTGCCTTCTGAAGCCGTTCGTTGCGCAGGGCGAGGTTCTGGATCTGGGCAGCGGCGAGGGCGAGTTGAGTGTTCAGCTCGCGGTTGCGCCGGCGGAGCTTCGCGTTGCGGGCGACGAGTCGGTCGTGCGCGGTCGGACCAGTGCGAGGGGCGGCGGGGGTGGCCCGGTGATCAGCGATCTCTCGGGCGATGTCGGGGTAACGGCGGCGGAAGGTGGTGTTGGTCAGGTCGAGGCGGCGGGCCAGCATGAGGACGCTGGGCTGCTTGTTGGTCTCGCGGCAGGTGTCCAGCACCTCTTGGAGGTGCTTGCGGACCAGGGCCTCGGGCAGGTCGGGGACGTTGCGGGTCATGCCGGAACGGCCTCCTGCCCGTTCGCCGTCAGGAACTCGACGATCTCGGCCCGTCGGCTCTCAAGGAGCTGCCGAAGACGGGGCGGCAGCGTCGGCCGCGAGGCGATGCGCCCGTCGATGCGGGCGATCTCGCCTTGCCAGGCGGTGATGTTCTCGGGGGTGAGCGTGACGTTGCGGCAGGCCAACGGCAGGCAGCCGCCGTGCGAGGGAAGTCCTTCGCTGTTGCCGCGGCGGGCCTTCTCGCAGAGGGCCTTGGCCGGATCGTTGACGCAGGTGATGTACTCGCCGGGATAGATCGCCGGGTCGTGACGCTTCATGATCCTTTTGAGGCGGTGTCTGTCCAGCGCGACCTGGCCGTGGAACTGCGCGCGCTCGCCGAAGTCCGCGAGCCGACGGGCTGCCTCTTCGGCGGCCGGACCGGCCAGTCCCGCGTGCTGGTGGGAGTCGATCATTTCCATGTAGAACTCGCCCCGGGCGATGGCCTGCTCGCTTTCGACCTCGGCCCGGAAGCCGGAATCGCTGGTCCCCGCATATCCTTCGAACATTTGGATTGATTGATGCCGATATTGCAGGGCTCCAGCGATGACTCCGCCGGGGTGTCGCGCAATGAACCAAGCCAGAGTCCTTCTGAAGACTCTCGTCTTGAGCCGGAGTGCATGACCCTGGCCAGCGGCGATGGTGTCGGTTCGTCCCCGTTCCGTGCAGAGCTCGTTGACGAAGCCGGCGAAGAGATTGAGGTTCTGATTGGTGGCGCCGACGCCGACGGCTCGATCAACGCCGGCCTTCTTCGGCTGGCCCGGTCCGTGGAGGAGGGCACTCATGAGGTAGTTCTGGCTGGCGGGCTGCAACTGCTCAAGGACCCGGATTGCACGGACGACGGGCTCGCAGACGGTCCATGTCGCCTCGACGCCTTCTGCGTCCTCTTCGCCCTTGAAGGCTCGACTGTGTACTCGCCAGCGGTAGGCATTGCCGTTCTCGTCGCGCTTGGCCTCGACGCAGGCACGTTTGATGTGTTTGACCTCGCTGTCACGCATGCCGCTGAGGAAGGCGATCACGACGTAGCAGGCGGACTGCAGGTGGCGTGCGAGGGCGGCCAGACTGGTGGGCAGCGTGTGGTCGACGGTGACCGCCTTGATCCAGGGGCGGCCGTCCAGGACGCCTTGGATTCCTTCATCGACGAAGGCGGCATCCGCAACGCCGACAACAGCGGCGACCGCGTCGATGGCCTCGCGGCGTTTGGTGATTTCTCGGCGGTGGCACCTCAGCGTGGCGGCGAGCTGACTGATGTTGATCTTTCCTTGATGGCCGGGCAGGGGCCGCCGTGCCTCGATGTGGTCTCCAAGAAGCTGCTGCAGCCGTTCGTCGACCCGGTGACTGGTCACCCGTCCCGTGCCGACGGCCCGTCTCTCGTGCCATTTGCGGTCCGCTTCGAGGATGTCCGGGGCGAAGTCGTCGATGAAGCGCAACGTCCAGACCAGCAAGGGACCCAGAACGTCTTCGGGGAGTCGGCCGGTCCCGTTCTCCCGACCACGGTGGGTTCGTTCCTCGCCCCACCCGTCGAGGTGCAGCGGATCGAATCGGAGCTGGTCATTCCCGAGGTGAAGGCGCCAACGCCAGAGAAGTCGAACCGCGGCGCGAGCGGCCTCCCGGGCCCCGTCCTGGTGAGGGAAGAGCGTCAGAAGGTGCCGGTTGTAGCGGTCCAAGTCGGCGGGAGAGATGTCGGACAGCTCGACCCGGTCGGCGGGCCACCTCGAGTCGAGCCAGGTCAGCAGGCGCTTCAGTTCCCCGAATGCACTACGGACCGAGGCGATCGCGGGGCGGTCCTCGCCAGGTGGAGATTCCAGTTCCAAACAGAGCAGGGCATAGAACAAGCGCTTGGCGGCGAGGCGGAATCGCGCGGGGATCGTGGGAAAGTTGAGCACTACGGTCCGTTCCTGGACCTGGACGATCGCCGGCGCCAGGCGCCAGACGTCGTCGCTGAAGCGCGCGGTGTCCTCCAGGCGGCTGCCCGGCCGCAACGGGCGCCCTGCCAGGACGTAGGCGTCCGCGCTCTGCTGTGACGCGTCGTGGATGCCCGCGCTCATGAGGTTGTTCATGGCGTCTCCCAGGGGGCTTCGACGAGATCGAAGAGGGCGTCGGGGACCTGTTCCTTCTGTGCCTGGGCGACTTGTGCCGGGGTGAACTTGCCAAGGATGTCGCGGCGGACAGCGACCCAGACGAGGCCGTAGCGTCTCCACCACTCCTCCTCGCTCATCCGTTGCCGCAGACGTCCCAGGGCATTGAGGAGAGCCAGCAGACGCGGTAGGTAATCTTGGGTGATCAAACAGTTGCCGCAGAGGAAGCAGAGCAGGAACGAGTCGCCGCAGGGCTTGCCGGTCTCCGGGTGATGCTGGAAGTCCCCGCAGGCACTCCAAGCCGTGTCGAGGTGCCCATGGGCCAGGTCATGCGCGGTTCCTGGAGCCAGGCCTGCTCCTGTCAGTTGGTCCGGTGTGCTGCCGCTCGGGATGACGGTGGGGCTGCCGCGGCGGCGGACGACCTCCGCATGCGCTTCCCGGGCGGCCCGCTCCGCGTCAGCGAGCGCGTCGGCCATCACGCCCTCCGCCCATTCACGGGTTACCGGATCCGGCCGGAGGTAGTTGGTGTAGAGCACCTGGGCCGTGTTGCTCTTCGCCGAGGACGGCAGGTGCCCACCCAACTGGCGGGTCCGTCGGGCATCGACGCTGGTCTTGATCTTGTTGAAGGTCACCTGAAGCGGCATCTCGACGGAGGGGAGGACGTTCTCCTGCCCCTTCGCCGACTCGGTCGGTGCAGGCGGGTCGGCCAGGACGGGTTTCGTGCGCGTCGCCGCCCATGTGCTCAGCTGCGGCTGCCCGCCGGCCCGCAGGTCCGCGTCGAACGGTGCGTAGTGCTCGTGTCTCGTCCCCCTCGCGTGAACGCGGTGGCCGTTGCGCCACACGCAGAGCGCAGACGATGAGCCGCAGAACGCCCGACTGCGAGCCGTCAGTTCAAGCAGGAGATAGAGACCGCCGGGTGTGTGCAGCTCGCGCCCTTCCGGGCCGATCTCCCAGGTCACGGTCTCGAACCAGCGGTCAGCTCCGCGGCGCCGTTTCACCAGGCGAACCTCGACCGCCCGGCCCTCGAGGAGCCGGTGACGGGCGGGCAACTCCTTGAGCGTCTCGCCGTTCCGTTCCGTCACCAGGGCGAGAAGGACCATCAACGGGGCCAGGTCGCTCCAGGTCAGGAACAGGCGGGCAGCGAGTTCACGCCGTTCCCGCCATTGATCAATCCCCGTGCCCGGGGGGACTTCCCCGGTCGCAGCCATGTCCGCAAGTACCTGGGCCAGCTGTTGCTGCTGTGGAGGGATGCCCTCGGACTCGGCCTGCTGTCGGCGTACCAACTCCTCGCCGGCGCGGATGCGTCGGATGATCCGGGCGGTGTCCGCCCGTGCAGCGGCAGTCAGCCGGTCCAGTTCGCCGGCCGAGTTTCCGCCCTCCGGACTCGTCCTGGGTCCGGGAAGGCGCCTCGCGAGAGCGTCCCGAGCCTCCATGGGGATCTGCTCCCGGATCTTCTCCTGCCCGAACAACACCTGCAGTTCCGCCATGTCCCTCTGCCGCGTGCCCGCCGCAGAGTCCGTGCGGGTATGGAAGGCGTTGACGTGATAGCGCGTGAGTTGTGCTGGCACCACAGGCTGAGGGTCCAGCGATGCCAGGAAGTACGTCCATCGCCGGAGGGGCAACCACCTGTTCTGGGCTCCGGAGAGAGTGCGAAGTCCGCCGCCAGGGCCGGTCCGCATCGCGAATGCCTCGGCGAGGAGAGGATGCCACCCGGGCAACGGCAGCTTGCCGACATCGAATGTGCCCCGCCGGCCGTCCTCGCCGTGGAAGTCGACGACGAGTTCCCCCGATGCCCCTTCGTGAACGAGGGCTGGGGCCTCGTAGTCCGCGGCTGGCAGAGCTGACCGGCGGCCCGGCCCGGTGCTGCCCCGGCCCTGGCGGGTCACGGCGTCGTCTCCTTCTCCCCGGGCAGGTCCTGCGGGGGCTTCTCGTCGCCCAAGGCCGCGGCCGGGGTGTCGCGGGGGTCCTCCCAGGTGTCGGGGACCAGGGCCATGCGGGTCTCCATCTCCAGTTCCTGCAGGGCGTGCAGATAGATCAAGGTCGACAGCTGCGAGGCGTGTCCGAGTCTGCGGCGAACCCAGTCCATGGGGTCTCCGAAGATCCGTTGGTAGTGCAGTCGCTGCGCCGGGTTCATGTCGCCGAGTGCGACGATGTGCCCGCGCTGGAGCTGTTCGAGGGTGATGACGGCAAATGTGTGTCTCAGCAGGTGGGCATGGGCAAAGAGGTCCAGGCCCTGCTCTTCGCACCGCTGGTTGGCCGTGGTGAACATGTCCTTCCATGCCGACAAGGTCAGCGGCATCCCGCTCTCACCGAGCCAGAACATTGCGGGCTCCAGGCCCTGTTCGGTGTCGACCAGTAGCCGCCGACGCTCGCGCGGGCCGAGCAGCCGGACGTCGATCCTCTCGCTGCGATGGATACCGCTCGTGTACTGGGCCAGGTGCGGCCTCTTCGGATCGGCGATCACGATCGGCCGTCGGATCTTGCGGTAGCGGCCTGCATCGCGGGCCTCCTCGATGACGCACTGCCGGTCCTCGGCCGCGTAGGCCGTCAGGTCCCGCCGGACCGAGGCCGGCTCGTAGACCCATCGCGCGGAGTTCCGTTTCGCGATTGCCTTGGGCAGCCAGGACTTGCTGTAGCCGGCCGGGCCGGGTCCGGTCGGCACTTCCGTGATCAGGCGGCTGGCCTGCTCTTCCAGCCGCAGGCCGGTGCGGACCGTGGAGTCAGTGAAGGTCCCGTTGCGCGACGCCCACCGGCCGCGGAAGTTGTCCCGCGGCAGGCCCTCTCGGTCATAGCCGAGGACTCCCACGTCCCGCCATCGTCGGTAAGACGGTGCGGGAAGCCACTCGACCACCTCGCCACCTGTGTCGTGAGCGTAAGTCGCCGGCACAGTCTCCCCAGTGCCCACCGACCTCGAGCGGCGCCTGTTCCCCTTCTGCTCGGCCTTCCCGTCACGTCGTGGCCGCTGCGGGATCGGCACCTCCGACACCCACTGCTTGCGCTTTGCGTAGACGTAGAACTGCTGCAGATGGGAGACCTCTTGGCTCCACGTGTCCCCGTCGACCCGCGGCCCGCGGGGATCAAGGCGCCGCCAGTAGTGGTAGGCCGTGTGATCGGCCTCGGTCGCGTCCCGCCAGCCCTTCCCGCCCCGGCTCTGATGCAGGAAGTTCAGCTTCCTGCAGAGGGCCGACGCCCGGTTGATCTGACTGTTCAGCGGGCCCTCCAAGAGGTTCACCCGATGGAAGTACGAGTTCAGGTCCGTGTCGTAGACGAAGCGCGGCGACAACAGGTATGGCGTGCCATCAGGAATGCCCAGGTCATCGAGCCACAACTCCCACTCATCTGGGGAAAATTGCAGGTGCCAGGGCTGCGGCTCAGGCTGCGGCAGGTCCCGCGAGCTGTAGTGGACTGACCAGGCTCCTTGTCTCAACACCCGCGGACCGTACAGCTACTTGGTCACTGACCGAGCGTGCACAAGCCAGTGTGCGGCGGAACTGCCGGGTGTCG
>LIQL01000368.1 GCA_001418405.1 Streptomyces diastatochromogenes | reverse complement strand
GTTCGGGGGCGGTGCGGCCGGTTCGGTCGGCCAGCGGGACCGGGGTGGGCGTCAGAACGCACGATGGCTGAAGAGTCCGGTTGCCCCGCTCCCCTGTGCCGGGGCACCCGGCTCTCCAGCCAACGTCGTTTCCGGGTCCGCACCGGCGGGGCCGCCGCGGGCAGTGCCCGCGGGGCCGCCGCGCGGTGCGGAGTCGTGAGTGACCACCGGGTCTCCGGTCACCGTCGTCGGTGACCGGCCCCCCTCCCGGTGCCCGTGTTCGCGATGTCCGCGGCCTGGCCGGACGTCATCGCGAATTCTGCGGTGATCGTGGAGTCACCGCCCGGCGGCTCCCGCGAAAGGGGCCGCTCCCGGGGCGTTCGCCGCAATATGGGCGGCGCTCCGGAATTCCTCACCTCTGGTCGTGTTGCGGGTGTTTCCATTCGCGGCGAGGGGAGCGGTCCTGTCCGGCCTTACCGCCCGCAGAACTGCCGCGACGGTGTTCACCACCCCGGCTTTTCTTTCACGCATTTCGTTCAGCTTCCCTCTGCCGCAAAGCACCGGCGCCCTTTTCGGCGCCGGTGCGAAGATCTTTCCACGGAATTGGTGAGGGAATCCAGCGCTGCCGGAAATGGCTTTGAGGATATTTCCGCTGCACTGCAGATCAGGAGCGGGTGCGGGGGCGTAGGCCCCGGAATCGCCGGTGGTGCGGGGGTGCACCGCGGGCCGCGGAGGGCACCGGGCGGGCGGTCAGCCGCCGGCGCCGTCACCCTCCGCTTCCGCCGCTCGGACCGGTTCGCAGAGCACCGTGACGATCTTGTTGCGGCGGCCGGCCGGCGCCTCGGCGATCAGCCGCAGCGCCTTGAGATCCGGGTCCGAGGCGTGCTCGGACAGATCGATCTCGACGGTTGCCCCGGCGATCGGAACCCTGCCCAATTGCTTGGCGAGCAATCCGCCGACCGTCTCCACGTCCTCGTCGTCGAGCTCCGCCAGGCCGTACAGCTCGCCGAGCGCACCGATGTCGAGGCGGGCGGTGACGCGGTAGCGGCCGCCGCCGAGGTCCTGCACGGGCGGGAGTTCCCGGTCGTACTCGTCGGTGATCTCCCCAACGATCTCCTCCAGGATGTCCTCGATGGTGATGATGCCGGCGGTGCCGCCGTACTCGTCGATCACCACCGCGACGTGGTTGCGGTCGCGCTGCATCTCGCGCAGCAGGTCCCCGGCGTTCTTGGTGTCCGGGACGAACACCGCAGGGCGCATCGCCGTGGACACCAGGTCGGTCTCCGCGTCCCGGCTGATGTGCACCTTGCGGGCCAGGTCCTTGAGGTAGACGACGCCGACGACGTCGTCCTCGTTCTCCCCGGTCACCGGGATCCGTGAGAAGCCGGAGCGCAGCGCCAGGGTCAGCGCCTGCCGGATGGTCTTGAAGCGCTCGACGGAGATCAGGTCCGTGCGCGGCACCATCACCTCCCGGACGAGGGTGTCGCCGAGCTGGAAGACCGAGTGCACCATCCGGCGCTCCTCGTCCTCGATCAGCGACTCCTTCTCCGCGAGGTCAACCAGGGACCGCAGTTCCGCCTCGGAGGCGAACGGGCCCTTGCGGAAGCCCTTGCCGGGGGTGAGGGCGTTGCCGAGAAGGATCAGCAGCTGCGGCACCGGGCCCATCACCCGGGCCAGCGGCAGCAGCACGTACGCGGCGGCGGTGGCGGTGTTGAGCGGGTGCTGGCGGCCGATGGTGCGCGGGGAGACGCCGACGGCGACGTAGGAGACCAGCACCATCACCGCGATGGCGACGGTCAGTGCCTCCCAGGTGGTGTCGAACGAGCGCAGGCAGGCGTAGGTGACCAGGGCGCCGGCGGCCATCTCGCAGCCGACCCGCACCAGCAGTGCGACGTTGAGGTAGCGGGTGGGGTCGGCGGCGACGGCGGCGAGCTTGGCGCTGCCCCGGCGGCCGGAGCGGACGGCCTCCTCGGCGCGGAAGCTCGTCGTCCGGGTCAGCCCGGCCTCCGCGCAGGCGGCGAGCCAGGCGACCACGACGAGCAGTACCGCGACGGCGATCAGGGTGGTCATCGGGCGCCCCGTCAGGTCACGGTCGGGGCCGGCGAGGGACCGGTCATCCCGCGCTCGGCCCGCCAGCCGTCGACGATCGCGGCCTGGAGGCCGAACATCTCCGCCTTCTCGTCCGGCTCCTCGTGGTCGTAGCCGAGCAGGTGCAGCACGCCGTGGACGGTCAGCAGTTGCAGCTCCTCGTCCATGGTGTGCCCCGTCGGGGCGGCCTTGCCCTGCTGCTCGGCGACCTCCGGGCAGAGCACGATGTCGCCGAGCAGCCCCTGCGGCGGCTCCTCGTCGTCCTTGGCCGGCGGCCGCAGTTCGTCCATCGGGAAGGACATGACGTCCGTCGGGCCGGGGAGGTCCATCCACTGGATGTGGAGCTGCTCCATGGCCTCGGCGTCCACGACGATGACGGACAGCTCGGAGAGCGGGTGGATCCGCATCCGGGCCAGGGCATAGCGGGCGACGTCCAGGATCGCCTGCTCGTCGATGTCCGTACCGGACTCGTTGTTGACGTCGATCGACATGGGGAAGGTGGGTCTCGCTTCTTGGTCGCGCAGCGCGGGCTACTTGCCGTTGCGGCTGTCGTACTTCTCGTAGGCGTCGACGATACGGCCGACGAGCTTGTGCCGGACCACGTCCCTGCTGGTGAGCTCGGAGAAGTGGACGTCGTCGACGTCGGTCAGGATGTCCCGGACCTGGCGCAGACCGCTCTTCGTGCCGCCCGGCAGGTCGATCTGGGTGACGTCGCCGGTGATGACTATCTTCGATTCGAAGCCGAGCCGGGTGAGGAACATCTTCATCTGCTCGGGATTGGTGTTCTGCGCCTCGTCGAGAATGATGAAGGCGTCGTTGAGCGTCCGACCGCGCATGTACGCCAGCGGCGCGACCTCGATGGTGCCCGCCGCCATCAGCCGCGGGATGGAATCCGGGTCGAGCATGTCGTGCAGCGCGTCGTAGAGCGGGCGCAGGTAGGGGTCGATCTTCTCGTAGAGGGTGCCGGGCAGGAAGCCCAGGCGCTCGCCGGCCTCGACCGCGGGGCGGGTCAGGATGATCCGGTTGACCTGCTTGGCCTGGAGGGCCTGGACGGCCTTGGCCATGGCCAGGTAGGTCTTGCCGGTGCCGGCCGGGCCGATGCCGAAGACGATGGTGTGCTTGTCGATGGCGTCGACGTAGCGCTTCTGGTTGAGGGTCTTGGGGCGGATGGTGCGGCCGCGGTTGGAGAGGATGTTCTGGGTGAGCACCTCGGCCGGGGTCTCGCTCGCTCCCTCGCCGTTCTCCGCCGCGCGCAGCATGGCGATGGAGCGTTCCACTGCGTCCTCCGTCATCGGTTGTCCGGTGCGGAGCACCAGCATCATCTCGTCGAACAGGCGCTGGACCAGGGCGACTTCCCGGGCGTCACCGACCGCGCTGATCTCGTTGCCCCGGACGTGGATGTCGGTGGCGGGGAAGGCGTCCTCGATCACGCGCAGCAGCGAGTCACCGGATCCGAGGACCGTCACCATCGGGTGCTTGGCCGGGACCGTGAAGTGGGCGCTCGCCTGCGCTCGTGTGGGTGTCTGCGTCATGGGTAGGCCGGGTGGCCTGCTCAACCCCCATCCTTTGCTCATCACAGGTGCGGACCTCGGCAGCGACGCCCGCACTGGCTCCTTGCGCTACCAGAGTACGACGGGGCACTGACAAGCCGGCCGGCTTTTCCGGGCGGCGGCCGGGACCACGGCCGGGGCGCCGCCCGCCGGGGCCGCGGCGGGCTCAGGCCGGGGGGCGGAACCCGATCGTGGGGACCGCCCGGGCCAGCGGCGACGCGGCCGCGGCCGCCCGCGCGGGGCCCGCCGCCCCGGTGCTGCCCAGGCTCACTCCCGGCGCGGGCAGCACGGCGTCCAGGAAGCCGTACTGGCGCCGCAGTCCGGCGGTGGCTCCGGTGTCGCAGGCCCGGACCCGGCGCCACCAGGCGGCGATCTCCGCCCAGCCCGGTGCGGAGAGCGAACCGCCGAACTCCTGCACCGACAGGGCGGCGCTCAGCCCGGCGAAGGACAGCCGGTCGGCGAGCGGCCAGTCGGCGAGCGTGCCGGTGACGAACCCGGCGACGAAGACGTCCCCGGCGCCGGTCGGGTCCAGCGCCTCCACCACGATAGCGGGCACCTCGGCGCTCTCGCCGGTGCGGGCGTCCACCGCGCACGCGCCCTCCGAGCCGAGCGTGACGACGGCGAGCGGCACCAGGTCGGCGAGCTTGCGGGCGGCGGCGCGCGGACAGTCGGTGCGGGTGTAGCGCATCGCCTCCTCCGCGTTGGGCAGGAACGCCTCGCAGTGCTCCAGGTCAGCGAGGTCGGCCGGGTCCCAGCGGCCGGTGTCGTCCCAGCCGACGTCGGCGAAGATCCGGCTGCCGCGGCCGGCCGCGCAGCCCAGCCAGCCCTCCCGGCGGCCGGGCACCAGCGAGGCGACGCAGGCCCGGGTCGGCGGCGGGCAACCGGGGGCGTGGCCGCCGTCGAAGGCGTGCTCGGGGGCCGGTGCCTCGTGGCCGTGCGAGACCATGGTGCGCTCGCCCTCGTAGGCCATCGAGACGGTGACCGGCGAGTGCCAGCCGGGGACCGTCCGCGACAGTTCCAGGTCGATGCCCTCGCCCCGTTCCAGCGCCTCCCAGCAGTACTCGCCGTACATGTCGTCGCCGAACGCGGCGGCCAGGGAGGTGCGCAGCCCGAGGCGGGCCAGCGCGGTGGCCATGTTGGCGACGCCGCCGGGGCTGGAGCCCATGCCGCGGGCCCAGGACTCGGTGCCGCGGACCGGGGCGGAATCCAGGCCGGTGAAGATGATGTCGAGGAAGACGGTGCCGGTGAGGTAGACGTCGGTGGGCGGGTCGCCCGCGCGGCGCACCGCGGCCAGCGGATCGAGCCCCGGCGGCTCGGTGGCCGGCCCCGCGGGCGGTTGGACATCGCGTCGGCCAGTGTTCACCGCGCTCGCCCCTCTCGTACGCAACTCGTGCCGCCAGTGTGCCTGATGCTGCGGTACGTTCCGCCCCATGAGGCTCTCCATTCTCGGCGGTGGCGGCTTCCGGGTACCGCTGGTCTACCGCGCACTGCTGGACGACCCCACACGCTCCGTCTCCGAGCTGACGCTCTACGACACCGATCCCCGCCGGGTGGCGGTGATCTCCGACGTACTGGCCGAGCTGGCCCGGGGCCGTACCCAACCGGTACCCGTACGAGTGGCGGAAACTCTCGACGCGGCGCTGACCGGGGCCGACTTCGTGTTCTCCGCCATGCGGGTCGGCGGCACCGCGGGCCGCATCCGGGACGAGCGGATCCCGCTGTCCGAGGGCGTCCTGGGCCAGGAGACGGTCGGCGCCGGCGGGGTCCTGTACGGGCTGCGGACGATCCCGGTGGCGCTGCACGTCGCCGAGCGGGTCGCGGCGCTCGCCCCGGGGGCGTGGGTCATCAACTTCACCAATCCGGCGGGGATGGTGACCGAGGCGATGGCGCAGGTGCTGGGCGACCGGGTCATCGGGATCTGCGACTCCCCCGTGGGTCTGGTGCGCCGCGCGGCGCGGGCGGCCGGCGCGGACCCGACGGCCCTGGAGGACCCGGCGCGGTCCGGCTACGACTACGTGGGGCTCAACCACCTCGGCTGGCTGCGGTCGTTGACGGTCGACGGCACCGACGTGCTGCCCGGCCTGCTGGGGGACGTGGCGGCCCTGGGCTCCTTCGAGGAGGGCCGGCTCTTCGGCCCGGAGTGGCTCCGCGTCCTCGGCGCCCTCCCCAACGAGTACCTGCACTACTACTACTTCCGGCGGGAGACCCTGCACTCCGTACAGGACACCGCGCAGACCCGCGGGGAGTTCCTGGACCGGCAGCAGGGCGGCTTCTTCGACCGGGCCGCGGCGGCCGGCTCCCCGGACGCGGTGTACGCCCTGTGGGAGCGCACCCGACTGGAGCGGGAGCAGACGTACATGGCGCACAGCCGGGAGGCGACCGGCGGCTGGCAGCGGGACAGCGACGACCTGGAGGGCGGCGGCTACGACCGGGTGGCGCTGGCGCTGATGCACGCCATCGCCGGCGACTCCGGCCGGCGGCTGATCCTCAACGTCCGCAACGGGACGACGGTGCCGCAGCTGGCGCCGGACGCGATCGTGGAGACGGTGTGCGAGGTGACCGCCAAGGGGGCCCGTCCGCTGCCCTGCGCGCCGCTGCGCGAGGATCAGTTGGGCCTGATGCTCCAGATCAAGGCGGTCGAGCGGGCGACGGTCGCCGCGGCCCTGTTCAAGGACCGCGACGCGGCACTGCGGGCCCTCGCGCTGCACCCCCTCGTCGACTCGGCGGCCGTGGCCGCCCGCATCCTCCAACGGGCGGGCACGCAGGGGTGAGACGGGCGGGCCAGGCGGGCGAGGCCGCCGAGGTGGGCGGTCGTGGCGGGCGGTCGTGGCGGGGCAGCGGCCGGGTCCGGGCCGGGCGGGCGGCCGGTGGCGCAGCCGTCCTTGACGGAGCCGTCGGGCTCCGGCCGGAATACCCGCCACCCCGGCCACGTTGTGGCCCCGCAGGGGGCGTTCAGGCCCCCTACGGGAAGTGTTCGCCCGCCCCCTAGTGGCCCCGGGCGACCCATTCCGCCAGGTGGGGTGCTTCCCGCTCGATGGTCGTCTGGTCGCCGTGGCCGGTGCGGACCACGGTCGTCGGCGGCAGGGTCAGCAGCCGGTCGCGGATCGAGTCGATGATCGTCGGGAAGTCGGAGAAGGACCGGCCGGTGGCGCCGGGTCCGCCCTGGAAGAGCGTGTCCCCGGTGAAGACGGTGTTCAGGTCGGGGGCGTGCAGGCAGACCGCGCCGGGCGCGTGGCCGGGGGTGTGCAGCACCGTCAGGTCGATGCCGGCGATGGTCAGCACCTGACCGTCCGACAGGTCCCCGTCGGGGGCGGTGTCCGGGTGGGTCTGCTTCCACAGCGGCAGGTCGTCGGGGTGCAGCAGGATCCGCGCCCCGGTGCGGGCGGCGAGCGCCGGGGCCGCGTCGATGTGGTCGTTGTGCGCGTGGGTGCAGATGATCGCGCGCAGGGTGCGCCCGTCGAGGGCGCGCAGGATGGCGTCGGCGTCGTGCGCGGCGTCGATGACGACGGCCTCCGAACCGTCGCCGACGATCCACACGTTGTTGTCGACGTCCCAGGTACCGCCGTCCAGCGAGAACGTCCCCGAGGTGACGAGGTGGTCGATGCGGGCGCCCATCACAGCACCACCACCGAGCGCAGCACGTCACCGGCGTGCATCCGGTCGAAGGCCCGCTCGACCTCGTCGATGCCGATGGTCTCGGTGACGAACCCGCCGAGGTCGATCCGGCCCTGCTGGTGGAGGTCGATCAGCATCGGGAAGTCCCGGGACGGCAGGCAGTCGCCGTACCAGGAGGACTTCAGGGCGCCGCCGCGGCCGAAGACGTCCAGAAGGGGGAGTTCCAGGGTCATCTCCGGGGTGGGCACGCCCACCAGGACGACCGTGCCGGCCAGGTCGCGGGCGTAGAACGCCTGCCGGTAGGTCTCCGGGCGGCCGACCGCGTCGATGACGACGTCCGCGCCGAAGCCGCCGGTCAGCTCGCGGACCGCCTCGACGGGGTCGGTGCTGCGGGAGTTGACGGTGTGGGTGGCCCCCATGGTGCGGGCCGTCTCCAGCTTCCGGTCGTCGATGTCGACGGCGATGATCTTGGCGGCGCCGGCCAGGCGGGCGCCGACCACCGCCGCGTCGCCGACGCCGCCGCAGCCGATGACCGCGACCGTGTCGCCGCGGCCCACCTGGCCGGTGTTGATCGCGGCGCCGATCCCGGCCATCACCCCGCAGCCCAGCAGCCCCGCGACGGCCGGTGCGACCTCGGGGTCGACCTTGGTGCACTGGCCGGCGGCGACCAGCGTCTTGTCGGCGAAGGCGCCGATGCCCAGTGCCGGGGTCAGCTCGGTGCCGTCCTTGAGCGTCATCTTCTGCCGCGCGTTGTGGGTGTTGAAGCAGTACTGGGGCCGCCCGCGCAGGCACGCCCGGCAGGAGCCGCACACCGCACGCCAGTTGAGGATGACGAAGTCCCCGGGGGCGACGTCGGTGACGCCCTCGCCCACCGACTCCACCACGCCGGACGCCTCGTGGCCGAGCAGGAACGGGAAGTCGTCGTTGATCCCGCCCTGCTTGTAGTGCAGGTCGGTGTGGCACACCCCGCACGCCTGCACCTGCACCACGGCCTCACCGGGCCCCGGGTCGGGCACCAGGACGGTCTCCAGCCGGACCGCCTCGTTCTTCCCCGGCGCCACGACGCCGCGCACTTCCTGTGCCATCGGTACCGCCCCTCTTCGAAGATCACGTACAGGACCACTGTGGCCCACCGCCACCGGCCCGTGCCACACCGTACGCGGACGCGGCAGGGGCACGCCGCACGCCGCTCCCGCGGGGCCGGCGCACGGGACGGGGCACGGGGGCGCGGCGGCGCCCGTCCGGCACGCC
>LIQL01000367.1 GCA_001418405.1 Streptomyces diastatochromogenes | reverse complement strand
GCCCCACCCCGGCGCCCCGCGGGGCATCCCCGTACCGCTGGAACGGCTCGAAGATCCGGTCCTTGGCACTGTCCGGCACCCCGGGGCCCCGGTCCGCGACCCGCAGCTCCACCCGGTCGCCGAGCGCACTGGCCGAGACCAGCACCACCTCGCCGTCCGGGCTGTACTTCACGGCGTTCTCCACCAGATTGGCCACCGACCGCTCCAGCAGCCCCGGATCCACCGCCACCATCGGCAGCTCCTCCGGGATGTCCAACGTGACGCTGCCCTCCGGGACCCCGCCCAGCGCCATCGGCACCACCTCGTCGAGGTCGATCTCCCGGATCAACGGCGTCACCGTCCCGGTCTGCAACCGGGACATGTCCAGCAGGTTCCCCACCAGATGGTCGAGCCGGTCGGCGCCCGCCTCGATGCCCTCCAGCAGCTCCGCCTCGTCCTCCTCCGACCAGGCCACGTCGTCCGACCGCAGCGACGTCACCGACGCCTTGATGCTCGCCAACGGCGTCCGCAGATCATGGCTGACGGCCGCCAGCAACGCCGTCCGGATCCGGTTGCCCTCCGCCAGCTCCCGCGCCCGCTCGGCCTCCCCCACCAGCCGCTGACGATCCAGCACCACCGCGGCCTGCGCGGCGAACGCCGCCAGCACCCGACGGTCCTCCGCGGGCAACACCCGACCGGTCAACGCCAGCGCCATGTGGTCCCCCACGGGCATGTCGACGTCCGCGTCCTCCGGGCGCGCCAGCGGCGGCGTGTTGTCACCACCGCCCGCCCGACCGGCACACGTCCACGGATCCACGTCGCTGCGCCGCTCCAGCAACGCCACGGTGTCCATCCCGAACGTCTCCCGCACCCGCTCCAGCAGCGCGTCCAACGTGGTCTCGCCCCGCAGCACGCTCCCCGCCAGGAACGACAGGATCTCCGACTCCGCCCGCAACCGCGCCGCCTGGTGCGTCCGCCGGGCGGCCAGGTCCACCACCGACGCCACCGACACCGCCACCGCGAAGAAGATCGCGATCGCCACGATGTTCTTCGGGTCGCTGACCGTGAGCGTGTGGGTGGGCGGCGTGAAGTAGAAGTTCAACAACAGCGAGCCGACCGCCGCCGACGCCAGCGCCGGCAACTGCCCGCCGAGCAGCGCCGCCAGCACCGTCAGGAACAGGAACAGCAGGACGTCGTTGGCCAGCCCCGGACCGTTCGACAGCTTGGTGAGGAACAGCGACAGCGACACCGGACCCGCCACGCCGACCAACCAGCCGGCGATGATCCGCGAACGCCCCAGCCGCGCCCCCCGCGCCACCGGCAGCCCCCGGCCCTTGGCGACCTCGTCGTGCGTCACGATGTGCACGTCGAGGTCCGGGCCCGACTCGCGGGCCACCGTCGCCCCCACGCCCGGCCCGAAGACGTACTGCCAGGTCTTGCGGCGGCTCGACCCCAGCACGATCTGGGTGGCGTTCACCCCCCGCGCGAACTCCAGCAGCGCACCCGGTATGTCGTCGCCGATGACGTGGTGGAACGTCCCGCCCAGGTCCTCCACCAACGTCCGCTGATCGGCCAGCTCCTTCGGCGACGCCGACGTCAGCCCGTCGCTCCGCGCGATGTAGACGGCGAGCACCTCACTGCCCGAGCCCTTCGCGGCCATCCGGGCGGCCCGACGGATCAACGTCCGCCCCTCCGGCCCACCGGTCAGTCCGACGACGATCCGCTCGCGCGCCTGCCAGGTCGAACGGATCGAGTGCTCCGCCCGGTACTCCTGGAGGTACTCGTCCACCCGGTCGGCCACCCACAGCAGCGCCAGCTCCCGCAGCGCGGTGAGGTTGCCCGGCCGGAAGTAGTTCGACAGCGCCGCATCGACCTTGTCCGACTGGTAGATGTTGCCGTGCGCCATCCGGCGCCGGATCGCCTGCGGGGACATGTCGACCAGCTCGATCTGATCGGCCCGCCGCACGACCTCGTCCGGCACCGTCTCCCGCTGCCGCACCCCCGTTATCGACTCGACGACATCGCCGAGCGACTCCAGATGCTGGATGTTNNGTGCAGCATCACTTCCGTACGGGGCCTGCCGTGGTGCTCGACGAACGCCACCACGACGTCCGTGCCGCGCTCCACACGGCGATGTGCCTCGGACAGCATCGCGTACGTCTTGCCGACGCCCGGTGCCGCGCCGAGATATATCCGTAGCTTGCCGCGTGCCATGGCCCCATTGTCTTACGTGAAGGTCGCCCCCACCGGGCTTGACCTGATGCGACCCTACCGACCGTTCACCTCAAAAAACGCCCAGGTAGCGGCTTTCCGCCCGGTCTTGACGCGACTCTGATACAGGCCGCAACAGGGGGCCGATCGGGCGTCACGAACCACCCCGCGACGCCTCGCCACGGCCACCCCACGGGGGGTGTCGGCACGCCTCGCGGCCCCCGCAGGACCGCCCCGCCCACACCGGCGCGCGACGCGCCACCCGACCACTTCTTGGCCGGTCCTCGACCGCGGCCCGGTCTCCGCTTGGCCGAAACAAAGCCCTCGCTCCCCACCGACGGGCCCTGCGACGATGCCTCGCATGACCCCCTCCT
>LIQL01000366.1 GCA_001418405.1 Streptomyces diastatochromogenes | reverse complement strand
CCGCCCCGCCGTCGCCCCGGCACCCGGCATCGAGGGCGTGCGGCGGGTGCTCGCGGCCGGCGGCGCCCCCGAAGCGCTCGCGGAGCGGGCCGCGGAGACGCTCGGCCAGCAGGCCGCCGAGGCGCTGACCGAGGATCCCTGGCAGCTGCTCGCGGTCCCCGGCGTCCGCCCCGAGCAGGCCGACGGCTTCGCCCGGGCCCTGCTCGGCGCCGCCTGCGGGCCGGGCGACGAGCGGCGCGCCCAGGCCCTGATCGGCTGGCTGCTGGAGCAGGCCGCCCTCGCCGGCCACTCCGCCCTGGAGGCGTCCGCACTGCGCGCCGCCCTCGCCCAGCGCGCCGTACCCGACCCGGACGAGGCCCTCCAGGACGCCATCGCGGACGGCGCGGTGCTGGTCTTCCAGGACGCGCTGGAGACCCCGGGCCGCGCCCGGGCCGCCACGGACGACGACGAGGAGCAGCCGGTCCGCGTCCTGCTCGGCCTGGACCGGTTCGCGATGGCCGAGGAGAGCGTCGCCGACGGCCTGGCCCGCCTGCTGAACACCTTCGAACGGCCGGCGGACGAGCCCACGACCACCATGCCGGGCGCCACCACCGACGACGCCGGGGCCGACGGCGAGCCCCCGGCGCCCCAGGACACCGCGACCGAGGACGGCCCCGAAGCCGCCGCCCCGGAGGACGCCGGGGCGGACGACGCGGCGGACGCCCGCGTCCACCCCTCCGCCGGCGCCTGGGCGGCCGTCGCGACGGCCACACCGTCGTCCTCCGCCGCCGAGCTGATCCAGACCGTCGCGTCCAGCGGCCTGACGACGCACACCGGCGGCGAGGCGGCCCGCGCCGAACCCGCCGCACTGATCGCCGCGGCCCGCGCCCTCGGGCTGCGGGCGTGCGGCGCGACCCACACCGCGGACGGCCGCCGGCGGCTGGCCGCCCACCTCGCCGAGGTCGCGGCGGACGGCGCCGCCGCCGAGCCGGCCGGGGCGGACGCCGCGGTGACCGTCGCCGGCCTGCTGTCCGGCCAGGAGGGCCCGGGCCGGGACGCCGACGGTGCGCTCGCCCTCGACCTCCTCGTGGTGCTGGACGCCCCGCAGCTCGACCTGGACACCGCCGCCGTGCTCGTCGAGTCGCTGTCCGACGGGACCCGCCTGGTGCTCAGCGGCGATCCCGGCGTCCTGTGGTCCGCCGGCCCCGGCCGGCTCTTCCAGGACGTCCTGCAGTCCCGCTTCTGCCCCCAGGTCGCGTCCCGCACCCCGGACTTCGGCCCGATCGGCGAGCTGGTGTCGGGCATCGGCGTCGGCGAGCTCGACGCGGTCCAGGCGCCCGGCAAGGAGGTGGTGACCGTTCCGGTCCGGGACGCCGGCGAGGCGGTCCACCGCACCGTCCAGCTGGTCGCCGACTCGGTGCCCCGGGCACTGGGCATCCCCGCCGACCAGACGCAGGTCATCACCGTCGGCCACGGCGGCGCCGCCGGCACCCGCGCGCTGAACTCCGCGCTCAAGGAACGCCTCAACCCCGGAGCCGGCCGGTTCGGCGGCTTCGACTCCGGCGACCGCGTGGCCTACGCCCCGGCGCCGGGCCGGACGCTGACCGGCACGGTCACCGGCGCCGACGCCGAGGGCCTGCGCCTCGACTGCGAGGGCACCGCCGTGGTCGTCCCCCGCGAGGAGGTGGCGTCGGGCGCCGTCCGGCACGGCTGGGCGCTCACCGCCCACCAGGCGGCCGGCTCGCGCTGGCCCGCCGCGGTCGTGGTGCTGCCCGGCGACGCCGCCGGCGGGCTGACCCGCGCCTGGGTCTACACCGCCTTCAGCCGCGGCGAGCGGCACCTGTCGGTGGTCCAGGGCGTGGACCAGGCGCTCGCCCGGGCGGTCGCCGAACTGCCCGCCAAGGAACGCACCACCCGGCTGCGGACGCTGCTGCGGTTGCAGGCCGAGGAGCAGGCGGCCGACCCGGCGGCGGACTGACCGCACCCACCCCGCGCAGCGACGGGCCCGCGGGGCGACGGCACACCGGCCGTCCGCCCCGCGGGCCCGCTGCGCCGCGTCTCACCTGCTCCGGTCGGCCGGCTCCAGGAGGTCGTCCTCGTCATCGTCGTCGTCGAGTTCCTCGTCGAAGACCGAGCTGACGTCGAAGCGGCACACCACCCGCTGCGGATCCGCGTGGTCGAACGGCGCGGCGAGCCACTCCCCCGGCTCCGCCGGCTCGTCCACGGCCGCCACCCACAGCGTGGAGTCGCCCTCCTCCAGGCCGAACTCCCGGTGCCGGGAGGCGATCTCGTCCGGTTCGTACTCGCCGAAGAGCACCCCGAGCGCGGCGTGGACGCTGCTGCCGACCACCGCGACGGCGTCGGTGGCGCGGCCGGTCGCGTCAGTGGCGGCGTCCGGGTCCAGCGCCGCGATGCGCTGTGCCTGATGCAGCAGGCGCTGCGGCTTCGCGACGGTGTAGTCGCGCCGGATGAGCACGCTCAGCGCGCTCGGCTCCTCGGGGCCCGCGTAGGCGGGCAGGGCGTCGCTCCCGGGGATCTCGAAGGGGGTGACCTCGTCGTAGGCGTCGTAGAGCAGCTCGTCATAGGCCTCAGCGGCCGCGGCGACTTCGTCGAACGCGGCATAGACGGCCGGGTCCTCCGGCCCCGAGCGGCGCTCGACCGCGTCGAGGTGACGGTCCAGCGCGGCTTTGACCGCCTCAGCGGCGGCACGTACCTCGGCAGCGGAAGGCTGCGCAGCATCAGACATAGTGCAGACGCTATCCGTACCGGGGCCGGTCCCGCACAATAGATGCGATGCCGGAATACGAATTCTGCGATGTGTATGTGCCTCGGGGCGTCTCCCGCAAGGCCACCACACGCCTGCTGACCGACCACGCCGAGTACGGACACTGGGAGTTGGACCGACTTCGTCTCAATCCCGACGGCAGTCGTCGGGTGCGGCTGCGCCGCCGGATCATCCGACAGCTCCGCGCCACCTGGTGAGTCCCGGGAGCGCGTGATCGCAGCAGAGCGGGCCCCGGTGAGGTACGGGGCCCGCTCCGTCGTGCTGTCACACCGCGGTCGCCGCTCAGCTACGGGCGGTGCGCGCCCGCCGGTAGAGGACGGCGCCGCCGAGCAGCATGCCGGCACTGGCCGGGATCGCGTACCCGAGGGCCCCGGCGCCGGTGTGCGCCAGCTGCTCCCCGTGCTCCGGCGTCACCGTCCGGGCGTGCGGTGCACCGGCGGTCTGCGTCCGCACGCCCGGGACGTCCGGCGTCTGCGGGGTGGACGACCGCGGCTCGTGCGGGCTGCCGGGCTGGTGCGGCGTCCCCGGCTGGTGCGGGGTGCCCGGGTGACCGGGAGTACCGGGGTGACCGTGCTCCGGCGGCTGGCCGGGCTGCGACGGGTGTGACGGGTGCCCGGGCTGTGACGGGTGCCCCGGGTGTGACGGGTTACCGGGGTGTGACGGGTTACCGGGGTGGTGCGGGCGTCCCGGGCCCGACGGCGCGGTGTTGGCGCAGTCGTTCCCGAAGGACGGGTTGAGCACGCCGACCACGTCGACGCTGTTGCCGCACACGTTGACCGGAACGTCGACCGGAGCCTGGATGGTGTTGCCGGACCCGACGCCGGGCGAACCCTTCGCCCCGCCCACGGCGGTCGCCCCACCGGACGTCCGCCGTTGCGTGCCCCCCTGGTCGTGCGTCCGCCCGTGGCCGCCGCCGTGCCGGCCGCCGGAGCCGTTCGCGCAGTGGTTGCCGAACGCCGGGTTGAGCACGCCGACCACGTCGACGGTGTTGCCGCACACGTTGACCGGGACGTCGATCGGGGCCTGGATGGTGTTGCCCGATCCGACCCCCGGCGAATGTGCCGTACCGCCCGCGGCGTTGGAGTCCGCCTGGGCGTATCCGGCGGCCATGGCGAGCATGCCGCCTGCGGCCGCCATGGTGATCAGGCCTTTTCGTGCGACCTGCCTCATATTCTTCCCCTGCCTTGTGCCTTGCTGGAATGCGGCGGGTGGCGGCCGGCGGAGGTGTGGGTCACGCTCCGCGGTCCGCCTCAGGTGGAGGATGCACCCGGCCGCGAAAATGCCCAGCGGCTCCGGAATGCCGCAAGGACACTCCGGAGCCGGACCGGGCCGGCCCTCAACGGGCCGGAGACGTCATCGGTAACGTCAGCCGTTCACGCAGGTGTTGCCGAAGGACGGGTTCAGCAGGCCGATCACGGAGATCGTGTTGCCGCACACGTTGACGGGGATGTGCACCGGAGCCTGGATGACGTTGCCGGAGACCACACCCGGGGAGTGCACCGCAGCACCCTGGGCACCGGAGTCGGCAACGGCCAGGCCGGCACCCGCGATGACGACACCACCGGCGATCGCGGCAGCGGCGACGACCTTCTTGATCATGGTTCCTCCTAGTAGGCAATGCGGTCCCAGCCGCGGACCGCAGTCTGATCAACGAAGGCCGTGCCGTTGAAGCTACGAACACATCGCGACGTTCACCCTTTCCGGCGAAGTCAATGTGAAAGGCAGGGAATTCACATCGACTTCACACTCGCCGCGGGACGCCGCACAGGTCGCCTTCCGGCGGGCACGGCCCAGCAGGGAAGCCGCCGACGGCTCCGTGCGCGGACACACGACCCACCGGCGGCGTCGTCGCCGGCCGCACACCCGCCCGCACACCTCTCCCCCGGCCGAACGGACTTTCCCTTCCGGCCGGGGCGCCGGGGTGCGCCGCGCTCAGCTCTGCTCGACGCTCAGCTCTGCTCGATGAACCGGTCGAGCACCCGCACCCCGAACTTCAGCCCGTCCACCGGGACCCGCTCGTCCACCCCGTGGAACATCCCGGCGAAGTCCAGCTCCGGCGGCAGCTTCAGGGGGGCGAACCCGAACCCGCGGATGCCCAGGTCGTCGAAGGACTTGGCGTCGGTGCCCGCGGAGAGCATGTAGGGCACGGCCCGGGCGATCGGGTCCTCGGCCTGGAGCGCCGACTGCATCGCGTCCACCAGGGCGCCGTCGAACGTGGTCTCCAGCGCCTTGTCCGCGTGGATGTCCTCGCGCTTGACCCGCGGCCCGAGGATCCGGTCCAGGTCCGCCAGGAACTCCTCCTCGTACCCGGGCAGGAAGCGGCCGTCGACGTGGGCGGTGGCCTCGCCCGGAATCACGTTGATCTTGTAACCGGCGCCCAGCTGCGTGGGGTTGGCGGTGTTCCGCAGCGACGCGCCGATCAGCTTGGCGATGCCGCCGAGCTTGGCCAGCGTGGCGTCCATGTTCTCCGGGTCCAGCTCGGTGCCCAGCGCGTCCCCGAGCTCGTCCAGGAAGGCCCGCAGCGTCTTGGTCACCCGCACCGGGAACTCGTGCCGACCCAACCTCCCCACGGCCTCGGAGAGTTCGGTGATGGCGTTGTCCCGGTGGATCATCGAACCGTGCCCGGCCGAACCGGCCACGGTCAGCTTCATCCAGTGCATGCCCTTCTGGGCCGTCTCCACCAGGTACAGCCGCAGGTTCTCGTTGACGGTGAAGGAGAACCCGCCGACCTCGCTGATCGCCTCGGTCACCCCCTCGAACAGCTCGGGGTGGTGGTCGACGAGGTACCGCGCGCCGTAGGTGCCGCCGGCCTCCTCGTCCGCGAGGAACGCCAGCACGATGTCCCGCGGCGGCTTGCGCCCCGTGCGCAGCCGGTCCCGCACGACGGCGAGCGTCATCGCGTCCATGTCCTTCATGTCGACCGCGCCGCGGCCCCACACGCACCCGTCGGCGATCTCCCCGGAGAACGGGTGGTGGGTCCAGTCGTCGGCGTTGGCCGGCACCACGTCGGTGTGCCCGTGGATCAGCAGGGCCGGCCGCGACCGGTCCGCGCCCTCGATCCGTGCGACGGTCGACGCCCGGCCCTTGTGCGACTCGAAGATCTGCGGCTCCAGGCCGACCTCGGCGAGCTTCTCCGCGACGTACTCGGCGGCGACGCGCTCCCCCGGACCCGAGTGGTCCCCGTAGTTGCTGGTGTCCATCCTGATCAGGTCCCGGCAGAGGTCGACCACCTCGTCCTCACCGGTGATCGTGCGGGACGGCTGCGCCTCGCTCATGCCGAAACCTCGCTTCGTCCGGCCCCGCATGCACGGGCCTCGCACCTCTCCGTCGTTCGCTCGCGGAGCTGGCTCACACTGCCTCCTGTTGGTTCACGGCCGCGGCGGCGTCCGAGGGCGCCCCGCGGCGGGGTCCACCGCCATCCTCCACCCCGCACCCGCTCCGCCCAAGGCCGCAATGTTCCCGACATGCGCTGGTCACAGCCGCGCGGCGGCTCCGGACCGGGGGTGATCGACCACCCCTGAACGTTTGCTATTGTTTTCCTCGTCGGAACGGCCCGGAGGCCGCGACGACAGACACCCTGTCCGGGTGGCGGAATGGCAGACGCGCTAGCTTGAGGTGCTAGTGCCCTTTATCGGGCGTGGGGGTTCAAGTCCCCCCTCGGACACCACATGGCACAGGCCCTGGATCTTCGGATCCGGGGCCTGTTGTCGTTATGGCGCCTTCCGCCGCTGTCTCCTCGGGGCCCCGCCGGGCGTGCGGAATTTCCGGTGCGGGGGTGCGGGGCCGTGCGTAGGGTGCCCCCGTTCATGGACGGTGAGAGGGGTGCGGGTGGTGTTGATCTTTGATGCGGACGACACGTTGTGGGAGAACAACGTGATCTTCGAGCGGGTGATCGACGAGTTCACGGAGTGGCTGGCGGGGCCGGGGCTGGACCGGGCGGCGGTACGGGCGGTGCTCGACGGGATCGAGGCGGCGAACGCGGTGACGCTGGGGTACGGGAGCAGGGTGTTCCTGCGGAGCCTCGGGGAGTGCGTGGAGCGGGTGCGGGGGCGGGCGGCCACCGCGGCGGAGCGGAGCCGGATCGCGGGGTGGGAGGCGGCGTTCGCGGGCGATCACGTGGAGTTGATGCCGGGGGTGGCCGAGACGTTGGCGGAGTTGGCGGGGCGGCACGAGTTGCTGCTGCTGACCAAGGGGGACCAGGCGGAGCAGCAGCGGAAGGTGACCGCTTCGGGGCTGTCCGGGCACTTCCGCGGGGTGCACATCGTGCCGGAGAAGGACGTCGCCACGTACGAGGAGCTGACGCGGGCCCACGGGTTGGTGCCGGAGCGGACGTGGATGATCGGGAACTCCCCGAAGTCGGACATCCTGCCGGCCCGTTCGGCGGGGTTGAACGCGGTGTTCATCCCGCACGTCCACACCTGGGTGCTGGAGCACGAGGAGGTGGATCCGGACGATGCGAAGGTGCTGCGGTTGGCGGAGTTCGGGGAGTTGGTGCGGCACTTCTAGGGCGCGGTCCGCAGGTCCGCCGGCCGCCGCCGGGCGCGCGGCCGTCCCCGTGCGGGGCGGTCGTGGGCCCGGCGGCGGCCGGTGCGGTCACAGCGGGTCGGCGGCGGTGAGCGTGTCGGAGGTGAGGGTCAGCCAGCGGGTGAGCGTGAGCTCGCGCAGGAAGCGGGGGTCGTGGCTGACCACGAGGAGGGCGCCCTCGTAGGAGTGGAGGGCGGTGACCAGGCGGCGGACGGAGGACATGTCGAGGTTGTTGGTCGGTTCGTCGAGGAGGAGGAGCTGGGGGGCGGGTTCGGCGAGCATCAGGGCGGCCAGGGCGGCCCTGAAGCGTTCGCCGCCGGAGAGGGTGCCCGAGGGCGGACAGGCCGAGTTGGTCGAGGGTGGCGCGGGCGCGCTCCTCGACGTCCCAGTCGTCGCCGACGGCGGTGAAGTGCGCTTCGCTCGGGTCGCCGGCCTCGATGGCGTGCAGGGCGGCGCGGGTGGCGGCGATGCCGAGGGCCTCGTCGACCCGGAGGCGGGTGTCGAGCGCGGCCTGCTGCGGGAGGTAGCCGACCTCGCCGACGGTCTTGACACTGCCGTCGGTGGGGGTGAGTTCGCCGGCGATCAGCTTCAACAGGGTGGACTTCCCCGAGCCGTTGAGGCCGACCAGGCCGGTGCGGCCGGGGCCCACGGAGAACTGGAAGCCGTTCAGGACCGGGGTGCCGTCGGGCCAGGCGAAGTCGGTGCGGGTGCAGACGACGGCCGCGGCGGGGGTGGTGGCGGGCTTTGACATGCGGGTCTCCTGGGAGGTGTGCGCGGGGTGGGGTGGTGCGTGCGCAGGGAGACACCGCGGCAGTGCCGGGGTTCGGGTACGCCGTGCGTACGCCGAGGTCGGGGACGGGCCACGCGGGGTGCGGATCGCGGAGCGATGCGGCGGGCGCGGGCGCGGTGTCTTCCG
>LIQL01000365.1 GCA_001418405.1 Streptomyces diastatochromogenes | reverse complement strand
GTCCTGGTGCGGGGCCGGGGGCGCGCTCTGGTGCGGCGCGGGGGCCTGGACCGGGTAGCCGTCCTGCCCGTAGGGGGCGGCGGCCGGCTGCTGCGGCTGCTGTCCGTACGCCTCGTACCCGTAGGTCTGTGGCTGCTGCGGCTGCTGTTGCTGGTGCGGCTGCTGCATATAGGGGTCGTAGGGCTGCTGCCCGTACGGGGTGCCGTAGGCCGCCTGCTGGTCGTACCCGGGGTGCGGGGCCGGCGCAGCGTAGCGGGAGGGGTCGTCGTGCAGCGGCGCCGCGGACGGGTGCTGGTCGGGCGACGGCTGGGGGTACGCGTCGTACGGGTTGTGGTGCTGCGGCTGGTTGTCGCTCATGACCCTCTGCTCATCCTCCGGCGAACGGCGGCAGGACCTCGACGGTGCCGCCCTGGGTCAGCGGCACCCCCGCGTGGTCGCGGGAGCCGACCTGGACGCCGTCCACCAGGAAGGAGCAGCGCAGCAGGACGCGGGCGAACTCCGGGTTCGCGGCGTGCGCGGTGCGCGCCGCGTCCAGTGCCTCGGCGAGCGTCGCCGCCGCGTACGGCTCCTCTGCCGCGCCGGCGGCGGCCTTGGCCGCGGCCCAGTAGCGCACGGTGCCAGTTGTTGTCACGGCGGCCTCTTCGTCTCGGGGGCTCTTGCCGCCTCCATGATGGCGTACGCGGCGGCCGGTCCGAATCCGGGCAAGTCCGGGTAAAGACTTGTGGTGATCCGGGATGATTCCTGCACCGTTCGGAGAAATTCGATTGCCGGAGGCAAGCAGTCGCATAGGCTCCGGCCTGTGTTGGTCCGACTCGCGCGGGTGCATCTGCGGCCCTATAGGCGCTCCATATCCCTGATCGTCCTGCTCCAGTTGATCCAGACGCTGGCGACCCTCTACCTGCCGACCCTCAACGCGGACATCATCGACAACGGTGTCGTGAAGGGGGACAGCGGCTACATCTTCGGCGTCGGCGGCTTCATGGTCGCGGTGACGCTGCTCCAGATCGTCTGCGCGATCGGCGCGGTCTACTTCGGCGCCCGCACGGCCATGGCGCTCGGTCGGGACGTCCGGGCCGCGGTCTTCGACCGGGTGCAGTCGTTCTCCGCCCGGGAGGTGGGCGGCTTCGGCGCGCCGTCGCTGATCACCCGGACCACCAACGACGTCCAGCAGGTCCAGATGCTGGTCCTGATGACGTTCACGATGATGGTCTCGGCGCCGATCATGTGCATCGGCGGCGTCATCATGGCGCTCAACCAGGACGTGCCGCTCTCGGCGCTCCTGCTGGTCATCGTCCCGATCCTCGGGATCCTCGTCTCCCTCATCGTGCGTCGGATGCGGCCGCTGTTCCGCGGGGTGCAGGAGCGCATCGACACCGTCAACCGCGTGCTGCGCGAGCAGATCACCGGCATCCGCGTCATCCGCGCCTTCGTCCGGGACCGGCACGAGCGCGAGCGGTTCGCCGCGGCCAACACCGACCTGTACGACATCTCGATCCGCGCCGGCCGGTTGATGTCGATGATGTTCCCGCTGGTCATGCTGATCGTGAACCTCTCCAGCGTGGCCGTGGTCTGGTTCGGCGGGCTGCGCATCGACGCCGAGCAGATGCAGATCGGGGCGCTGACGGCCTTCCTCAGCTACCTGATGTACATCCTGATGTCGATCATGATGGCGACGTTCATGGTGATGATGCTGCCGCGCGCCGAGGTCTGCGCGGAGCGGATCCAGGAGGTGCTGACCACCGAGTCCAGCGTCACCCCGCCCGCCGAGCCGGTCACCGCACTGCACCGGCACGGCGAACTGGAGCTGCAGAACGTGGAGTTCCGCTTCCCCGGTGCCGAGCAGCCCGTCCTCAAGGACATCTCGCTGCGCGCCCGCCCGGGCGAGACCACCGCCGTCATCGGCTCCACCGGTGCCGGCAAGTCCACCCTCCTCGGGCTGGTGCCCCGGCTCTTCGACGCCACCGGCGGCACGGTCCTGGTCGACGGCGCGGACGTGCGCACCCTCGCCCCCGAGACGCTCGCCGGCGTCATCGGGCTGGTGCCGCAGAAGCCCTACCTCTTCTCCGGCACGGTCGCCAGCAACCTGCGGTACGGCAACCCCGACGCCACCGACGACGAGCTGTGGCAGGCGCTGCGGACCGCCCAGGCCGAGGACTTCGTGGCCCGGATGGACGGCGGCCTCCAGGCGCCGATCGCGCAGGGCGGGTCCAACGTCTCCGGCGGGCAGCGCCAGCGGCTGGCGATCGCCCGCGTCCTGGTCCGCAAGCCGGAGATCTACCTCTTCGACGACTCCTTCTCGGCCCTGGACTACGCCACCGACGCGGCGCTGCGCGCCGCACTGGCCCAGGAGACCGACCGCGCCACCGTGGTGATCGTCGCGCAGCGGGTCTCCACGATCCGCGGCGCGGACCGGATCGTGGTCCTCGACGAGGGCCGCGTCGTGGGCACCGGCACCCACCAGGAGCTGATGGCCGACAACGAGACCTACCGGGAGATCGTGCTCTCCCAGCTCACCGAGCAGGAGGCGGCATGACCACCGCGGACAAGCAGGGCCCGGCCGCCGACCGGGCCCCCGGGGAGGCGCCCGCCGGCGCCGGCGGGGACGCCCCCGCCGCGGCGCCCCGCCGCGGCCCGGCCCCCGGCGGCGGCCCGATGGGCCGCATGATGGGCGGCCCGATCGACAAGTCCCTGAACTTCAAGGGCTCCGGCAAGCGGCTGCTGGCCCAGATGCGGCCGGAGCGCGGCGTCATCGCGGTCGCGCTGCTGCTCGGCGTGGTGAGCGTGGCCCTGACCGTCGTCGGCCCCAAGGTGCTGGGCCGGGCCACCGACCTGATCGTGGCCGGCATCGTCGGCCGTCACCTGCCCGCCGGCCTGACCAAGGCGCAGGCCGCCGAACAGCTGCGGGCGCACGGCCAGGGCGGGCTGGCGGACCTGGTCGCCAGCATGCCGGTGGCCCCCGGCCCGCACATCGACTTCGGCGCCGTCGGCACCGTCCTGCTCTGGGTCACCCTGATCTACGCCGGGTCCGCCGTCTTCGGGTTCGTCCAGGCCCGGATCGCCACCCGGGTCGTCCAGCGCACCGTCTTCCGGCTGCGCGAGCAGGTCGAGGAGAAGCTGGCCCGGCTGCCGCTGAGCTACTTCGACAAGCAGCAGCGCGGCGAGGTGCTCTCCCGCGCCACCAACGACATCGACAACATCCAGCAGACGCTCCAGCAGACCCTCAGCCAGATAGTGTCCTCGCTGCTGACGATCGTGGGCGTGCTGGGCATGATGTTCTGGATCTCGCCGCTGCTGGCGCTGGTCGCGCTGATCACCGTGCCGGTCTCGGTCCTGGTCGCCACCAAGGTCGGCAAGCGGGCCCAGCCGCAGTTCGTCCAGCAGTGGCGGACCACCGGCAAGCTCAACGCGCACATCGAGGAGATGTACACCGGCCACTCCCTGGTCAAGGTCTTCGGCCGGCAGAAGGAGTCCGCCGCGCTCTTCCGCGAGCAGAACGAGGCGCTCTACTCCGCGGGCTTCAAGGCGCAGTTCATCTCCGGCATCATCCAGCCCGCGATGATGTTCATCGGCAACCTCAACTACGTCCTGGTGGCGGTGGTCGGCGGCCTGCGCGTCGCGTCCGGTGCGCTGTCCATCGGCGACGTCCAGGCGTTCGTCCAGTACAGCCGCCAGTTCAGCCAGCCGCTGACGCAGGTCGCCTCGATGGCCAATCTCGTCCAGTCCGGCGTCGCCTCCGCCGAGCGGGTCTTCGAGCTCCTCGACGCCGCGGAGCAGGACCCCGACCCGGCGCGGCCGGTCCGCCCGGAGCAGGTCACCGGCCGGGTCGCCTTCGAGGACGTCTCCTTCCGCTACGACGAGAACAAGCCGCTCATCGACGGCCTCTCGCTCGCCGTCCACCCCGGCCAGACCGTCGCCATCGTCGGCCCCACCGGCGCCGGCAAGACCACCCTGGTCAACCTCCTCATGCGGTTCTACGAGGTCCGCGGCGGCCGGATCACCCTCGACGGGGTGGACATCGCCCGGATGACCCGCGAGGAACTGCGCGGCAACATCGGCATGGTCCTCCAGGACACCTGGCTCTTCGGCGGCACCATCGCCGAGAACATCGCCTACGGCGCCCCCGAGGGCACCACCCTCGACAAGGTCGTCGCGGCCGCCAAGGCCACCCACGTCGACCGCTTCGTCCGCACCCTCCCCGACGGCTACGACACCGTCATCGACGAGGAGGGCGGCAACGTCTCGGTGGGCGAGAAGCAGCTCATCACCATCGCCCGCGCCTTCCTCGCGGAACCGGCGATCCTGGTCCTGGACGAGGCCACCAGCTCGGTGGACACCCGCACCGAGGTCCTCATCCAGCACGCCATGGCGCAGCTGCGCACCGGCCGCACCAGCTTCGTGATCGCGCACCGCCTGTCCACCATCCGCGACGCCGACGTGATCCTGGTGATGGAGGACGGCTCGATCGTCGAACAGGGCGACCACGACGCGCTCCTGGCCGCCGACGGCGCCTACGCCCGCCTGTACGCGGCCCAGTTCGCCGAGGCGGTCACGGAGGCGGAGTAGCCGGGCGCCCGCCGCGGGCCG
>LIQL01000364.1 GCA_001418405.1 Streptomyces diastatochromogenes | reverse complement strand
TCTCCACCCGCGGGTGGAGAGACGCCCGTGTCACGGGGTGCCGGCTCAGGTGTCGATGCGCGAAAGGTCCAGAGTCGCGGCGGAGTTGGTGATGAACTCCTTGCGCGGGGCGACTTCGTTGCCCATCAGGAGGTCGAACGCCTTCTCCGCGGCTTCGAGATCGCTGATGTTGATGCGACGCAGCGTGCGGTGGCGCGGGTCCATGGTCGTTTCGGCGAGCTGGTCGGCGTCCATCTCACCGAGACCCTTGTAGCGCTGCACGCTGTCCTTGTAGCGGACGTTCTTGCGCTGGAGCTCCAGGATGGTCTGTCGCAGCTCGTTGTCCGAGTACGTGTAGATGTACTTCTCCTGGCCCTTCTTGGGGTTGATCAACTCAACCCGGTGCAGCGGCGGGACGGCGGAGAAGACCCGGCCCTGCTCGACCATCGGCCGCATGTAGCGCTGGAACAGCGTCAGCAGCAGACAGCGGATGTGGGCGCCGTCGACGTCGGCGTCGGCGAGGAAGATGACCTTCCCGTAGCGGGCGGCGTCGATGTCGAAGGTACGGCCTGATCCAGCCCCTATGACCTGAATGATGGCGCCGCATTCGGCGTTCTTCAGCATGTCCGAAACCGACGACTTCTGGACGTTGAGGATCTTGCCGCGGATCGGCAGCAGCGCCTGGAACTCAGAATTCCGGGCCAGCTTGGCGGTGCCGAGTGCAGAGTCCCCCTCGACGATGAACAGCTCGCTGCGGTCGACGTCGTCACTGCGGCAGTCGGCCAGCTTGGCCGGCAGCGACGAGGACTCCAGCGCCGTCTTCCGACGCTGGGCCTCCTTGTGCTGGCGTGCGGCGATGCGCGTACGTGCCGCGGCGACGACCTTGTCCAGGACGGAACGCGCCTGCTGCTTGGCGTCCCGCTTGGTGGAGGTCAGGAACGCCTTGAGTTCCTTGCCGACCACCTGCGCGACGATCCGGGACGCGGCGGAAGTCCCTAGCACCTCCTTGGTCTGGCCCTCGAACTGGGGCTCAGCGAGCCGCACCGTCACGACGGCGGTGAGGCCCTCCATGGCGTCGTCCTTGACGACGTCGTCCTCGGCCACGCGCAGCAGCTTGCTGGACCGCAGCACCTCGTTGACCGTCTTGGTCACGGACCGCTCGAAGCCGGCGACGTGGGTGCCGCCCTTGGGGGTGGCGATGATGTTGACGAACGACTTGAGCGTCGAGTCGTAACCGGTGCCCCAACGGAGGGCGATGTCGACGCCCAGCTCCCGAGTGACTTCGGTGGGCGTCATGTGGCCGCGCTCGTCCAGGACCGGCACGGTCTCCTTGAAGGTGCCCTGGCCGGTGAGCCGCAGGACGTCGCAGACGGCCTTGTCCTGCGCGAGGTACTCGCAGAACTCGCTGATGCCGCCGTCGTAGCGGAACGTCTCTTCCGTCTTCCCGGCGCCGTCGATGCCGCGCTCGTCCCGGACCACGAGGGTCAGGCCCGGCACCAGGAAGGCGGTCTGGCGGGCGCGGGCGTGCAGCGTCTCCAGGGAGAGCTTGGCGTCCTTGAGGAAGATCTGCCGGTCCGCCCAGTAGCGGACGCGGGTGCCGGTCTTCGTCTTGGTGATGCGCTTGCCCTTGTGGAGCCCGTTCGCCGGCTCGAAGGGGGCGTCCGGGCCGGCCTTGGTGAAGGCGCCGGGGACGCCGCGGCGGAAGCTGATCGAGTGCGTCTTGCTGTTGCGGTCGACCTCGACGTCCAGCCGGGCGGAGAGCGCGTTGACGACGGAGGCACCGACGCCGTGCAGACCGCCGGAGGCGGCGTACGAGCCACCACCGAACTTTCCGCCGGCGTGCAGTTTGGTCATCACGACCTCGACGCCGCTGAGCCCGGTCTTGGGTTCAACGTCGACGGGGATGCCGCGGCCGTTGTCCTGGACCTCCACGGACCCGTCGCCGTGGAGGATCACCTCGATGTGGTCGCAGTAGCCGCCGAGCGCCTCGTCGACGGAATTGTCGATGATCTCCCACAGGCAGTGCATCAGTCCGCGACTGTCCGTCGAGCCGATGTACATGCCGGGACGCTTCCGGACGGCTTCCAGACCCTCAAGGACGAGCAGGTGCCGCGCGGTGTAGTTGGAACCGTCCCGGTCTGCCCCGGTCAGCACTGCGGTGGACGGCACGGACATCTCGGCGGTCACGCGGTTCGCTCCTCGCTGAATTTCTGGCAGTCCGCATTCCGCGGACTCGGTTGTGGCGGTGTCGCCGGTGAGAGGGTACCGAGGCCTAGTAGAGCCGATGTGACGCCACCCGTGAGCGTGACCATGGTAGTAGAATTTCGCTCGTACGTTCGATCGCTCGATGGGGTGACGTCCGAGTGACGTGCACATCACGTTCCCTTCGAGGCATGAACCATTTAGGCTCCGGGCACGTCCTCATCAACAACCGGCAAGCCAGCCGGGGGGACAGACTTCAGCAACCAACGTGAATCAGACCACCACGCAATACGGCTCATTCGCCGCCACCCGGCAGCACCCGGCTCCCTCGAAAGAAATTTTTCGGGGAAAAGGCACGAGCGGGAACGTTTTCGGCCTGGTTGGATGTTGACCCTGGTACGACAGCTCGTCGAGCTAGAGAAGAGGCGACGTGACTACTGTTCTGACACCCGCGAGCCCGCTGACGGCCGCTGACCGGTGCGACCGCTGCGGCGCCCAGGCATACCTGCGCGTCGTCCTGATGTCCGGCGGAGAACTGCTCTTCTGCGCCCACCACGGCCGCAAGTTCGAGCCAGAACTCAAGAAGATCGCCGCGGAAATACAGGACGAGACGGAGCGGCTCACCACCACTCCGCAGTCTGCGTCCGAAGAGGAACGCTGACACTTCGCATCCACGACGAGCGAGTAGCGGCCCAGTGCCGTGCGGCGGGCGGTCTTTCCGGCACCACCGGGGAGGCCGCCCGTACTCGTGCCCTTTTGCAGCGCCTACGGCTTCCGTGAGCCGTTCAGCCGGCGCCGTGCGTCAAAACCGCCGGGAGGAGCGCGGAAGCCCGCGTGTACACCCCCGGGCTGCCCACACGCCCACAGCCGGTCCCCCACGACACCAGCCCCACCAATTGCCCCCGCACCACCAG
>LIQL01000363.1 GCA_001418405.1 Streptomyces diastatochromogenes | reverse complement strand
CGCGGGTGGAGAGACGCCCGTCGGCATTTCCACCCGCGCCCCACCCTGGCGCCGATCCAGGAGACCGGGTCCTCTCCGTAGCGTCGGGAACGTCGAAAATTCCCGTTCCACGGAGGCTCAGGCCATGAGCGGCTTGCTCAACATCGCTGTGCTCATCGCAGTTGTCGCGATCGTCTTCGCCCGACAGTTCACGGCGCAGCGCATCACGTCCGAAGGCCGGAAATGGTGGCTCATGCCGGTCATCCTGATCTTCATGGCACTGCGGCAGCCCGGTCTCGTGGACCCGTCGCACCGCGCCACCTCCGTGGTGCTGCTGATCGTGACCCTCCTGATCGGCCTGGCCAGTGGTGCGGCATGGGCGTGGACGACGCGCATCTGGACGGACGAGGACGGTGCGGTCTGGACCAAGGGAACCTGGGCGGCGGCAGGAGTGTGGCTGGGCGGCATGGCCCTGCGGCTGGGGCTCATGGGCATAGCGGCTGCATTCGGCGTTCACCAGAGCAGCCAGACGACGCTGCTGTCCGTAGCTGCGATGCTGCTCACCCGCGCCGGCGTCACTGCGTGGCGGGCCCAGGGAGCGCAGCAGACGTACCGTGTCCCTGTTGCGGGCTGAGCCCCTGCGCCCCGCACCGAAAGGACCCGACGTGCCGCCGAACGCCTGGACGAGATGGCCGCTGCGGGAGTCACTCACCCATGAGGGCCTGAGCGAGACTCGTCTGTGGATCGGCCGTGGCATCCGCGTCCTGGTGATCGCCGGCATGCTCTGGGCCACCTTCGGGAGGGGCACCTTTGGCGGTTGGGGGCTGGCTGCAGCGGGCGCCGCATTGGGCATCGCCGTGGTGGCGTTCCGGGGCTTCTTCCGCATGACGTTGCAGCGGCGGCTCTGGCCCTCCATCGGATTGTTCGTCGTTCTGGAGGCCGCCGCTTTCGGCTTCTTCCTGGTCGGCGCCCGTCTGCCGGCGATCGTGCTGTGGTGCGCCTGCGCCCTGACGGCGATGGAACGACTGCCCCTCAGGGCCGCGGTGCCGTGCTCTGCCGTTGCACTCGGTGCGTTCGCCGCGGTGAACAACGGCAACTGGCTGACCACTACGGTGACTGCGGTGGGCCTAGCCCTGGCCGGCTATGTCGTCCGCCTCGATGCCGAGGCGCGGGGGAACGCTCAGAGGCTGTTGACTCAGGAACGTGCGGCCCGTAAGGCCGAGGCAGAATCGGCAGCGCTCGCTGAACGGGGCCGGATCGCACGCGAGATCCACGACATCCTCGCGCACAGCCTCAGCGCCCAGTTGGTGCACTTGGAGGCAGCCCGACAGTTGATCCAGCGCAGCGCCGACCTGGAGGCAGACCGTGATCAGCTCCTGGAGCGGGTGGTGGCCTGCCGTGGAATGGCGCGAGAAGGGCTTGACGGCACACGTGAGGCCCTTTCTGCACTGCGCGGAGAGATGTCCCCGGTCGAGGACTTCCTGCGCCGTCTGACGGCCGCTGAAGGCGCGCAGCTGGAGGTCGTCGGCGAGCAGCGCGCACTGACCGCGGAGGCGGGGCTCACGGTGCGACGGGTCGCGCAGGAGGCGCTGACGAACGTGCGCAAGCACGCACCGGGTGCCCAGATCCGGGTGCGGTTGGAGTACGCCGACGACAACGTGGGACTGGTGGTGCGTGACCGGGGCGGTCGAGGCAAACCGGGGGAGCTCGGGCAGAGCGGTTCCGGGTACGGTCTCCTCGGGATGCGGGAGCGGGCCGAACTCCTCGGTGGAACTCTGGAGTCCGGCCCTGATGAGGAGGGTTTTGTGGTGCGGTTGTGGGTGCCGGCATGACGGCGCGTACTACGGCGCGCGTGGTCGTGGCCGATGACCAGACGGTGGTCCGCGAAGGCATCGTGATGCTGCTGGGACTGCTGCCGGGCATTGAGGTTGTCGGTTCGGCCGCCGACGGTGACGAGGCCGTCCGCATGGTCGCTGAACTTGGCCCCGACGTCGTCCTCATGGACTTGCGGATGCCGCGCTGTGACGGTGTTGAAGCCACCCGACGCATCCGCACGGATCACCCGGGAACCCAGGTCGTCGTGCTCACCACGTACGCCGACGACGACTCGCTCTTCCCTGCCTTGCAGGCCGGCGCTCGCGGATACCTCACCAAGGATGCGGACGGGGACGAGATCGTCCGCGCCATCGACGACGTGCTCTCGGGCGAGGCCGGGTTGTCGCCGAAGATCCAGCGTCGCCTGCTGGAGCGCATTGCCGAACCTGCCCCGAGCCGCCCCTCACCACCCGACGAGCCGCCGGACGGGCTCACGGCGCGGGAGGTCGACGTCCTGCGTCTCGTTGCGGGAGGGCAGACCAATCCCGAAATTGCCCGGACCTTGCATGTCTCCACAGCGACCGTGAAGACCCACATCAACAACCTCTTCGCCAAGGCCGGACTGCGTGATCGGGCGCAGGCGATTCACTACGCCTATCGGCACGGCCTTGCCGATCCTCCAGGTACGTCCGCGTCGTGACCGGTTGGGGTGACTCGTCTGCGCTGCGGGATGAGCCGGCGCTGTTGGCGGCGGCGGTTCGGCGGTTCTGATCTGAGTTTTGCACCGGAGGGGCTCTGCAGAGACCGACGCTGGGCGGCGTCCACTTCGTGGGGCTTCGGCCAGCGCTCTTCGAAGCATGGTCAAGCCGGTGTCAGGAGCGGAGTTGGGGTTATCCACAGCCTCTGCGGTGGCGCGTTGGGTGTGCGTAATCTCGCGAGGTCAGGTGCGAGAGCCAGTGGGTGTCTCGTGCCCGTTCGTCACGCCGCGGATCACCGTGCGTGGACGCGTGACGGAACCAGCTGAGTGCGCGCGATGGTCGCGTGCGGAGGGGAGCGCAGGCGTGTGCGCTGTGGTGGGTCGTGCAGGGACGGCCGGAACGGTGGTGCGAGGCACCGGGTATCGGGCCATCGGCTTGCGCGCCGCAGGGCTGGTGTTGGGGCTCGGATGTGGCGCTGCGCTGGGACTGGCCCTGGGGGTCGTGTTGGCTCGTGCGGTTGGGGCAAATGGGGAGTTAGCCGGCGAAACGCGGCAATCGAAGCGAGGTGGGGAGGCCGCCGGGCCGGAACCGCCCCAAACGTCAGCGCGGCGGCCGAGCGGGTACGAGAGGCACCCCGGCGGCAGCCCTGCCCGCAAGAGCGGTGATGGACGCGACCGCCATACGCGTCGGTGGACCGAGCGGCGCACCACAGCTGGCGGGCGCCGGAGCACCATCGGTCCGCTGGTCGATTACCACGCGCCAGGCGCGGCCGTCGGTGTGCGCGACGGTAATCGCCCAACTGCGAACGGAGCCCGCAGTCGCCCCGGCAACGGGAGGCTCGCCGTCGGCATCCCCCGGTTCGGGCCGCACCGAGTCGGTCCCTACGACGTCGAGTGCGTCCGCGCGCCATTCCCGAAGCAGTTCGCGGACCGCGAGGTCAGCGGCCTGGGCCGGTCGGTCCCACGTCGAGCGGCCGCGGCACTGGTCGAGGGCGACGAGGCCACCACGCGCCGCTTCCACGACATTCTCGACGAGCTCAGCCGAGACGCGACCGTAGGCGTAGCCGTAGGGGAGGACGAAAAGGGTGGGGGAGAAACGGTGGCCGCCGATGTGCGTCACCTCCCAGGTAACGCAGCCCTCGGCGGCCAGGCGGGCGGCCAGCGGGCGGCCGAAAAGCGCGCAACAGCGATCCCGTTTGCCGTTGGTGCACACCAAGACCACAGGTTCGCCGGTGTACGGCTCCCAAAGGCCACGATGGTCTCCGGCTCCCGCGGCGCTGAAATCCAGGCCGAGCGCAGCCCGCACATCGGTGACGGTGGTGGTGCGGATCCAGGAGTGGCCCGGCGCGGTGTGCGCGAGAAAGAGCCGGCGTCGGGGAGCGCCATGAAGGTCGGCGTGGCGTCCGGGACGGCGGATGAGAGCAACACGTACGCCAGTGCCGTCTGCTGCGGCTTCCAGGGCCCGGCCGAGGTCCGGGTCGAAGTGGCTGTCCGTCAGCGCCTTGGCACCCCACGGCCCGGTTTGTTCGATCAGAAGCCAGGTCCGGGCGGTGGCTGCCGTTCCGGCGAGGGGTTCGGCGGCGTCGAGGGAAGCGCTGGTGCATGTGCTCACGAAGGTGAGCCTAACCCGGAGCTCCATGCCCGGAATGCCGGAAGAGTGGCGAGGCAAGCTACGACCAGTGGTGGTGGCGTGTGCGGCTTCCGGTACAGCGGAGTCGGGCACGGAGGCCGACGGCTACGGCGCCGACCGGTGGGCGCGAGACGCCGGCGGCCAGCGTCAGCCAAACCCCCTGTGGAGCAGCGGAAGCCCTGAGCACGGGGCGAGCGGCCTGCTTCATATGGTCGGCGAAGTAGCCCTTCCGAGTCGGCAGGGTTCGAAGCGTGAGTGCGCCTTGCGGGGTGGTCGGGGGCGTCCGGGTGCCCGGTGCGTCATGGCAGGTGGTCGCGATCGTGGCCCGTTTGGCCCGGGTGGATCGAATGGGGTGAAGCAGTCGGGCCGCGACGTAGGCGGTCCGTTACGATCGACAGCCGTCCGCCGCCGGGCCGTGCGGCCCGCCGCCCGCTCCATGGAGGCGCTCCCTTGGCCACGCAACAGATCCCGGTCGTTGTCCTCGCGGGCTTCCTGGGGTCAGGCAAGACCACCCTCCTCAACCATCTGCTGCGTGCTGGCGACGGCACCCGGATCGGCGCGATCGTCAATGATTTCGGCAGCATCGAGATCGATGCCATGACGGTCGCCGGGCAGGTGGACTCGATGGTCTCGCTCGGCAACGGGTGCCTGTGTTGTGCGGTCGACACCAGCGAGCTGGACGACTATCTGGAGCGGTTGGCTCGCCCTGCCGCGCGTATCGACGTGATCGTCATCGAAGCCAGCGGGTTGGCCGAGCCGCAGGAGCTCATCCGGATGATCCTTGCGAGTGACAACGACCGCATCGTCTACGGAGGGCTGATCGAGGTCGTCGATGCCGCGGAATTCGACGACACCCGTGCGCGCCACCCCGAACTCGACCGGCACGTGGCGATCGCCGATCTCGTGGTACTCAACAAGGCGGATCGGATCGAGGACGAGGCGCGTCACGAACTGATCGGCAGGCTCGCGGATCTTGCTCCTGGTCGGCCGGTGCTCTGCACGGCCTTCGGGCGGATCGATCCGGAGATGTTCTTCGACCGCGGGCCGGGGGAGGACCGCGATGCCACCGTACGCCAGCTGTCTTTCGAAGATCTGCTGCGTGAGGCTTCTGCCGACAGGGTTCCGCGGCGGAGTGAGGAAGCAGGCGATGAGCGTGATCACTTGGGCTGTTACGCATGCGACCACGACCACGACCACGACCACGCCGGGCATCTCCACGCCGTTTACGAAAGCGTGGAGTTCGTGTCCAGCGAGCCGATGCATCCGCGTCGGTTGATGGAGTTCCTCGACAGCCGTCCCGGTGGCCTCTACCGCATCAAGGGTTTCGTCCACTTCGACGTCCCTCAGAATCGCCAGAAGTTTGTGCTGCACGCGGTCGGTAACTTCCTGCGCTTCTATCCCGAGCCTTGGGCGAAGGGGGAGGAGCGAACCACCCAACTGGTGATGATCGGCAGCGGGATCGACGCCCCGGCGTTGCGTAAGGAGCTGGAGAACTGCCGCCAGCTGGTCCCTGAGGAGGCTGACGAGAACAGCATGTGGGGTGTGCTGAGGTACGTGCCTTCGCGGGAGGAATGAAGTGGGGTGGGGGACTGGTTATGGCCTGTCCACTCCGTCCGCTCGCCCTACGTTGCCCCTGCCGGCTGCGGCCACAGGAGGGAGAAACAGCGGCATGCCCCTGGCACCCTCCCCGTCGAGGTGATCGCCCGCCTACGAATGACGCCGCCGAGGTGGCTCTTCACCACCCCGGCGGCGTCGCGTACCCAGTTCGTCGTGGTTACACGGGACCGGCCAGTGCTGCCACCTTCGTGGTCAGTGGCATGCCGGAGCCGTCCCGGCGCGGATCCGGTTCCGGCAGTTCCACAGCCGCGCCCTTGGCGTCGGCGGCGCGCACCGGTGCCGAGCCGGCCCAGGCCATGGTCAGGCAGTCCTCGCCTTTGAGGAACCGCTGGCAGCGCACGCCACCGGTAGCTCTGCCCTTGCGCGGGTACTGGTCGAACGGCGTGAGCTTGGCCGTGGCCACCGAATCGTCCAGCGTGCCGTGCGACCCGGCGACCGTGAACACCATGCCGTCCACGGCCGGATCGACCGCCGCGAAGGCGATGACCTTAGCGCCCTGGCCCAGTTTGATGCCCGCCATCCCGCCCGCCGGCCGGCCCTGCGGTCGGACCTGCGACGCCGGGTAGCGCAGCAACTGCGCCTCGTCGGTGATGAAGACCAGGTCTTCCTCCCCGGTGCGCAGCTCCGCCGCGCCCACGATGCGGTCGCCGTCCTTGAGGGTGATGACCTCCAACTCGTCCTTGTTGGACGGGTAGTCGGGCACCACTCGCTTCACGACGCCCTGTGCCGTACCGAGGGCCAGACCCGGCGAGGACTCGTCCAGGGTCGTCAGGCACACCAGCTGTTCGCCGTCCTGGAGGCTCAGGAACTCCGAGATCGGGGCGCCACCGGAGAGGCTGGGCGTCGTGGTGTCCGGAAGCTGCGGCAGGTCGATCACCGACAGCCGCAGCAGCCGCCCGTCGGACGTCACCGCGCCGACCTCACCGCGTGCGGTCGCCGGCACCGCCGAGATGATCACATCGTGCCTGGCGCGCCTGGCGTCGGGGTCGAACGCCGTTTCCGCCGTGGTGGTGCGCGCCAGCAACCCCGTGGAGGACAGCAGCACCCGGCACGGGTCGTCGGAGACCTCCAGCGGTACGGCGGCGACCGGGGCCCCCGCCGACTCCAGCAGGACCGTCCGGCGCGGCGTGCCGTACTTCTTGGCGACCGCCGCCAGCTCGCCGGAGACCAGCTTGCGCAGTTCGGCGTCCGACTCCAGGATCCGGGTCAGTTCCGCGATCTCGGACTCCAGCCGGTCGCGCTCGGCCTCCAACTCGATCCGGTCGAACTTGGTCAACCGGCGCAGCGGGGTGTCGAGGATGTACTGGGTCTGCACCTCGCTCAGCGCGAAGCGGTCGATCAGGCGCTCCTTGGCCTGGGCGCTGTTCTCGCTGGAGCGGATCAGGCGGATGACCTCGTCGATGTCCACCAGGGCGGTCAGCAGGCCCTCGACCAGGTGGAGCCGGTCGCGCCGCTTGGTGCGGCGGAACTCGCTGCGTCGGCGCACCACGTTGAAGCGGTGGTCGACGTAGACCTCCAGCAGCTCCTTGAGGCCCAGCGTCAGTGGCTGGCCGTCCACCAGGGCGACGTTGTTGATGCCGAAGGACTCTTCCATCGGCGTGAGCTTGTAGAGCTGCTCCAGCACGGCCTCGGGGTGGAAGCCGTTCTTGACCTCGATCACCAGCCGCAGGCCGTGCTCGCGGTCGGTGAGGTCCTTCACGTCCGCGATGCCCTGGAGCTTCTTGGTCCCCACCAGATCCTTGATCTTGGAGATGACCTTCTCCGGGCCGACCGCGAAGGGGAGTTCGGTGACGACCAGGCCCTTGCGGCGGGCGGTGACGTTCTCCACCGCGACCGTCGCACGGATCTTGAACGTGCCGCGGCCCTTCTCGTACGCGTCCCGCACCCCGCCCAGGCCCACGATCCGGCCGCCCGTCGGCAGGTCCGGACCGGGCACGAAGCGCATCAGGGCTTCGAGATCGGCGTTCGGGTGCTTGATCAGGTGGCGGGCTGCGGCGATCACCTCGCCGAGGTTGTGCGGCGGCATGTTCGTGGCCATGCCGACGGCGATGCCGGACGTCCCGTTGACGAGGAGGTTGGGGTACGCGGCGGGGAGGGCGACCGGCTCCTGCTCCTGGCCGTCGTAGTTGGGTGTGAAGTCGACGGTGTCCTCTTCGATGGACTCCGTCATCAGGGACGTCGCCGACGCCATCCGGCACTCGGTGTACCGCATCGCGGCGGGCGGGTCGTCGTTGCCCAGGGAACCGAAGTTGCCGTGCCCGTCCACCAGGGGCAGCCGCATCGAGAACGGCTGCGCCATGCGGACCAGGGCGTCGTAGATCGACGCGTCACCGTGCGGGTGGAGCTTGCCCATCACCTCACCGACGACCCGGGCGCACTTCACGTACCCGCGCTCGGGCCGCAGGCCCATCTCGTTCATCTGGTAGAGGATGCGGCGGTGCACGGGCTTGAGACCGTCGCGGGCGTCCGGCAGGGCGCGCGAGTAGATGACCGAGTACGCGTACTCGAGGAAGGATCCCTGCATCTCGTCGACGACGTCGATGTCGAGGATCCTCTCCTCGAAGTCGTCCGGCGGCGGGGTCTTCGTGCTGCGGCGGGCCATCGCGGCTGCGGCTCCTTCTGCTGCGTCTACTGCCGATGTGTGATCAACGCTGTGGGATCAACGCTATTGGGTCAACGCTTCGGACCAACGATGGGATCCACGTTGACCGGCCGGCCGGTGGACCGACCGGCGAGTCTGATGAGTCTGACGCGGACCATTGTGGACCGCCCCACTGACAACGCTCACCACGACTCCCCCCTTCCCGCCCCGCCGTGGCGCGCGGCGCACGTTCGGGGCCTTCCTCACGGGAACTTCGCCAGATGCCGACGCGGTTGCATACAGTGACAGAACTTCCTCGCAAGCGGATCGAAGGGACGTACATGCCCATGGGTCACACGGCCACTGAAGAAGCCGGCTCCGGCGGCCTGACAGCAACCGAGCACCGGCTGGCCAACGGCCTGCGCGTGGTGCTCTCCGAAGACCACCTGACGCCGGTGGCGGCCGTCTGCCTGTGGTACGACGTCGGCTCGCGCCACGAGGTCAAGGGCCGCACCGGCCTGGCTCACCTCTTCGAGCACCTGATGTTCCAGGGTTCCGCGCAGGTGAAGGGCAACGGCCACTTCGAGCTCGTCCAGGGCGCCGGCGGTTCGCTCAACGGCACCACGAGCTTCGAGCGCACCAACTACTTCGAGACCATGCCCGCCCACGAGCTGGAGCTCGCGCTCTGGCTGGAGGCGGACCGGATGGGCTCGCTGTTGGCCGCGCTCGACGAAGAGTCCCTGGAGAACCAGCGCGACGTCGTCAAGAACGAGCGCCGCCAGCGCTACGACAACGTCCCCTACGGCACGGCGTTCGAGAAGCTGACGGCGATGGCCTACCCGGACGGCCACCCGTACCACCACACCCCCATCGGGTCGATGGCCGACCTCGACGCCGCCTCCCTGGAGGACGCGCGGTCCTTCTTCCGCACCTACTACGCGCCCAACAACGCGGTCCTGTCCATCGTGGGCGACATCGACCCCGAGCAGACGCTGGCCTGGGTGGAGAAGTACTTCGGCTCGATCCCCTCGCACGACGGCAAGCAGCCGCCGCGCGACGGCAGCCTGCCCGAGACCATCGGCGAGCAGCTGCGCACCGTGGTGGCGGAGGAGGTCCCCTCCCGCGCCCTGATGGCCGCGTACCGCCTCCCGCACGACGGCACCCGTGAGGCCGACGCCGCCGACCTCGCCCTCACCATCCTGGGCGGCGGCGAGTCCTCCCGGCTCTACAACCGCCTGGTGCGGCGCGACCGCAGCGCCGTCGCCGCCGGCTTCGGCCTGCTCCGGCTGGCCGGCGCGCCCTCGCTCGGGTGGCTGGACGTCAAGGCGTCCGGTGGCGTGGAGGTGCCCGCCATCGAGGCGGCCGTCGACGAGGAGCTGGCCCGCTTCGCCGAAGAGGGGCCCACCCCGGAGGAGATGGAGCGCGCCCAGGCCCAGCTGGAGCGCGAGTGGTTGGACCGGCTCGCCACGGTCAGCGGCCGCGCCGACGAACTGTGCCGCTTCGCGGTCCTGTTCGGCGACCCGCAGCTCGCGCTGACCGCCGTCCAGCGCGTCCTGGAGATCTCCCCGCTGGAGGTGCAGGCGGTCGCCAAGGCCCGGCTGCGCCCCGACAACCGCGCCGCGCTCGTCTACGAGCCCACCGCGCAGACCGACGCCGCCGGCACCGAGGAAGAGGAGGCGGCCAAGTGACCGACGCCACCACCCCCGTGAGCACCATGGAGTTCCACCCGCAGCCGCGCAGCGGTGCCGCCAAGCCGTGGGCCTTCCCGGCTCCCGAGCGCAGCCAGCTGCCCAACGGGCTCACCCTCCTGACGAGCCACCGCCCCGGCCAGCAGGTCGTCGCCGTGGAGGTCAACCTCGTCGCCCCGCTGGAGGCCGAGCCCGAGGGCCTCGACGGCGTCGCCACGATCATGTCCCGGGCCCTGTCCGAGGGCACCGACAAGCACACCGCCGAAGAGTTCGCCGCCGAGCTGGAGCGTTGCGGCGCCACCCTGGACGCGCACGCCGACCACCCCGGCGTACGGGTCTCCCTGGAGGTCCCGGCGTCCCGGTTGCCGCGCGCGCTGGGCCTGCTCGCCGACGCGCTGCGCGCCCCCGCCTTCCCGGACGGGGAGGTCGAGCGGCTGGTCGGCAACCGCCTCGACGAGATCCCGCACGAGCTCGCCAACCCCGCCCGGCGGGCCGCGATGGCGCTGTCCAAGGAGCTCTTCCCGGCCACCTCCCGGATGTCCCGGCCCCGTCAGGGCACCGAGGAGACCGTCGCCCGGATCGACGCGGCCGCCGTCCGGGCCTTCTACGACACGCACATCCGCCCCGCCACCGGCACCGTCGTCATCGTCGGTGACTTCACCGGCGTCGACCTGGACGCCGCGCTGGCCGACACCCTGGGCGCTTGGACGGGTTCCACCGCCGAGCCGCAGAAGCCGTCCCCGGTCGTCGCGGACGACACCGGCCGCGTCGTGATCGTCGACCGCCCCGGTGCCGTCCAGACCCAGCTGCTCATCGGCCGGATCGGCGCGGACCGGCACGACCGGGTGTGGCCCGCCCAGGTGCTCGGCACGTACTGCCTCGGCGGCACCCTCACCTCCCGCCTGGACCGGGTGCTGCGCGAGGAGAAGGGCTACACCTACGGCGTGCGCGCCTTCGGGCAGGTCCTGCGCTCCTCGGCGCCGTCCTCCCCGGAGGGCGCGACCGGCGCCGCCATGCTCGCCATCAGCGGGTCGGTGGACACCGCCTCCACCGGGCCGGCCCTCCAGGACCTGTGGACGGTGCTGCGCACCCTCGCCGCCGAGGGGCTGACGGACGCCGAGCGCGACGTCGCCGTGCAGAACCTCGTCGGCGTCGCGCCGCTGAAGTACGAGACCGCCGCCGCCGTCGCCGGCACGCTCGCCGACCAGGTGGAGCAGCAGCTCCCCGACGACTACCAGGCGCAGCTGTACGTCCGGCTCGCGGAGACCGGCACGGTCGAGGCGACCGCCGCGGTCGTCAACGCCTTCCCGGTGGACCGGTTGGTGACGGTCCTGGTCGGTGACGCGGCGCAGATCGCCGAGCCGGTCAAGGCGCTGGGCATCGGAGAGGTGACGGTCGTCAGCGGCTGACCCCTCCTGTGACGGGGCGTCATCCAACGCCTCGTCAGCCATCGACAAAGCGGCTCCCGTGGCGGTCACTTGCCACGGGAGCCGCTTCGTTCGTGCGCGCCGTGGGGCCACCGGTCCGGAACCTGTGGCTCCGGTCAGCCGCCGCCGTGATGGGGCGGTGGTGACCGGCCGGTTGCGTCGGTTGCCCGATTCGCGTGTGGCGTGGCGCACAAAAATCCGGTTCTGTTTGCCGATTGAAAGTTGTCCCGATTAGCGTCGGTCCGGCTGTTCGTCACAAGTCCGCCACAACAGTGGCACCGGACAGCCATCGCCGAGTCCCCGTACGGCGCGAGCCAGGGGAGCCGGGGACCCAACCGTCCCTTGGGGTGAATCGGACCCCTCTCCGGAGGAGCCCGTAGGAGACCTTCCTGCTCCGAACCCGTCAGCTAACCCGGTAGGCGAGAGGGAAGGAAAGGACCAGCCAGTACATGGCGTTCACCCGTGCCACCGGGAAGCACCGCCGTGCGAGCCGCACCGCTCGCACCACCCGCAACCTCGCCGGCATAGCCACCCTCGCGGCCTCCGGCGTCGTCGCCTCCGTCGCGTCGCCCGCCCTGGCCGCGACGGACGAGTCGGCCCCGCATGACACCGGCCTCCAGCAGGCGGTCGTGATGGGCGACGAGCTCGCCGGCCGGATCGAGGCGCAGGCCGACGCGCAGCAGGCGGCCGCCGAGGCCACCGCGGCCCGCGCGAAGGCCGAGGCCGAGGCCGTCCGGCTGGCCGACGCGGCGAAGAAGAGGGCCGACGAGGCGAAGAAGAAGGCGGACGAGGAGCGCGCGGCCAAGGTGCGCGCCGCTCGCGAGGCCGAGCGCAAGCTCCTCAACACCTTCGTCGCCCCCGTCACCGGCTCCTACGTCTCCACCGGGTACAAGGCATCCAGCGGACTGTGGTCCTCCGGTAGCCACACCGGCATCGACTTCCACGCCGCCTCCGGCACGTCGGTCCACGCGGTGGGCGCCGGCACCGTCGTCGAAGCCGGCTGGGGCGGCGCGTACGGCAACAACATCGTGCTCCGGATGAACGACGGCACGTACACCCAATACGGTCACCTTTCGTCGATCGGGGTGACGGTCGGCCAGTCCGTCAGCCGGGGCGAGCAGATCGCCCTCTCCGGCAACACCGGCAACACCACCGGCCCGCACCTCCACTTCGAGGCCCGGACCGGCCCCGACTACGGCTCGGACATCGACCCGATCGCCTACCTCCGCGCGCACGGCGTCAGCGTCTGATCCGACCGCGAACCTCTCCGCCGCAGTACCGTCCCCCGGAGCCCCGGCCCACCACCTGGTGAGCCGGGGCTCTGCTGTCGCCCCAGGGCGGGTGGCCCTCCCCCCGGCCACGCGGGCGCTTCCGCATGGCCATCGACCCGCCGCCCGAATGGCATCCCGCCCGCCGTCCGAAAAGCGCCCATGAATTCTCGACCTCGCGAGAGGAAATGCGTGCCGGTCGAATACAGTCGGGGAAAGCCGTCGAACGGCGGCGGTTTCCGGCGATTACGGTGGAGGCGCAGGCGATGCGAGGTCACATTTCCGCGCATGCGGTGTGCACGGCAATTCGCGACGACATCGTCTCGGGAGCGCTCGCGCCGGGAAGCCGGCTGATCGAGGACGTTCTCGCCACGCGATACGGCGTTTCCCGGGTTCCGGTGCGGGAAGCGCTGCGCACCCTCCAGTCCGAAGGATTCGTCACCACACGCCTGCACGCGGGCGCCTGCGTCGCCGAACTCACCGAACGGGAGGCCGTCGACCTCCTCGACATCCGGGCCGCCCTGGAGCCGCTGGGCGCCGCCCGCGCGGCCGCCCGCCGCAGCGCCGCCCACCTCAAGGTGTTGCGCGGCCTGGTGCGACTCGGTCGTGAGCGGGTCCGGCACGGCCACCCCGCGGACCTGCACCAACTGGACGCCTGGTTCCACGAAACGCTCGCCCAGGCCACCGGCAGCCCCAGCCTCAGCGCCCTGCTCATGCAACTACGGCGCAAGATCGAGTGGATGTACGTCGTGGAGCCGCCCGCCCGCCCCTCCGCTTCCTGGGACGAACACGGGGCCGTGCTGGACGCCGTGGTCCGTGGTGACGCGGAGCGGGCGCGCGCTCTCATGGCGGCGCACATCGAGCGGTCCCGGCCCGTGTACCGGCTGCGGCGCGCCGTTCCCCCTGTGAGCGAGGCGAAACGGCCCGTCAACACGGCACGCGCCCGCGCTTAACAATCACCCCGTATACAAAAGGGGAGCGGCGGGAATTTGCCGATGCCTTCGGGAGTGGCCGGTACGCGAGAGTGGGAAGTTCGAGAACGGAGAAGCGGCGCGAAATCGGGCGGACGAGTTCGAGCACGGTTGCGCTGATTTCCGAATCTCGGTATCGGGAACGTGCCGGGCACTGTTCGCGGGCCGGTGAGTCATTTCCGTGCGCGAGGAGATTGTTCGCCCGGCCGGTTGATTCTTCATGCGGGGAATCGAAGGAGGGTCGGGCCTCCGCCGCCGCGTAACAGAAAACGACCCCGCCGCAGCAGCCGGACGTCCCGGTTGCCGCGGTGGGGCCGCATCAGGAGAAGGGAAGGAGGGGCGAGTGGCCCCGGTGCTCCTCAGACGGTCTCGGGGAGCTCCTCGAGACCCTCGGCGACCAGCTTCGCCAGGCGGTCGAGCGCGGCCTCGGCGCCGTCCGCGTCGGAAGCCAGCACGATCTCCTCGCCGCCCTGGGCGCCCAGGCCCAGGACCGCGAGCATGGAGGCGGCGTTGACGGGGTTGCCGCCGGCCTTGGAGATCGTCATAGGGACACCGGAGGCGGTGGCCGCTCGGACGAAGATCGACGCGGGGCGGGCGTGCAGGCCCTCGGCCCAACCGACATTGACGCGGCGCTCAGCCATGGTGTTGCCCTTCAAAGTCGTGACTGTTGTCTAGACCATTCTCGCACGCTGCCAGGAGTGGTCCCGCAGCCCTTCGTCCCGGTTCCCGACGGCCTTGCGGCCCTCTTTCCGGGCCCTCGGACCCGCTGCGGTGGGCCCGGGAAATCGAGCGTACGCACGTCGAGCCGGTTGTCGGTGCCCCGCCGTACGCTGTCCGCATGCAGACGCCGCCGGATCACGCGTACCCGTCCCACTGGGAAGCCGACGTGGTGCTGCGCGACGGCGGGACGGCGCGCATCCGACCCATCACGCCGGCCGACGCCGAGCGGTTGGTCTCCTTCTACGAGCAGGTCTCGGACGAATCGAAGTACTACCGCTTCTTCGCGCCGTATCCGCGGCTGTCGGACCGGGACGTCCACCGGTTCACCCACCACGACTACGTCGACCGGGTCGGCCTGGCCGCCACCGTGGGCGGCGAGTTCATCGCCACCGTCCGCTACGACCGGATCGACGCCCGCGGGCTGCCCGCCAAGAGCCCGGAGGACGACCAGGCCGAGGTCGCCTTCCTGGTCCAGGACGCCCACCAGGGCCGCGGCGTCGCCTCCGCCCTCCTGGAGCACATCGCCGCCGTCGCCCGGGAACGCGGCATCCGTAGGTTCGCCGCCGAGGTGCTGCCCGCCAACACCAAAATGATCAAGGTGTTCACGGACGCGGGCTACACCCAGAAGCGCACCTTCGAGGACGGCGTCGTCCGGCTCGAATTCGACCTCGAACCGACCGAGCAGTCCCTGGCCGTGATGCGCGGTCGCGAGCAGCGCGCCGAGGCCCGCTCCGTCCAGCGGCTGCTCGCACCCGGCTCGATCGCCGTCGTCGGCACCGGACGCGCCCCCGGCAGCGTCGGCCGCACCGCCCTGCGCAACATCCTCGACGCCGGCTTCACCGGCCAGGTACACGCCGTCAACCACGCCTTCCCCGAGGACCTGCGCCGTCTGGAGCCCGAGGGCGTCCCCGCCGCCCGCACGCTGCGCGACATCCGCGAACCGGTCGACCTGGCGGTGATCGCCGTCCCCGCGGACGCCGTCCCCGACATCGTCCGCGACTGCGGCGAACACGGCGTCCAAGGAGTACTGGTCCTCTCGTCCGGCTACGCCGAGGCCGGTACCGACGGCCGCGAGCGGCAGCGCGCCCTGCTCCAGCAGGCCCGCTCCTACGGCATGCGCCTCATCGGCCCCAACGCCTTCGGCCTGATCAACACCGCCCCCGACGTCCGGCTGAACGCCTCGTTCGCCCCCCGGATGCCCGGTTCCGGCCGGATCGGCCTGTTCACCCAGTCCGGCGCGATCGGCATCGCGCTGCTCAGCGGTCTCCACGAGCGCGGCCCCGGCGACGGCGGCATCGCCGGCATCTCCACCTTCGTCTCGACCGGCAACCGCGCCGACGTCTCCGGCAACGACCTCCTCCAGTTCTGGTACGACGACCCGCACACCGACGTCGCGATCCTCTACCTGGAGTCCATCGGCAACCCCCGGAAGTTCGCCCGGCTGGCCCGCCGCACCGCCGCCGTGAAGCCCGTGGTGGTCGCCAAGGGGGCCCGGCACCACGGCACCGCCCCCTTGGCGACCACCACG
>LIQL01000362.1 GCA_001418405.1 Streptomyces diastatochromogenes | reverse complement strand
GCTTCCTTGGCAGCCGCCACGGCCTTCCCGGCCACGACCGCCGGCCCGCCCCGGTCCGCCCGCACGCCGACCCCGGCGACCGGCCCCAGCGGTATGGCCATCCGCGCCACCCCGCACGGCACCGCCGCCGTCGCGTACGGCAACAGCAGCTCGCCGCCCGGCGCCCACCGACCGCTGCCCGCCAACCAGCCCTCCGGGGCCGGGAACTGCCGCAACTGCCGCTCCGAGGGCCGCCACACGCCCAGCCGGGGCCCGGCCGGACCGTCGAGCCGGAACGCCACCGCACACCCCTCCGGCGGTGACGTCCGGCCCGGCTGGACCGCGAACGGCGTCACCGTCGCATCCGGCACCCGCAGGCACTCCGGGAAGCGCACCGGCAGGTCGCTGCCCAGCACGCCCCAGCCCAGCCGGTCGTGGCCGGGGGCGTCCGACCGGACCAGCAGCAGCCCGCTGTCCGGATCGGCGAGCACCAGCCGGTCGTCGCTCTCCGCGGTGATCTGGAGCAGCGGACTGACCTCCCCGCCGCGCGCCAGGTCGACCACCACCGACTTGGTGCGACCCGCCAACTCCCGGTCCACCGCCAGCAGTCGTCCCTCGTGATCCAGCCACACCCCGCCGGTGCACGCGCCCGGCACCATGGCGACCCGCTCGGGCCCGCCCGCCCCGCCGTGCACCCGCCACACGTCGGTGCCGTCGGCGGCCGGCACCAGCGCGTAGCCGTCAAGCCCGCCGGGCGCGGGCGGCAGCAGCGTCAGTGCCCGGGCCGCCACCGCGCCGACCAGCACTTCCTGGGTCCCCGGCCCGGTCGGGGAGAGCAGGGAGACGGTGAACCGGTCGGCGACCCGGCGGACGATCACCACCCGGCCGTCCGCGAGCGGCAGCAGGGCGCTGTCCGGCTCCTCCGGCTGACTGCCCGGCAGGGGGACCGCGTACGGCTCCGGGCCGCCGATCGTCCAGCGCTCCGGGTACCAGTTCCCGGCGGCGTCGTCGTGCCGCGTGAGACGGGCCGCGTACGAGCCGTCGGCGGCGAGGGTCAGCGCCGCGCGGGGCGGACCGTCCGCCGTCGCGGCGTCCGCACCGGCACAGATCGTCATCGGGCCACCTCCAGTGGAGGGACGTTAGTTTTCGCACTTCCGGCCGATCAACGGCAGTTGCCGGTCTTCACGCATAAGGGTGGCGGTTGTCCGATTCGCCGGCACCGGGAGGGGCGGATGTGCTTCGAAATTCAAGGATGCTTAAAGTAAGGCGGACCTAAGTTGCCGACGGTCGGCCGGGCACGCCATGCCCACCCGACCGTGCCCGCATTCGACCTGGAGTGACCTGATGCCCCTTCGCCGCCGCGGCGCCGCCGCCATAGCCCTCGCCGCCGCCGGCGCCCTCGCGCTCGCCGGCTGCGGTTCGTCCGGCGCGGACGGCGGCAACGACCGTGGCGCCGGCTCGAAGTCCGTGGCCCAGGGCGGCAAGGACTTCGGCAAGGCCGCCGACGAGACCGCGAAGATGGGCACCGACGCCAAGCCGGGCCAGTTCCCGCGCACCGTCAAGCACGCCATGGGCACCACCACGATCCCGGCCGCACCCAAGCGCGTGGTCGTCCTCGACGTCGGCGAACTCGACAACGTCGTCTCGCTCGGCATCAAGCCGGTCGGCTACGCGCCCACCGAGGGCGACGCCGCCCTCCCGGACTACCTCGCCAAGAACGCCGGCCACCCCAAGAGCGTCGGCACCATCAACGGCCTCAACCTGGAGGCCATCAACGCCCTCAAGCCCGACCTCATCCTGGGCAGCAAGCTGCGCGCCGAGAAGCAGTACCAGCAGCTCAGCAAGATCGCGCCGACCGTCTTCTCGATCCGCCCGGGCTTCACCTGGAAGCAGAACTACCTGCTCAACGCCGCCGCCCTGGACAAGACCGCGCAGGCCAAGACCGAACTGGCCGCCTACGAGGCGAAGGCCGAGAAGCTCGGCGAGGACATCGGCCCGAAGAAGCCGACCGTGACGATGCTGCGCTACATGCCGCAGTTCACCCGCCTCTACGCCCAGCGCTCCTTCATCGGCACCGTCCTGAAGGACGTCGGCCTGCCCCGCCCCAAGAACCAGCAGGTCGACGACCTCGCCACCGAGGTCAGCCCGGAGAACATCAACCAGGCCGACGCCGACTGGATCTTCACCGGCGTCTACGGCGACCCCAAGTCCACCAAGCGCGACACCGCCGAGCAGAACCCGCTGTGGAAGAACCTCACGGCGGTCAAGGACGGCCACGCCAAGAACGTCAACGACGAGACCTGGTACCTCGGCCTCGGCGTCACCGCCGCCAACAGCGTCCTGGACGACCTGCGCGGCTTCCTCGTGAAGTAGCCGGCCCGGGCCGCGGCCCGGCGCGGGCGGATGGCCGGAACCCTGCCGCCCGCACGGGCCCGCGGCGCCCGCGCGGACCGCGGCCCGGCGCGCGGGCACGGGGGAGAGGTAACCTTCCCCCCGTGCCCGCACTGTCTGAAGTCCTCGCCGCGCTCGACGCCCTGTGGCCCCCCGAGCGGGCCGAAGGGTGGGACGCCGTCGGCACCGTCTGCGGAGACCCCGACGCCGAGGTCCGCCGGGTGCTGTTCGCCGTCGACCCGGTCCAGGAGGTCGCCGACGAGGCCGTGCGGCTCGGTGCGGACCTCCTCGTCACCCACCACCCGCTCTACCTGCGCGGCACGACCACGGTCGCGGCCGACACCTTCAAGGGCAAGGTGGTGCACAGCCTCATCAAGCACGACGTCGCCCTGCACGTCGCGCACACCAACGCCGACACCGCCGACCCCGGCGTCTCCGACGCCCTGGCCGGCGCACTGGACCTGCGGATCCTGCGCCCCCTGGTGCCGGACCCGAGCGATCCGGCCGGCCGCCGCGGCCTCGGCCGGATCTGCGAACTCCCGCACCCGATGACGCTGGCCGAGCTCACCGCGTACGCCGCCGCCCACCTGCCCGCCACCGCGCAGGGCATCCGGGCGGCCGGCGACCCGGACCGCGAGATCCGCACCCTGGCGGTCTCCGGCGGCTCCGGCGACAGCCTCTTCGACGACGTGCGGGCGGCCGGCGTGGACGCGTTCCTCACCGCCGACCTGCGCCACCACCCGGCCTCCGAGGCCACCCAGACCACCGGCCGGAACCGTCCGCTGGCCCTGCTGGACGCCGCCCACTGGGCCACCGAATGGCCGTGGTGCGAGCAGGCCGCGGCCCAGCTCGACGCGGTCTCCGACCGGCACGGCTGGGGACTGCGCACGCACGTCTCCCGCACGGTCACCGACCCCTGGACCGCCCACGCGGCGTCCACCCAGTCCACCCGCCCCCCGGAAAATTCCCACACCACAGGAGCCCCCCGCTGAACGCCGCGCCCGCCGACCAGATCCGCCTCCTCGACGTCCAGAACCTCGACGTCCGGCTCACCCAGCTCGCGCACCGGCGCAAGAACCTCCCCGAACTGGCCGAACTGGCCACCCTGGAGGCCGACCTCACCCAGCAGCGCGATCTGCTCGTCGCCGCGCAGACCGAGGAGAGCGACACCAGCCGCGAGCAGACCAAGGCGGAGCAGGACGTCGACCAGGTCCGCCAGCGCGCCGCCCGCGACCAGAAGCGCCTCGACTCCGGCGCCGTGACCTCGCCCAAGGACCTGGAGAGCCTCCAGCGCGAACTGACCTCGCTGGCCAAGCGCCAGGGCGACCTGGAGGACGTCGTCCTGGAGGTCATGGAGCGCCGCGAGGCCACCCAGGAGCGGGTCCGCGAGCTGACCGAACGGGTCGACGCCATCCAGACCAAGGTCGATGACGTCACCGCCCGCCGGGACGCCGCCCACGCCGAGATCGACGCCGAGGTCGCCACGGTCAACAAGGAGCGCGAACTCACCGTCGCCGACATCCCCGAGGCGCTGGTCACGCTCTACGACCGGATCCGCACGAAGCAGGGCGGCATCGGCGCCGCCCGCCTCTACCAGCGCCGCTGCGAGGGCTGCCGGCTGGAGCTGGACATCACCGAGCTGAACGACGTCCGGACCGCCGCCGCCGACACCGTCGTCCGGTGCGAGAACTGCAGCCGCATCCTGGTCCGCACGCCCGACTCGGGGCTGTAGGCCGTGGCGCGCGAGCTGCTCGTCGAGGCGGACGGCGGGTCCCGGGGCAACCCGGGGCCGGCCGGCTACGGCGCGGTGGTCCTCGACCCGGTGAGCGGCGAGGCACTGGCCGAGGCCGCGGAGTTCATCGGGACGGCGACCAACAACGTCGCCGAGTACAAGGGCCTGTTGGCCGGGCTGCGCGCCGCCCGGGACCTCGACCCGGAGGCCACCGTCCACGTCCGGATGGACTCCAAGCTCGTCGTCGAGCAGATGTCCGGCCGCTGGAAGATCAAGCACCCGGACATGAAGCCGCTGGCCGCCGAGGCGGCCGCGGTCTTCCCGCCCGGCCGCGTCACCTACGAGTGGATCCCGCGCGCCCGCAACAAGCACGCCGACCGGCTCGCCAACGAGGCGATGGACGCCGGCAAGAACGGCAAGCAGTGGGAGCCGCGCGACTCCCGGGCGGCGCTCGCCGCCCCGGCCGACGCGGCTCCCGCCCGCAGCGCCGCGGCCCGGGCCGCCGACTCGGCCGCCGAAGCGGCGGACGCCGCACCCGCCGCCCCGCCGGTCGGCTGGGGCGCGCCGGACCTCGGCGCCCCGGCGACCTTCGTCCTGCTCCGGCACGGCGAGACCGCCCTCACGCCCCAGAAGCGCTTCTCCGGCAGCGGCGGCACCGACCCCGAACTCTCCGCGGCCGGCCGCCGGCAGGCCGAGGCGGCCGCCGCCGCGCTGGCCGCCCGCGGCACCATCCAGGCCGTGGTCAGCTCCCCGCTGCGCCGCTGCCAGGAGACCGCCGGCACCATCGCCGCCCGGCTCGGCCTCGACGTCCGCATCGAGGACGGACTGCGCGAGACCGACTTCGGCGCCTGGGAGGGGTTGACCTTCGCCGAGGTCCGCGAGCGCCACCCCGAGGACCTGGACGCCTGGCTCCGTTCCGCCAAGGCGGCGCCCACCGGCGGCGGCGAGTCCTTCGCGGCGGTCGCCCGCCGCACCGCGGTCACCCGCGACAAGCTGATCGCCCGGTACGCCGGCAAGACCGTCCTGCTGGTCACCCACGTCACCCCGATCAAGACCCTGGTCCGCCTGGCCCTGGGCGCCCCGCCGGAGTCGCTCTTCCGCATGGAGCTCTCCGCCGCCTCGCTCTCCGCGGTCGCGTACTACTCCGACGGCAACGCCTCCGTGCGCCTGCTGAACGACACCTCGCACCTGCGCTAGCCGACGCGACGACGCGACGGTGCCCTGTGCCGTCGCGTCGCCGCCTCGTCGCGTTGCGGTCCGCGGGGCGTCAGCCGCCCAGCGCCGCCGCCTGCCGGGCCAGCGCCTCGATCCGCGCCCAGTCCTTGGCGGCCAGTGCGTCGGCCGGCAGCATCCACGTGCCGCCGACGCAGCCGACGTTGGGCAGTGCCAGGTACGAGGGGGCGGACGCCAGGCCGATCCCGCCGGTCGGGCAGAAGCGGGCCCGCGGCAGCGGGGCGGCCAGCGACTTCAGGTAGCCGGTGCCGCCCGCCGCCTCCGCCGGGAAGAACTTCATCTCGGTGACGCCCTCGTCGAGCAGCGTCACCACCTCCGAGGCCGTCGAGACCCCCGGCAGGAACGGCAGCCCGGAGTCCCGCAGCGCCCCCAGCAGCCGCGGCGACCATCCGGGGCTCACCAGGAAGCGCGCACCGGCCGCCCGGGCCGCCGCGACGTGCCCCGGGTCCAGCACGGTCCCGGCGCCGACCACCGCCTGGGGCACCTCGTCGGCGACGGCCCGGAGCGCGTCCAGTGCGGCGGGCGTGCGCAGGGTCACCTCGATCGCCGGCAGCCCGCCGGCCACCAGCGCACGGGCGAGCGGTACGGCGTCCGCGGCCTCGTCGAGGACCACGACCGGGAGGACCGGGGCGAGATCGAGGACGGAGGGCGGTGCGGCGGAGGGCACGGAAGCGGGGGCAGCGTCAGTCACGCTGCCCATACTGCGCCGGGCCGCCATTCTCTGCAATGGCCGTTGCGCATGCTGCAACGACGCCGTGCGGTGGATACCGAAGACGGCCCGCCGCCCTCCTCACAGCTCCGTGACGATCACGTCCAGCCCCCACGGCTTGCCGCCCTTCGCCGGGGCCTCGGCCTCCACGACGTACCCCAGCTCGCCGAGCGCCGTCACCAGCTCCGCCGGATCCGCCGGCTCGTGCCCCGCCACCAGCAGGTCCCGCACCAGCCGCCCCTTGGTCGCCTTGTTGAAGTGACTGACCACCGACCGCTTCTCGACCCCGTTCACGATCTTCGACTGGAGCACCCGCACCGTCGCGGTCCGCCCCGCCACCTCGCCCTTGGGCTTCCACGCCGTGGCGTACGCCGCCGACCGCAGGTCCAGCACCAGCCCGTCCCCCGCGGCCGCCGGCAGCACCTCCGCCATCGGCCCGCGCCAGTAGGCCCCCAGCGCGCCCAGCCCCGGCAGCTTCACCCCCATCGAGCAGCGGTACGACGGGATCCGGTCGCCGATCCGCACGGCGCCCCAGAGCCCCGAGAAGACCAGCAGCGACCGCTCGGCCCGCTCGCGCGCCGCCGCGTCCAGCAAGGCCAGCCCGAGGGCGTCGTAGAGCACCCCGGTGTAGATCTCCCCGGCCGGCCGGG
>LIQL01000361.1:8028-8190 GCA_001418405.1 Streptomyces diastatochromogenes | reverse complement strand
GGCCGAGGCGATCGCCCGGTACGCCTGGAGCCGCAACTGCTCGCCCGGCGCGTAGTCGTGCGGCACGTGCGCGTCCACCGGGAGCTCGATCTTGACCTCCAGCGGGGGCTCCTCCTCGCCGCCCTCCAGGGACGCGCGGTAGTCGGCGACGGCCTCGCCGAC
>LIQL01000361.1:0-7989 GCA_001418405.1 Streptomyces diastatochromogenes | reverse complement strand
TCGGTGAGCGGCTTCTCCGGCGGGTAGAGGAAGTAGGCGTAGCCGCGCTCCCGACCACGACCGACCCGGCCGCGCAGCTGGTGCAGCTGGCTGAGGCCGAAGTTGTCGCCGCGCTCGACGATCAGGGTGTTGGCGTTGGAGATGTCGATGCCGGACTCCACGATCGTGGTGGAGACCAGGACGTCGAACTTCTTCTCCCAGAAGTCGACGACGACCTGCTCCAGCTGCGACTCCCCCATCTGACCGTGGGCGGTCTGGATGCGGGCCTCGGGCACGATCTCCCGCAGTCGGGCCGCCGCCCGGTCGATGGACTCGACGCGGTTGTGGATGTAGAAGACCTGGCCCTCGCGGAGCAGTTCGCGGCGGATCGCGGCGCCGATCTGCTTCTGCTCGTAGGGGCCGACGAAGGTCAGGACCGGGTGCCGCTCCTCGGGCGGCGTGGTGATCGTCGACATCTCCCGGATGCCGGTGACCGCCATTTCGAGGGTCCGCGGGATCGGCGTCGCGGACATCGTCAGGACGTCGACGTTGGCCCGGAGCTTCTTCAGCTGCTCCTTGTGCTCGACGCCGAACCGCTGCTCCTCGTCGACGATGACCAGGCCCAGGTCCTTGAACTTCGTCTCCGACGAGAACAGGCGGTGGGTGCCGATGACGATGTCCACCGCACCCTCCCGCAGCCCCTCCAGGACCGCCTTGGCCTCGGTGTCCGTCTGGAACCTCGACAGCGCCCGGACGTTGACCGGGAACTGGCCGTAGCGCTCGGTGAAGGTGCCGAAGTGCTGCTGCACGAGGAGCGTGGTGGGCACCAGCACCGCCACCTGCTTGCCGTCCTGGACGGCCTTGAAGGCGGCCCGGACCGCGATCTCGGTCTTGCCGTAGCCGACGTCGCCGCAGATCAGCCGGTCCATCGGGACCGACTTCTCCATGTCCTCCTTGACCTCGGCGATGGTGGTGAGCTGGTCGGGCGTCTCCGCGTACGGGAAGGCGTCCTCCAGCTCGCGCTGCCAGGGGGTGTCCGGGCCGAAGGTGTGCCCGGGCGCCGCCATCCGGGCGGAGTACAGCTTGATCAGGTCGGCGGCGATCTCCTTGACGGCCTTCTTGGCGCGCGCCTTGGTCTTCGTCCAGTCCGCGCCGCCGAGCCGGTGCAGCGTCGGCGCCTCGCCCCCCACGTACTTGGTGACCTGCTCCAACTGGTCGGTGGGGATGTACAGCCGGTCCCCGGGCTGGCCGCGCTTGGCCGGCGCGTACTCCACGAGGAGGTACTCGCGGGTGGCGCCCTGGACGGTGCGCTGCACCATCTCGATGTACCGGCCCACGCCGTGCTGCTCGTGGACGATGAAGTCACCGGCCTGGAGGGTGAGCGGGTCGATCTGCTTGCGGCGGCGGGCCGGCATCCGGGCGGCGTCCTTGCCGGCGGCCTTCTGCCCGGACAGGTCCGTCTCCGTGAGCACCGCGACCTTCAGGCCGGGGTCGACGAAGCCGTTGTCGATCGAGCCGCACGCCACGTGCACCACGGACGGCGCGATCTCGCCGAGGTCGGCCTCCAGGCGCGCGGCGATGCCCTCGCCGCCCAGCACCTCGACCGTGCGGGCCGCCGGGCCGTGGCCCTCGGTGACGAACACCGTGCGCCAGCCGTCCGCCAGCCACTCCTTGGTGTCGGCCAGCGCCCGCTGGGTGTCGCCGCGGTACGTCTCGGGGGCGTGCATCCCCAGCGTGAGGGTGTCCCCGTCGGCCTCGGCCTCGTCGGCCGCGAACGGTGACACCGACCACCACATCATGCCCAGTTCGCGGGCCCGGTCGCGGACGTCCGCGAGGCCCCACAGGGACGCCGCGCCCACGTCGATCGGGGCCGCGCCGCCCCCGGCGCTGGCCGCCCAGGACGCCTGGAGGAACTCCTGGCTCGTCGCCACCAGGTCGGCGGCCCGGGTCCGCACCCGCTCCGGGTCGCAGACCACCGCCATGCTGCCCTTCGGCAACACGTCCAGCAGCAGCTCCATGTCGTCGACCAGCACCGGGGCCAGCGACTCCATGCCCTCGACGGCGATCCCCTCGGCGATCTTCCCCAGCAGCTCGCCCAGCTCCGGGTGCTGCTCGGCGAGCTCCGCCGCCCGCGCCCGCACCTCGTCGGTCAGCAGCAGCTCGCGGCACGGCGGCGCCCACAGCCCGTGCTCGGCCACCTCCAGGGACCGCTGGTCGGCGACCTTGAAGTACCGGATCTCCTCGACGTCGTCGCCCCAGAACTCCACCCGCAGCGGGTGCTCCTCGGTCGGCGGGAAGACGTCCAGGATGCCGCCGCGGACCGCGAACTCGCCGCGCTTCTCGACGAGTTCGACGCGGGCGTACGCGGCCGCCGCCAGACCGTCGACGACCTCTTCGAGATCGGCCGTCCGCCCCGTCCGCAGACTCACCGGGACCAGTTCGCCCAGCCCCTTGACCTGCGGCTGGAGCACCGAGCGGATCGGCGCGACCACCACCGACACCGGGCCGGCCGTCGGGTCGTCGGCGCTCGGGTGGGCCAGCCGGCGGAGCACCGCCAGGCGCCGGCCGACGGTGTCCGACCGCGGCGAGAGCCGCTCGTGCGGCAGCGTCTCCCAGGACGGGAACTCCACGACGGAGTTCTCCTCGCCGGCCGGCATCAGCGAGCGCAGCGCGGCGGCCAGGTCCTCGGCCTCCCGCCCGGTGGCGGTCACCGCCAGCACCGGGCGGCCGGTGCGCCGCGCCAGCGCCGCCACCGCGAACGGGCGGGCGGCCGGCGGCCCGACCAGGTCGACGTGCGGCCGGTGCCCGTCGGCCGCGGCCTTGACCGCTTCGGCGAGCGCCGGGTCCCGTACGACGGCGTCGAGCAGACCACTCAGGCTCATGAAAAGGTTCCGTCCCAGCGAGGCGAACAACGCGACCGGTCCGCCACCCCTCGACGGCGCCGGCGGGCGCACACGGACCAGGGCTGACCACCTTACGCCGGGCCGCCGACAACCGGCCGCCCCGACGGCCGGCACCGCCGTCCACGCTGCGAGAAACCCCATTCCGCCCGGCCACCGCGCGTGCAAGGGTGTCCAGCGGAATCGTGCCGACTACACGTATGCCCACCGCACGGACACCGGCCATCGCAGTACCGGCCGCGCGGAGCGGGGCGCACCCCGGGTCGGCCACGTCGCAGCAGGGCAGGAGGGGGCCACGGTGAGCCGCACCACCGAGGACAGTCACGGCACGGGCCGCAACGGCATCGGGAACCAGCCACCCGACGGACCGGCCGCCGCCCGCCGCGGCCCGGTCGTCGCCGCCCTGATGCTCGGCATGGCCCTGGCCGCCCTCGACTCGACGATCATCGCCACCGCCGTCCCCCAGATCGTCGGCGACCTCGGCGGCTTCGCCGTCTTCTCCTGGCTCTTCTCCGGCTACCTGCTCGCCGTCACCGTCACCCTCCCCGTCTACGGCAAGCTCTCCGACACCTACGGCCGCAAGCCGATCCTGCTCACCGGCATCGTGCTGTTCCTCATCGGCTCCCTGGCCTGCGCCGGCGCCTGGAACATGGGCTCGCTGATCGCCTTCCGCGTCCTCCAGGGGCTGGGCGGCGGCGCCCTCCAAGGCACCGTCCAGACCATCGCCGCCGACCTCTACCCGATGAAGGAACGCCCCAAGATCCAGGCCAAGCTCTCCAGCGTCTGGGCCACCTCGGCGGTCGCCGGCCCCGCACTGGGCGGCCTGCTCACCACCTACGGCGACTGGCGCTGGATCTTCCTGATCAACCTGCCGGTCGGGGCACTCGCCCTCTGGCTGATCGTCCGCCACTTCCACGACGCCCACCGCGACCGGCCGGCCGCCGGCACCCGCACCCGCGTCGACTGGCCCGGCGCGCTCGCCGTCTTCGCCGCCGGCGGCCTGCTGCTCACCGCCCTCGTCCAAGGCGGCACCGCCTGGCCCTGGCTCTCCCTCCCATCCCTCCTGCTGTTCGCGGGCAGCGCCCTGGCCACCCTCGCCACCGTCCTGATCGAACGCCGCGCCGCCGAACCGGTCATCCCCGGCTGGGTCTGGCGCCGCCGCACCATCTCCGCCGTCAATCTCGCGCTGGGCGCCCTGGGCCTGCTGATGGTCGCCCCGACCGTCTTCCTGCCCACCTACGCCCAGGCCGTCCTCGGCCTCGGCCCGATCGCCGCCGGCTTCGTGCTGTCCGTGATGACCCTGAGCTGGCCGATATCCGCCGCCTTCAGCAGTCGCGTCTACAACCGCATCGGCATCCGCAACTGCGCCCTCCTCGGCATCGGCGGCGCGGCCCTCGTCCTGCTCGTCTTCCCCCTGCTCCCCTATCCCGGCGCCGCCTGGCAGCCCGCCCTGGTCATGCTCGCCCTGGGGGCCACGCTCGGCCTCTTCCAGCTCCCGCTGATCATCGGCGTCCAGTCCTCCGTCGGCTACGCCGAACGCGGCACCGCCACCGCCTCGATCCTCTTCTGCCGCCAGGTCGGCCAGTCCCTCGGCGCGGCCCTCTTCGGCGCCGTCGCCAACGCGACCCTCGGCGACCGCCTCACCCACGCCCCGGCGGCCATCCGCGCCGGCCTCCCGCACGACCTCGACGGCGTCTCCCGCGCCCTGCAACACGCCGGCACGCTCGCCACCGGCACCGTCGACTACCTCCGACGCGCCGTCGACACCACCGTCGAACACGTCTACCTCGGCGCCGCGGCCGCCGCCGCCCTGGCCTTCCTCAGCGTCCTGGTCCTGGCCCCCCGCCGCTTCCCCGTCCATCCGGACGCCCATCCGGCGCCACCCGCCGAGACCACGCCCGACGCCACCGCGGCAGGCACGACCGGCGACGCGGTCGCCTCCGAGGGCGTCGCGCCCGGGGGCCCCGGCCCCCTCGGGGACACCGGCCGGAACGGCGGCGCGAGCACCCCGTCCGCCAGTTGACCGCCACGGGGCACGGACCGCGCCCTAGCGCCGGCCCTGACCGCCCCGGTCCGCCCGCGGCAACTCCGTCCCCCGCGTCTCCTGGGCGTCCGGCTCCCGCTCCGGCTCCGGCTCCGCAGCCGCACCCGTACTCGTCCCGGGCGCCGGCGACCCGGCGCCCGCGCCCGAACCGGGGAACTCCGCCGGGTCCTTCCCCGTCAACGCCGCCAGGCTGTTCCGCACGTGCGTCATGTGCACCCGGACCTCCTCGCGCGCCTCGTCGTGCTCCCGCACGACCCGCTCGGTCGTCCGCTCTACCCGCTCCAGCTCGACCTTGGCCTGCGCCAGCAGCTCCGCCGCCCGTGCGTCGGCGTCCTCCAGCCGGTGCCGCGCGGACTCCTCGGTCTCCGCCGTCAGCCGCCGCCGCTCGGCCATCACCGCTTCCCCGTGGGCGTCCAACTCGGCGACCCGCTGGTCCATCTCGTTCTCCAGCCGCGCCAGCTCCCGCTCCAGGGCGTCCCACTCCTCGGTGTGCCGGGCCTCCTGGTCCTTGAGCAGCCGCTCGGTGCGCCGCCGGGTCTCCGCCAGTTCCTCCGCCGCCTCGGCCCGCACCTGCTCGGCCTCCTGGCCGGCGTCCGTCACGAGCTCCGCCGCCTCGTCGGTCGCGGCCTTCTCCGTATGGCGCGCGTCCTCCGCCGCCTCCGCACGCAGCCGCTGCGCCGCCTCGTCCGCCGCGTCGTGGGCCTGCTGCGCGAAGTCGGCCGCGTCGTCGTGCGCCTGCTCCGCGTCCGCCTCCGCCCCGGTCAGCAGCCGCACCGCCTCGGACTCCGCCGTCGTCAGGATCAGCCGCGCCTGCTCGCCGAGGGACTCGTACGTCTGCTCCGGCAACTGGGCGACGTAGCCCTGTAGTTCGTCGAGTTCGGCTTCCATCTCGTTGGCCAGGACCGTCAGCCGGGCGGCCCGCTCCCAGCAGGAGTCGCGGTCGATCGAGAGCCCCTCGACGCGCCGGTCCACGTCCTCCGGCCGATAGCCGCGCCCTCGTACGGTCTCGAACCCGTGAGGCGAAACCGAAGTACTCATCCCTCAAGCCCCTCTCCGCTGCGCACAGCAGTGGCGCGAACCCGCAAGCTTCCGCACAGTCCCGCGCACATCTTTCTGGATCGGCCCGAAGCGGCCTCATCGCGACACTCCGCCCATTCCTTCCCACAAGGATGCGCCATTTGCCACCAGAAGCCGGAATTGGATCTTCGCCCGCGAGGGGGTTTTGCCGCCTCCCACGTTGTCGAGGCGCCCCGAGCGCCACCGCGCCGCCCGTACGGCGCCCCGGTTCCGCGGGCCGTCCGGGCGTTCCGAGGGGCTCCGCGGACCCGGAGGATCGCCAGGCCGAGTTCACCGTCACGGCGCACGGACCGACCGGTGCGGCAACGGGACGGCGCGGCCGCGGCCCGTCGACGACGGCGCCGCGGGAGGGGCCGCGCCCTGGCTGCCGAGGGCCCGTCCGCTGCGCACCGGCCCGTACGGCGCGCCGCGCAAACGGCGCGGCGCGGCTACGGACCGCCCGCGCGACCGCGCCGGCCTCCGCAACCGCGCCGCGCGCCGCCGCCCCCTACAACAACCCGTCTACAACAACCCGTCCCACATCTGTTCCAGCAGGACCGACCACCACGTCTCCGGCGACCCCAGCGCCGGCGGGTCCAAGGCCACCAGCTGCGCCTGGAAGTCCACCGTCCACCGGCCGGCCTGGTCGGGCGTCAGCCCGTACCGCAGGCGCCACATCCGCCCCAGCATCGCCAGGCACCGCACGAACTCCGGCAGCCCGCTGTTCACGAACTGCGGCGCGACGGACTGCCCGCCGGGCCCTGCCTCCAGCGGGACGGCCACGATGTGCGCGGTCCCGTACTGGACGCACAGCTGGCGCCCGAAGTCGTTGCCCATCACCAGGTACGAACCGGCGTCCGGCGACGGCTGCACCCGTCGTTCCATCGCCAGCTCCGCCAGCGTCGGCACCGGACGCCCCGGCTGCGCCTGCGCCCAGAAGAACGGTCCGAAGTCGACCGGCAACCCGGCCCAGACCAGGGTCTGCGCGACGACGTCCGGCACGCCCTGCCGGGAGACCGCCCGTTGGTCGAAACGGAAGACCCCCTGCGGCCCGAACGCCTGCTCCAGTTCGTGCCCGATCGCCTGCGGCGGCGCCGGCGGCACCGGCTGGACCTGCGAGGGGTGCGGCAGCGGCGCCCGCACCGGCGCGGGCCGCGCCGGCCCGTCGGCGACCTGGTGCAGTTCGCCCTGATGCTCGATCAGGTGCCGGACGCCCTGCTGCCGCGACGCGTGGTCCTTGCCGTACGCGGCGGTGTGGCTGATCCGCACCTGCGGCCAGGTCTCCCGGATCATCCGGGCGCAGTAGCCACCGGGCAGATCGCAGCACTCCAGCTCGGTGTGGAGCTCCACCACCTGCTGCGGCGGGACGTTCATCGCGCGCAGCTCGTGCAGCAGTTGCCACTCCGGGTGCGGCGTGCCCGGCGCCGAGCGGCGCACGATCTTCTGCTCGCTGCCGTCCGGGGCGCGGTAGCTCAGGACCGCCATGTAGCCGGGGCCGACGGTCGGCTGACCGCTGGGCGCCGGCGGGTAGCCGTACGCACCCGGCCCGCCCGGACCGCCGGAAGCCCCCTGCCCGCCGGGACCCGGCACACCCGGCCCCGGCACACCGGGCGGACCGGGCTGCGGACCGGGCGGCGCCGGCGGGGCCATCGGCGGACCCGGTGGCATGCCGGGGCCGGCGGCGGGCGGCCCGCCCGGGGCCCCGGACAGCGCGGCGCCGTCCGCGAGCATCGTCGCCGCGGCGTGCACCCCACCGCCGGCACCGGCCTGCGGAGCGGGCGGCGGCGGGGCCGGCGGAGGCGGACCGTCCTGGCCACCGGGCGCGGTGCCGCCCGCTGCACCGGCGGGCTTGCCGCCCGAGGGCTTCGGCGTGCCCAACGGGCCGGGCGGCGGCGGGGGCGGCATGCCGGGAACGCCGGCACCGCCGGGGCCACCAGGACCGCCGGCCGCGCCGCCCGGGCCGGGCGCGGCAGCCTGGAGGGCCGCGCCGTCCGCGAGCATCGTCGCCGC
>LIQL01000360.1 GCA_001418405.1 Streptomyces diastatochromogenes | reverse complement strand
GCGGACCGGTACCGGTCCGCACCCCCGGGCGGTGGGGGTCAGCGGGGCAGGCCCGCCAGTGACCGGTGCGCCTCGGCCATGATCCGGTCGACCAGCTCGGCGCACGACGGAAGGTCCTCGATCACCCCGGCCACCTGGCCGGAGGCCATCACGCCGAGGTCGGTGCGGCCGTCCACCATCGACGCCTTGAGCAGCATCGGGGTGTTGGCCGCCAGCAGGATCTGACTCCAGGTCAGCTCCTTGCCGTGTTTCATCGCCAGCCCGTCGCGGACCATCTGGGCCCAACTCAGGCCGGACAGCTTGCGGAACGACGCGGCGTGCCGCACCGCGCGCAGCAGCGCCCTGGTGCGCCCGGACCGCTCCAGCGCCTCGACCAGTTCGCTGCGCAGCATCCGGTGCGGGAGCCCGTCGACCTTCGTGGTGACGGTGACGTCCTTGACGGCGGCCTCCAGGTAGCGCGCCTGGACGGCCGGCGGCACGGTGCTGTCCGAGGTCAGCAGGAAGCGGGTGCCCATGGCGATCCCGGCCGCCCCGTAGGCGAGCGCGGCGACCAGGCCCCGGCCGTCGAAGAAGCCACCGGCGGCGATCACCGGGATGTCCACCGCGTCCACGACCTGGGGGAGCAGCACGGTGGTGGCGACGTTCCCGGTGTGGCCGCCGCCCTCGCCGCCCTGGACGACGACCGCGTCGGCGCCCCAGGCCGCGACCTTCTCGGCGTGCCGCCGGGCGCCGATGGACGGGATGACGACGACCCCGGCGTCCTTGAGCCGGGCGATCAGCTCGCGCGAGGGCGCCAGCGCGAACGAGGCGACCCGGACGCCCTCGTCGACGATGATCCGCACGCGCTCGGCGGCGTCACCGGCGTCCGCCCGCAGATTGACCCCGAACGGCTGGTCGGTGCGGGACCGGACCTCGCGGACCGCGGACCGCAGCTGGTCCGGGCTCATGGTGGCGGAGGCCAGGATGCCCAGTGCGCCGGCGTTGGCGGCGGCGGACACCAGCCGGGGGCCGGCCACCCAGCCCATCCCGGTCTGCACGATCGGGTGCCGCACGCCGACCAGTTTGGTCAGCCGCGTGGCGAGGGCCGGGGCCTCCCCGGTGGCGGAGCCGGCGGCCGGGGCACGGTCGGCGCTCACGCCGGCACCTCGCGGTCGCGCAGCCCCTTCGGATCGATCACCTCGCGGATCAGCCGCAGCTCCTCGGCGGACGGCTCGCGGGTGTACGGGACCTCGTCGGCCCGCCCCAGCGGGAAGCCGGTGGCCTCCTGCACCTCCTCGACGGTGACGCCCGGGTGCAGCGAGACCAGTCGCATCGAGTGGTCCGCGGTGGCGAAGTCGAAGACGCCCAGGTTGCTGACCACCCGCGGGATGCGGTGGTAGCGGGTGGCGGACGGCCCGGCCGCGGCCGCCCTGTCGTAGCCGACCCCGCAGACCATGTCGACCTTCTCGACGAAGACCCGCCGGGAGTGCTTGGGAACCCAGTAACTCGTCGGGTTGTTCAGGGTGTTGACGGGTGCGCCGCGGACACCGAGGAGCTGCCGGTCGGGCCGCTCCCAGTCACCGATGCAGGAGATGTTCTGGTTGCCGAACCGGTCGAGTTGACTGGCGCCCATCATCACGTGCCGCTTGCCGCCGGTGACCATGGCCAGGTGCTGGCGGTAGGGCAACCAACCCTCGGCCCGCCCGTCCAGGCCGACCAGCAGCGCCTCACCGTCGGTCAGCAGCAGGTCGGGGGAGAAGGTGCGCTTGGCGAGCCGGGCGCCGATCGAGGGGACGGCGCCCATCGGGCTGGCGAGCACCTCGCCGTCGTCGCGCCAGGCGTCGGCGCAGGCGAGCACGCAGTATTCGGCGCGGCTGGTCATCGGGTCTCCTCGTGCCAGGTCTGGACGGCCGCCTGGTAGTCCTTCTCGTCCCCGTGCAGGAACCGGGCGGCGAACTCCGGCCAGGGGGTGGTCGCGTAGAGCTTCTGGAACGCCTCGTCGCGGTCGTAGTCCGGGACGCAGGAGGTGAAGTGCGCGCCGTGCGGGGTCGCCACGACGCCGGTGACCGCGTGCCGCTTGACCAGCAGGGTCTGCGGCGCGGCCGCCCCGAAGTCGTCCACCAACTCCTCGCACGAGACGTAGGCGCTGTCCGCCGCCTCGCAGAACAGGTCGTCGAAGTACGGGTCGGGGCCCAGGTACTGGCCGTTGCCGAGCCGGTCGGCCCGGTTGAGGTGCACCAGCGCGGCGTCCAGCCGCAGTGCCGGCATCGCCACGAAGGTCTCGCCGTCCTCATACGGCGAGGTGACCGTCTTCAGGTCGGGGTTGACCCGCATCACGTCCGAGCCCAGACCGGCCCGGATGGGGAGGAAGGGCAGCCGGTTGGCGGCCGCCCGCAGCCCCCACATGAACATCGCCTCGTCGATCTCGCTCAGTTCGAAGCCGCCGGCCTGCCGGGCCGCGCGGAAGTGCGGCTCCAGCGGGATCGAGTCCAGCGTGGCGAACGCGGTGACCAGCTTGCGGATCTTCCCGGCGGCGGCCAGCAGTCCCACGTCCGGTCCGCCGTAGGAGACCACGGTCAGATCGGTGACGTCGGACCGCAGCAGCGCCCGGACCAGCGCCATCGGCTTGCGGCGGGAGCCCCAGCCGCCGATGCCCAGGGTCATCCCGCTGTGCAGTCGCGCCACGACGTCCTCGGGGGTCATGGTCTTGTCGGTCACGATCGGTCCTCCTCGTCCTTGTGGGGCCCGTCGGCGCCGAAGGTGTCGCGGACCCGGTCCGCGACCCCGCTGAGGTTGGCCTCGAAGGTGAAGCCCTGCTCGAAGCGGTAGCTACGGCGTACGTCGACCGGGTCGATGCCGTTGATGGCGGCCTTGGCGAGCCGGATGAGGAAGCCGTCCTTGCGGGCGATCTCCCGGGCCAACTCCATTGCCGCGTCGGTCAGTTCGTCGCGCGGCACGACTTTCCAGACGGAGCCGTGCGCGTGCAGTTCGTGGGCGGTGGCGGTCCGCGAGGTGTAATACAGCGCCCGCATCAGGTGCTGGGGGACCAGGCGGGCCAGGTGGGTGGCGGCGCCCAGGGCGCCGCGGTCCAGCTCGGGCAGGCCGAAGGTGGCGTCGTGGCTCGCCACGATCGCATCGGCGTTGCCCACCAGACCGATGCCGCCGCCCAGGCAGAAGCCGTGCACGGCGGCGACCACCGGCACTTCGCACTCGTAGACCGCGGCGAACGCCTCGGCGCAGCCGCGGTTGGCGCCGATCAGCGCCCCGTGGCCGCCGGACGCGGTGTCGCGCTGCATCTCCTTGATGTCGACGCCGGCGTTGAACCCGCGCCCCGCGGCGGTGAGCACCACGCACCGGACGTCCGGATCGCGGCCGGCGGCCCGTACGGCGTCGGCGAGGTCGTACCAGCCCTGTACGGGCAGTGCGTTGACCGGGGGGAAGTCCACGGTGACGACCGCGACGCCCTGGTCGGGTGCGGAGGTGGAGACACCCATGAGCAGATCAGCTACCTTTCCACCAAGCGTTTGTTAGGTAGCGAAGTTAGCAGCGGATCGCCCGCCGCGGGAGGTACCAGTTGTCCCTGAACCTCGATCTGACCGGACGGGTCGCCGTCGTCACCGGCGGTACCCGGGGCGTCGGCGCCGGCATCGCCCGGTCCTTCCTCCGGGCCGGCGCCACGGTCGTGGTGTGCGCCCGGCGACCCCCGGACACCCCCGTCACCGCCGAACGCCGCACCGCCCGCTTCCACGCCGTGGACCTGCGGGAACCCGCCGCCGTCCAGGACTTCTTCCAGGGCGTCGCGGCCGACCACGGACGGCTGGACTGCCTGGTCAACAACGCCGGTGGCAGCCCCTACCGGCTGCTCGACGGCACCACCGCCGAACGCCACGCCCGCGTCGTGGAACTCAACCTCATCGCCCCGCTCACCGCCGCGCTCGCCGCCTACGAAGTGATGCGCGACCAGCCCGACGGCGGCTCGGTGATCATGATCGGCAGCGTCAGCGGCACCCGCCCCTCACCCGGCACCGCCGCCTACGGCGCCGCCAAAGCGGGACTGGACAACCTCGCCCGCTCGATGGCCGTCGAATGGGCGCCGCACGTCCGCGTCAACACCCTCGTCCTCGGCATGGTGCGTACCGAACTCTCCGCCCTGCACTACGGGGACGAGGCCGGCATCGCCGCCGTCGGCGCGACCGTGCCGCTCGGCAGGCTCGCCGAACCCACCGAAATCGGCGACGCCTGCGTCTTCCTCGCCTCCGACCACGCCGGCTACGTCAGCGGCGCCAGCCTGCTCGTCCACGGCGGCGGGGAACGCCCCGCCTTCCTCGACGCCGCCACCGCCAACCACTCCAAGGAGTCATGAGATGACCGGAATCTGCACCGGACGCGTCGCCGCCGTCACCGGCGCCGGCCGGGGCCTCGGCCGCGCCCACGCCCTCGCCCTCGCCGCGGAAGGAGCCGCCGTCGTCGTCAACGACCTCGGAGTGACGGCCGACGGCGCCGGCGCCTCCGGCGGCCCCGCCCAACAGGTCGTCGAGGAGATCCGCGCCCACGGCGGCCAGGCCGTCGCGCACACCGGCGACATCACCACCGACGACGGCGCCCGCTCCCTCGTCACCACCGCCCTCGACACCTTCGGCCGCCTGGACGCCCTGGTGAACAACGCCGGCTTCCTGCGCGACCGCATGCTCGTCAACCTCGCCGAGGAGGACTGGGACGCCGTCATGCGGGTCCACCTCAAAGGCCACTTCCTGCCCCTCAAGCACGCCGCCGCGCACTGGCGTGCCGAGGCCAAAGCCGGCCGGACGCCCGACGCCCGGGTCATCAACACCAGCTCCGGCGCCGGCCTACTGGGCAGCGTCGGCCAGGGCAACTACTCCGCCGCCAAGGCCGGCATCCTCGGCCTGACCCTCGTCGCCGCCGCCGAACTCGGCCGCTACGGCATCCAAGTCAACGCCCTCGCCCCCGCCGCCCGCACCCGCATGACCGAACAGACCTTCGCCGACACCATGGCCGCCCCCACCGACGGCGACTTCGACGCCATGGCCCCCGAAAACGTCTCCCCCCTGGTCGTCTGGCTCGCCTCCGCCGACAGCGCCGGCGTCACCGGCCGCGTCTTCGAAGCCGAGGGCGGCCGCATCACCGTCATGGAAGGCTGGCGCCCCGGCCCCACCGCCGACAAGGGAGCCCGCTGGACCCCGTCCGAGGCCGGCGAAACCACCCGCAAACTCCTCACGGAATCGGAGCCGGCGCGGCCGGTATACGGAGCGTGATTGCTGGCGCTGGGCCGGTTCCCACGTTGTCGGCTTTCCCGCCGTGGGGGTTGTTGTTTGCGCCTGGCGGCGCGGGGCGTTGTCGGCTTTCCCGCCGTGGGTCTTCTCGTCGTTGCGCCTGCGGCGCGGGCGTTGTCCGCTGCGCGGGGCTGTTGGGGCGGTGACGGGCCTGCGGGGGTGGTG
>LIQL01000036.1 GCA_001418405.1 Streptomyces diastatochromogenes | reverse complement strand
CAGCGGGCTCAGGCCGACGCCGGACCAGGGGGCGTCGGCGCGGGCGAACCAGTAGCCCCAGTCGTGGTCCAGGGTGTCGGCGGTCACGTCGCCGAGCAGCATCCGCACGCTCTCGTCCGTCGTCCCCCGGAACGGGATGCCCAGGGCCTTGCGGACGGTGCTGCGCCCGCCGTCGGCGCCCACCAGGTAGGCGGCGCGGACGGTCTCGCCGTTGGAGAGGCGGACCGTCACGCCGTCCGCGTCCTGGGTGAAGTCGACCAGTGCGGTGCCGAGCTCGACGCGGGTGCCGAACGCGGCGAGGCGGTCCCGCAGGATGCGCTCGGTCTGTGACTGGCCGAGGACCCAGGCATTGGGGTACGGCACGTCGGGGGTGGGGTCGAGGAGCGCGGCCGTCCGCCGGTCCGTGACGTGCGCCCCGTCGAGGTGCACGCGGACCGTCGGCACCACCCGTCCCTGCTGGAGGACCGCGTCGAGCACGCCCAGGTCCTCGAAGACTTCCAGGGTGCGGGGCTGGAGGCCGTCGCCCCGCGAACCGTCGAAGTGCGCGTCCGCCTGGTCGACGACGCGCACGGCGAGTCCCCGTCGTGCCAGGTCGATGCCCAAGGTCAGTCCGGTGGGACCGGCGCCGGCGATGATCACGTCCATGGTCGAACCTCGATTCTGAATCTCAATTCAGTGAATGTGGATTCAGTATGTTGGTTGGTACTGTTCCCCGTCAAGGAGGTGCCGTGAAGCGCAAGGAGAGAGCGGCGGAGACCGAGGCCGCCCTGAAGGCCGCCGCCAAGCGGGTGTTCGCCGAACGCGGCTACCTCAACACGAAGATCACGGACATCACCGCCGAGGCCGGACGCGCGGCGGGCTCCTTCTACAACCACTTCGCCGGCAAGGAAGCCCTGCTCGAAGCGCTCATGGCCGACATGGCGGCCGACGGCGACTCGTGGGCCGCCGCCCCCGGGCACCGGTCGGACTTCACCGATCCGCAGGCGGTCCGCGAACACGTCGCGGTGTACGTCCGTCGCTACCGCGAGCACGCCGTGACGCTGCGTGCCATGCGGGAGGCGGCCCTGGTCAACGAGGGCTTCGCCGCCACCGTCGATCGTTTCGCGGCGAGCGAGACCGCCGACCTGCTCGGTCACGTCGCCCACGTCGCCGAGGCGGGGGGTCGGCTACCCGCCGCTCCGGAGACCGCCCTGCGCATGGCGTTCTCGCTGGTCCACGCTTTCCTCCAGGCCCGGCAGCAGCAGGCCGACCCGGCCACCGAGGAGGAGACGGTCGAGGCGCTGGCCCGTTTCGTCTACCGCGGTCTCAACGGCCGCGACTATTGAGCGCCGGCGACCCCCGTCACCAGGCACTCAGTGCACCTGACGCCCCTCATCGACCGCCGAGCTGTGCTACGGTTCAGAAGTTGCAGTTGTGGTACCCATGAACCCATGTGCGCCTGACGGGAATGTTTCTCCTTCAGGCGCCTTGTTTGTTTTTCCGGCATCTCCGGATGGGGCCTTTGTTTACCAGAAGGAGAAAGTCATGGCACAGGGAACCGTGAAGTGGTTCAACGCCGAAAAGGGTTTCGGCTTCATTCAGCAGGACGGCGGCGGCCCGGACGTCTTCGCCCACTACTCGAACATTCAGTCCCAGGGCTTCCGTGAGCTCCAGGAGGGCCAGCGGGTCTCCTTCGACGTCACGCAGGGTCAGAAGGGCCCCCAGGCGGAGAACATCGTCCCCGCCTGAGTGCCGGACGCGTATCCGCTAGCCGGGGTCCGCACCGCCGTGGTGCGGACCCCGGTTTGCGCTGTTTTCAGGAAGGCACATAACCGCATGTCCCGCAGGTCCCAGAAGTCGAATCGGCGCGCCGCGTCGCCCGCGTCGTCCGCACCGTCGTCGAGGGAGTTCCGGCTGCCGGAAAACACGACACCCGCACTTCCCGCCGTCGAGGACTTCGCCGGCCTGGACATGCCCGCGGGGCTGCTGAAGACCCTCACCGCACAGGGCGTGACCACCCCGTTCCCCATTCAGGCCGCCACGCTGCCCAACTCGCTCGCCGGCCGCGACCTGTTGGGACGCGGACGCACCGGGTCCGGCAAGACCCTCGCGTTCGGATTGGCGCTGCTGGCCCGCACGGCCGGACAGCGAGCCGAGTCCAAGGCCCCGCTGGCCCTCGTGCTGGTGCCCACCCGTGAACTCGCGCAGCAGGTGACGGACGCGCTGACCCCCTACGCGACCGCGGTGAACCTCCGCCTGGCGACGGTGGTCGGCGGGCTGTCCATCACCAAGCAGGCCAGCACGCTCCGCCGTGGCGTCGAGGTGCTCGTGGCGACCCCGGGCAGGCTCAACGACCTGGTGGAGCGCGGCGACTGCGTGCTGGACGGCGTCCGCATCACGGTGCTGGACGAGGCCGACCAGATGACCGACATGGGCTTCCTGCCGCAGATCACCAAGCTGCTCCAGCATGTGCGGTCCGACGGACAGCGCATGCTCTTCTCGGCCACCCTGGACCGCAACATCGACCGCCTGGTGCAGCGGTTCCTGACCGACCCGGTGGTGCACTCCGTGGACCCCTCCGCGGGCGCGGTGACCACCATGGAGCACCACGTGTTCCACGTCCAGGACGAGACCGACAAGAAGGCCGTCACGACGCGCATCGCGGCCCGCGACGGCCGGGTCATCCTCTTCCTCGACACCAAGCGGTCCGCTGACCGGCTCGCCAAGCGGCTCCTGGCCGTCGGTGTCCGAGCGGCGGCCCTGCACGGCGGCCGTTCCCAGCCGCAGCGCAACCGCACCCTGGAGCAGTTCAAGAACGGCCAGGTCACCGCGTTGGTGGCGACCAACGTCGCGGCCCGCGGCATCCACGTCGACGATCTCGACCTGGTCGTGAACGTCGATCCGCCCACCGACCACAAGGACTACGTCCACCGCGGCGGTCGCACCGCCCGCGCCGGTGGCTCCGGCAGCGTGGTCACCCTGGTCCTGCCCGCCCAGAAGCGGGAGGTCACCCGGCTCATGTCGGACGCCGGCATCCGCCCCCGGACGGCCCGCATCACGTCCAGCGACGCGGAACTGGCCACCATCACCGGTGCCCGGGAGCCCTCCGGCGTGGCCGTCGTCCTCGAAGTTCCCCAGCAGGCGGCACCGTCCGCGGCCCGCTCGGACCGGAAGCCCGGCACCGAGGGCGCTCGGCGGTCCGGCCGTCGACGCCGCAGCGGTGGCGGGACCGGAACCGGAACCGGAGCGGCGGCGACCGCTGCCGGCGCGAGTGCGGGACGCCGGGGCCGGCGGGGCGCGGCCGGAGCGGCCGTGGGTGGCGCAGCCGGTGGCGGCGCCGCCACCAACGGCGGCCGCGGTTCCGCCCGCCGCAAGGCGGGCGGCGGGGCCACCGGCGGTGCGGGTGGCGCGGGCGGCCGCGGTGCCGACCGGCGGGGTGGCCGCCGTCCCGCCGCTTCCTGAGTTCCGTCACGGGGACGCTTAGCGCCTCCCCGCCCGGTCGCCCGGCTGGTGCACGCACGTCCCGGCCGTCACGACGGAGCACGTCACCGCGGTGCGGAACGGTCCCCGGGGCGACGGTGGTTGAGGGCGCGCCGAGACGTCCGGAACCGGCCCGCCACGCGCCTGCGCGTGGCGGGCCGCTTCGTCGGGACGGGGCTCACCCGGCCGGTTCGGTGCGGGCCATGGCGAACTCCCGGCGGAGTTCGCCCGGGCGCACCGCCTGCACCCGCCCGGTGCGCTGGAAGCCGTGCCGGGCGTAGAGGCGCTCCGCGCGGTCGTTCTCCTCTGCGACCCGGAGCTCGACCCGGGGGCAATCGTGGTCCTTCGCCCACCGCAACGCCGCCCGCACCAGGAGGTCCCCCACCCCGCCTCCGCGGCCGTCGGGGTGCACCCACATCGACACCAGTTCCGCACGGCCCGCCTCGACCGGCACGATGCCGATCAGCCCGTACGTCCGGTCGCCGTCCTGCGCGACGAACTGGTTGCGCCGGGCGAGGCGTTCGCGCCACCTGTCCTCCGTGAACGCCTGCTCCGACTCCCACGTGGAGCCGAACGCCTCCGGGGCGTCCGCGAGTGCGGCCAGGCGAACGGTGCGGTACAGGGCCCAGTCCTCGACCGTGAGGGGGCGCACGGAGAGCGTCGTCATGCGCGAGACACTGACGCCCACGGCGATCGTGCGCAAGGGATATGGGTGACGGCGCGCGGCGGACTGGTCCCGGCATCCATCCTCTGACTAAGGTCAGAGGATGGATGCGACGCAGATCGACCAGGTGCGGCGCTTCAACCGCGCCGTCACGGAACGCGTGGGCGTGCTGCACGACCACTACCTCGGGCGGGACCGGCCCATCGGCGAGGCCCGGTTGCTGTGGGAGATCGGCGAGCACGGGCAGGACGTGCGGTGGTTGCGCGAGCGCCTGGGACTGGACTCCGGGTACGTCAGCCGGTTGTTGCGGTCGTTGGAGGGCGACGGCCTGGTGACGGTGCAGCCGCAGCCCCGGGACCGGCGGGTGCGCACCGTCCGGCTCACCGAGGCCGGACGTGCGGAACGCGCCCTGGTGGACCGCCGCAGCGACGAGTTGGCCGGCTCCCTGCTCGAACCGCTCAACGCCGTCCAGCGCGACCGGCTGGTGACCGCGATGGCGGAGGTCAACCGGCTGCTGACCGCCGCGACGGTCGTGCTGCACCCCGTGGCCCCGGACCACCCCGATGCCCAGTACTGCCTGCAGTCCTACTTCGGCGAGTTGCGGGAGCGGTTCGCGTCGGGCTTCGACCCGGTGCGCAGCCTGCTCCCCGACGCGGGCGAACTCCAGTCCCCGCACGGCCTGTTGCTGGTCGCCCGGCTGCACGGCGAACCGGTCGGCTGCGCCGGCCTGAAGCTGCCGCCCGGCGCACCGGCCGAGATCAAGCGCATGTGGGTCGCGCCGCAGGCCCGGGGGCTGGGCCTGGGGCGCAGGTTCGTGGCCGAACTGGTGGCGCAGGCCGCCCGGCACGGCTGCGACGTGCTGCGCCTGGACACCAATGAGGCGCTCACCGCCGCGATCGGCCTCTATCGCTCCTGCGGCTTCGAGGAGGTCGCGGCCTTCAACGACGAGCCCTACGCGCACCACTGGTTCGAGAAGCGGATCACCGGAGTGCCGCCCGGGTGAGGGCCTCCTGGTGCGCCAGCACCTTCGTCCGGGCCTCGGCCGGTAGGGGAGGGCCCGCGTCGAGGAGGCGGGGCAGCAGTTCGCGTCGGGTGGTCAGGGCGTGGAACATCAGCCCGACGGTGACGTCGTGGTCGGGCCGGTGCTCGACGCGCACCGGGTCGCCGGCGCGGATCTCGCCGGGCGTCAGGACCCGCAGGTACGCGCCGGGTACCGCGGCCCGGGTGAAGCGTTTGACCCAGCCGGGTTCGTCCAACCAGCCTTGGAAGGTACGGCAGGGGACCCGTGGTGACGTCACCTCCAGCAGTAACTCCCCTCCGATGCGCCAGCGTTCGCCGATGCGGGCGTCGGTGACGTCCAGGCCGGTGGTGGTGAGGTTCTCGCCGAAGACGCCGTTGGGGAGCGTGCGGTCCAGTTGCCGCTGCCACTCGTCGAGGTCCTCGCGGGCGTAGGCGTAGACGGCCTGGTCGTCGCCGCCGTGTCGGACGCGGTCCAGCACCGCGTCGCCGGCGAGGCCGCTGCCGCCGATGCCCTTGGGGCCGGGGGCGGCCACGGCCACGGGGCCGGGCGCGGGGCGTTTGTCGATGCCGGTGCCGTGGGCGGCGGCATAGGGGGCGGTGAGGATCCGCCCCACGTTCACGGTCAGCAGTGTTGCGGTCTGCGCGCTCATGAGCGAAAGAGTAAGGCGTGCGAATGACGACGGCCACTTACTTTTAGACGTTGTCTAAAAGTATCTCTAGTTCAAGTCGGGGGTGCGGAGGGCCGCCAGGAAGCCGTCGACCGCCGCGGTCTGGGCCTGGGCGGGGAAGCGGTCCGGGTCGAACAGGGCCTGGACGGTCAGGCCGTGGGCGAACGCGACCACCGTCGCGGCGAGTTGGTCGAGATCGGCGTCGGCGGGGAGCTCGTCCAGGGTGCGGGCGGCGGCCAGGTGGGGGCGGAGCGCGGCGCGGATGCGGGCGTAGCGGTCGGCCTGGTCGGCATGCAGGCCCGGGTCGGCCAGGGCCTGGTCCCAGGAGCCGACCCAGATCCGGTTGCGGGCGGTGTTCTCCTCGCCGATCGGCAGCAGGTCCAGGAGGGCGGCGCGGAGGGCGGCGAGCCCTGGTCGGGGGTGTGGGCGACGGGGGCGCTTGGCGCCGTCCTTCTCCAACAGTTCGAGGGCGTGCGCGATCAGGGCCCGTTTGGTCGGGAAGTAGTGCATGACCAGGCCGGTGGAGACGTCCAACTCGGCCGCCACGGCGCGCAGGGTCAGGCCGCCGAAGCCCTTGGCGGCCAATATGCGCCACACCGCTTGGGAGACGCGCTCGCGGCGGGATGCGTGATCGACGGGGGCGGGAGGAGGCATGGGGATTAGAGTACGTACCGAACGCTTGTTACGTACCGTGGACGCAGACGGAGGACCCATGTTCGCCTTGCCGCTCGATGACGGCGCCCAACTGCGGCCCCTGGAGCCCTGGCAGGCGCCGGAGTTCCTGGCCCACATAGAGCGTGCGCGGCCGACCGTGGACCCCTGGATCCCGTGGGCGACCCGCAGCACCGACCTGGTGACCGCGCTCACCGTCCTCCAGGGCTACGCGGACGGCCAAGCCAAGGACGGCGCCCGCATCTATGGCATCTGGTTGGACGGGGTGCTGGTCGGCGGCGTGATGTTCACGCAGTTCGACGCGGCGCTGGGGGTCTGCGAGATCGGCTGCTGGTTGGAGTCGGCGGGGGAGGGACGCGGTCTGGTGCACCGCGCCAGCCGGCTGCTGATCGACTGGGCCTTCCGGGAGCGCGGGATGAGCCGCGTGGAGTGGCGGACGACGCCCACCAACAAGCGCAGCGTCGCGGCGGCGCGCCGACTCGGCATGCGTCGCGACGGGGTGCTGCGCCAGCAGTTCCCGTACCGCGGCGTCCGGCAGGACACGGAGATCTGGTCCGTCCTCGCGGAGGAGTGGGACGGGTGAGCGGCCGGGACCATCGCCCCGCACCTCGCCACCGGCTCCGCCCCGGACCGCAGTCAACTCCGCGCCGCGTGACGCGCCGTGCGGCGACGGCGCGCCGCACGAGGTGACGCCTCAGGCGTCCAGCGCCGTCAGGAACCCCAGCACCCGGTCGAGCAACAGCGCGGCCGCCCCGGCGTCGTGGGACGCCAACTCGTCGGACACGCCCTAGTCGCGCAAGGCCCGGCGGTGGTCGTCGCGGTGCAGCGTGGCCAGGGCCAGGGCGCCCAGGGCACAGGTGACGATGACGTAGTAGGCGGGTACGTCGGGGTTGCCGGTGCGCCGGATCAGTTCGGTGACCAGCAGCCCGGCGCAGCCGGAGAACACCGCGTTGGACAGCGCGTAGGCCACGCCGAGACCGGTGGCGCGGACCGGCGTGCGGAACGTCTCGGCGAGCATCGCCGGCCCCGGCCCGGCCAGCAGACCCACCAGCGCGCCGGCGACGGCCACCGCCCCGCATGTCAACCACAGGGGCGCGGAGCGCTGTTGGACGAGGTGGAGCAGGGGCAGTGCGCACACCGCCGAGAGCGCGGCACCGGTCACCATCACCGCGCGCCGGCCCACCCGGTCGCTCAGCGCGCCCGCGGGGAGGATCGCGGCGGCGAAGCCGAGGTTGGCGATGACCGTGGTGAGCAGGGACCGGGCCGGACTCGCCCCGACGGTGTTCTGGAGGTAGGACGGCAGCACCACCAGGAACGTGTAACCCGCCGCCGACCAGGCCACGAGGCGCCCGCATCCCAGGACGACCTCCCGGGCCGTGCTCCGCAGCGGCGGCCGGGGCGCGGGCGGGGCGCCGTCGCCGCCCGCGCGATCCGGCACGGTGCGGCGGAACGCCGGGGACTCGGGCAGGCCCAGGCGCAGCAGCAGGGCGAGGGCCCCCATCGGCAGGGCCGCCAGGAACGGCAGCCGCCAGCCCCACGCCGCGACCTGCGCCGCCGACAGCACGGTCGTCACCAGGGTCGCCGCGGCCGCGCCGCCGAGCAGTCCGAGCGCGACGGTGAAGGACTGCCACGCGCCGTACCGCCCCCGTTTCCCGTCGGGCGCGCACTCGGTCATCAGGGCGACGGCGCCGCCGAACTCCCCGCCCGCCGAGAGGCCCTGGACGATCCGCAGCGCGGTCAGCAACCATGGGGCGGCCGCGCCCGCCGTGGCGTACGTGGGCAGCGCCCCGATCAGCGTCGTCGCGCCGGTCATCGTCACCACCGCCGCGATCAGCACCGGCCGACGGCCGAAGCGGTCGCCGGCCCGGCCGAGGAGGAACGCGCCCAGCGGTCGGAAGAAGAAGGCCAGCGCGAACGTCGCATACGTCTTGACCAGGGCCTCCGCGGCTCCGCCACCCTGCGGGGTGAAGAAGTTGGCGGCGACGACGGTGGCGAAGTAGGCGTAGACGCCGAACTCGTACCACTCGATGAAGTTGCCCACCGCGCCCGCGGCGACGGCCCGGGCCCCGGGCGCGGTCCGGCCGGGTGCCCGGCGCGGTTCGTCTGTGGAGGTCGTCATGTCCGGCAGTCTTCCCACCGACCGGGTCCGGGTCGCCGGTGCCGGGCGGCCGGCCCGGCCCGAGGACCCGGCGGGTGGCGGCACAGCACTGCGCACCGCCACCGAACCGAGCGGTCCGCATGCACAGCGTGGCGAGCGGGCGGAGCTGCCGCCCGCCGGGCCCGAGGTCCTCCGGCGGCCCCTCGCGGGACACCGCGCGGCGGGTGACAATCGACGCACGGCGCCCGTGCGGCGCCCCCCGCTCCACACCGAGCGGGCAGGGAGGACGAGGGGCCGCCCACGGTGCGGCCACCGCTTCCCGACCGTGCGGGCGGCACAGGCCCGACGTGTCGGGGCGTGCCCCTCGGCACCGGTCCGGAGAGGTGACGTGCGATGTCTCCATGGCGGGTCCGTGCGCTGGAGGAGAGCGATCTGGATCAGGTGGTGCGCATCTGGGAAGAAGCACCGGACGTCTCCGTGGGCCTCGCGGTGAGCCTGGGGGAGGCGGTGAGCGCGCTGCACGCCGAAGCGCCCGCCGTGGTGGCCGTGGTGGGCGACCAGATCGTCGGCGCCGCGGTGTCCCTGGTGGCGCAGGAACGCGCCTGGATCCTGCGGATGGCGGTGGGCCAGCCGTGGCGGGGGCACGGCGTCGGGCAGGCGCTGTTGGCGGCCCTGGAGGAGCGGTTGGGGCGGTCGGGGGTGCGCCGCATCGGGGCGCTGCTGCCGGACGAGGAGTCCGGCCAGCGGGCGTTCACCCGCGCCGGCTACGCGGTCCGCCCGAACCTGCGCTACGTCGAGAAGCAGCTGACCGCGGACTCCGCCGAGGCCACCTTGCTCGACCAACTCGGCGGGACCGTGCCGGACGCCGGCCTGTGGGACGGCATCGCCGGCATGAGTGCCGAGAAGGCACTGATCGAGCGCCGGTTGGTGCTTCCGCTGGAGCACCCCGACGTCGCCGGCGAGTACCGCCTGGTGCCGCCCCGCGCCGTGGTGCTCTTCGGTCCGCCCGGCACCGGCAAGACCACCTTCGCGCGGGCGGTCGCCTCCCGGCTGCGCTGGCCGTTCATCGAGGTGTTCCCCTACCAGCTCGCCGACGACGCGCACGGCGTCGCGGCCGGACTCCGCCGGCTCTTCGCCCGCGTCGAGCACCTGGAGCAGGCCGTGCTGTTCTTCGACGAGGCCGAGGAGATCGCCTCCGAGCGGCACGACCCGACGACACTGGCGCACCGGGTCACCAACGAACTCCTCAAGCTCATCCCGCAGTTCCGGCGCGGCGAGCGCCGGCTGCTGATCTGCGCCACCAACGCGGTGCGCTCCCTCGACCCGGCCTTCCTGCGTCCGGGCCGCTTCGACTACCTCATCCCCGTCGGGCCGCCCGACCCCCAGGCCCGGCGCGCCATCTGGATCCGCTACATCGGCCCGGACCGCGCGGCCGGCCTCGAACTCGACGCGCTGGTCGAGGCCAGCGACCGGTTCACGCCCGCGGACATCGAGTACGCGGCGCGCACCGCCGCGCAGAGCGCCTTCGAACGCCACCTGGCCTCCGGGCCGGACGAGGGCGCCGACCCGACCCGGCTCACCGGCGACTACCTCCAGGCGATCGCGCACACCCGGACGTCGCTGACCGAGGACGACATCCGCGCCTTCGACCGGGATCTCAGGACCGCCGCCCGAGTGTGAGGTACTCCCGCGCGGTGGTGGTCGCGCGGGCGGCGGCGAGGGCCAGGCAGACGCGGTCGCGGGTCAGCGGCAGCACGCCGAAGCGGATGCCGGTGGCGTCCCGCACCGCGTTGGCCAGCGCGGGGGCGACCGGGGTGAACGGGCTCTCGCTCATCGACTTGGCGCCCAGCGGCCCGAGGGCGTCCGCGGTGTCGGCGAAGTACACCTCGGTCCGCGGCACGTCACCGAACGCCGGTACGTGGTAGGTGCGGAAGGACGTGGTGACGAGGTGCCCGTCGTCGTCCCACAGCAGCGACTCGTACAGGGCCGCGCCGACGGCCTGCGCGACGCCGCCCTCGACCTGGCCGCGGCACTGTAGCGGATTGACGACCCGGCCGGCGTCGGCCGCGTGGACGCTCCGCAGGATCCTGATCTCGCCGGTGCTGGTGTGCACCGCGACCCGGAAGCCCTGCACGTTGAACGCGACGGAACGCGGCGAGCCCTCGCTCGTGGCGGTCGCGGACAGTTCGGGGCCGGTGGCCCGGGACCGCGTCGCCAGGTCGGCGAGCGGGACGCGGGCCTCGCCGCAGCGCACGTGGTCGTCGGCCGGCGCGCAGGCGGCCGGCTCGACGCCGGCGTAGCGCGCCCCGGCCGCGATGACGCGGGTCCGCAGTTCCTCGGCGGCCCGGGTCGCCGCCAGCCCCGCGACCACGATCCCGGTGGAGCCGAACGCGCCGGTGTCGTGGTCGAGGCGGTCGGTGTCGGCGTGCACGATCCGGATCCGTTCGGGACGGGTCCCGAGTACGTCCGCGACGAGTTGCCGGTGCGCGGTGGTGGTGCCGCTGCCGAACTCGGCGGTGCCGACGGTGAGTTCGTAGTGTCCGTCGGCGCGCAGGGCGATCCTGGCCTCGGCGTGGTGTCCGCGCGGCGGGATCGTGTCGATCATGCCCAGCGCGATGCCCTGCCCGACGCGCCAGTCCGCGCCCGCCGGCGGGCGCGCGCCGGCGTCGCGCCGCAGCGCCGAGCGGACCAGGTCCAGGCACTGGTCCAGGCCGTAGCTGCCGATCTCGACGTCGTCGGGTGCGGCATCGAAGCTCAGCATCGGATCGCCGGGCCGGATCACGTTGCGTTCGCGGAAGGCGATCGGGTCCGTCCCTAGCGCGCGGGCCAGTTCGTCCATGGCCGACTCGACGGCGAAGATCGTCTGGCTGAGTCCGTAGCCACGGTAGGCCCCGGAGGGCACGGTGTTGGTGTAGACGGCGTAGCCGTCGACCTTCTTGTTCGGGCAGCGGTAGACGGCGATCGACTCGTTGCAGCCGTGGATCACGGCGGTGGCGTGGTTGCCGTACGCGCCGGTGTTGGCGACGGCCCGCAGTTGCAGTGCGGTGAGGGTGCCGTCGCGCCGGGCCGCGGCCTTGACCCGCACGCTGATGGGGTGCCGGACGGCGGTGGCGGTGAACTCCTCCTCGCGCGTCAACTCCAACTGCACCGGCCGGCCGGTGCGCAGGGCCGCCAACGCGACGACGTCCTCGGTGAACATCTCCTGCTTCGCGCCGAAGCCGCCGCCGACCCGGCCGCACAGCACCCGGACCCGGTCCTTGGGCAGCGCGAAGAGGGTGCACAGGGCGTCCCGGGTGAGGAACGGCACCTGACTGCTGGTCCGGACGGTGAGCCGGCCGGCGGCGTCCAGCCAGGCGAGCGAGGCGTGGCTCTCCAGGTGCGCGTGCTGGAGGCGGTGACTGACGTAGGTGTCCTCGTGGATGACGTCGGCCGCCGCGAAGGCCGCTTCGACGTCGCCCAGGTCGCCGTGCACCTCGGCGGCGATGTTGCGGTCGGCGTCCGCGACGTACTGTTCGGGCCCCTTGTCGCCGTGCAGCACCGGGGAGCCGGGCGTCATGGCCACCTCGGGGTCGAACACGTCGGGCAACACCTCGTAGGACACGGCCAGTTGGCGGCATCCTTCTTCCGCGGCGGCCACGCTGTCGGCCACCACCGCCGCGACCCGCTGTCCGGCGAAGCGGACCACGTCGTCGAAGAGCCGGGTGTCGGCCGGGTCGAGGGTGGCGTCCTCGTGCCGTCCCGTGGAGTACCGGCGGGCCGGCGCGTCCTCATGGGTGAACACGGCCCGCACCCCCGGCACCGCACGCGCGGCGCTGGTGTCGATCGCGGTGATCCGGGCGTGCGCGTGCGGCGCGTGCACCAACTTCGCGTGCAGCAGGCCCTCGACGGAGACGTCCAGGGCGTAGCGGGCCGTGCCCGTCACCACCTGCGGGCCGGCCGGCGCGGGCAGGTTCCGCCCCACCGACTCCCCTTCGGCATCGTCGTCGACCCGTACGACCCCGTGGACGGCGTCCTCGATCGCCCGGTACCCGGTGCACCGGCACAGGTTGCCCTTCAACGCCTCGGGGAGGTTGCGCCGTTGCTCGGGACCGAGCGCGGCCGCCGTCATGATCAGGCCCGCCGTGCAGAAGCCGCACTGGAATCCCTGCGCGGCCAGGAAGTCCCGCTGCACCGGATGCAACGCGGCGTCGCCGGCGAGCCCTTCGACCGTCGTCACCCGGCGGCCGGCGGCGCGGAACGCCGGGAAGAGGCAACTGTGCACCGGCTCGCCGTCGACGTGCACGGTGCACGCCCCGCAGTCCCCGGCGTCACAGCCCATCTTCACCCCGAACCAGCCCAGCTCGCGCAGGTAGCTGCGCAGGCACTGTCCGGGCCGCGGTTCCCCGGTGAAGACCCGGCCGTTGACCTCGCACCTCATCGTGCTCCCTCCTCCCGCGGCCGGGCCAACTCGGCGCGGATCTCCTCGGCGAACCGGACGGTCATGAGCCGCCGCCAGGCAGGCGCGCCGTGCACGTCGTGGTGGTAGAGCCACGGCGGAACGGCCCGTTCCAGCGCGGTGAGCAGCTCCGCCGCCCCAGGAAGCCCGGGGAAGGCCAGTCGGACCGGGCGGACGGTGGCGGCGGTGACGGTCAGCGTGAACGCGCCGTCGTCGGGCGATCGCCGCCCGATGAGCAGCGCCGCGGAACGGCCGTGCGGGGTCAGCGAGATCCGGCGGAAGGCGGTGCGGCAGCGCAGTGCCGCGGCCGGCAGGGTGACCGCGCGCAGCAGCTCGCCGGGGGCCAGCACGTTGCGCTGCGGGCCGGTGACGAAGTCGAGGGCGGCGACCTGCCGCGCACCGCCGTCGGGCCGCCAGAGGGTGCAGACCCCGTCGAGCGCCGTGGCCAGCGAGATCATCGGGCCCGCCGGCAGCGACAGGCACAGGTTGCCGCCCACCGTGGCCTCGTTCCACACCTTGAACGAACCCAGCAGCGCCCGTCGGCACTGACCGATCAGCGGGGCCGCCGCCCATTCCGCCGGCGGGTCGATCCGGCCGAGTCGGGCCAGCGTGCAGGTGGCCGCGATCTCCAGTCCGCCTGCGTCGATCCGGAACGGTGGCCAGTCGAACCCCCGCAGGTCGATGAGGCGGCGGAGGTGGGGTTGGGGTGCGGAGAACAGCCAGGTGCCGCCGGCCAGCCAGGCGTCGCCCGGCCGCCAGGTCGCCTGGGCCGCGCGGGTGGGTGCCGCCACGACCGCGGTGACGGTGTTGAGGTCCATCCGGTACCCCCAGGCAGGCGGCGGGAAGGCGGGGCGGGGCAGGCGGTCAGTACGGGTGGCGGTTCGGCTTGTCCGTCCACGCCTGGTAGGAGCGGGCGCCCAACTCCGGGTACACCTGGGCGATGGTGATGCTCCGTTCTTCCGGGGGCTTGCGGAAGTCCTCGTACTGGAAGGCGTCGCTGAAGCCGATCTCCTCGGTGGCCTGCCAGTCACAGCTGAAGTAGACGGCGTCGATCCGCGACCAGTAGATGGCGCTCATGCACATCGGGCAGGGGGCGCCGCTGGTGTAGATCGAGCAGCCCTGGAGCATCCGCGCACGCTCCGGCAGCCGGTCCGGCGAACCCTCAGGGCGGGGCACCAACTCCAACGTGTACAAGTTCTGGTGCTCCTCGGAGACGGTGGGTGCCTCGGGGTTGAGGAACTGGACCGCCTTGCGGATGGCCTCCACCTCGCCGTGTGCGGTCGGATCCGCCGTCAGCAGTACGCGGTTCTGGCCGCGCGCGATGATTTCGTCGCCCCGGGTGATCACCGCACCGAACGGGCCGCCCCAGCCCTCTTCGACGGATTCGGTCGCCAACGCGACCGCTTCGGCCATGAATTCTCTGTGCCCCATGACCGGTGCCTCCGATCAGAGCATCGCGTCCGGTCCCCGATGAGCGGAAGAACCTCGGCGGTTCAACCTCGGCGGTTCACCAAAGAGAAGGGGGTTTATCACCTTATGACCCTTTGTGGATTAGTCTAGTAAGGGTGAGTTGCCCTGCAAGCCGTGGCTCCCGCAGCGACGTCGCGACCGTCGTGATCTCGCAGAAGGTCCGGGCGGGCCGGGAGGACGACTACCGCCGCTGGCAGGAGCGCACCAGCGAGACGGTGCGCGCGTTCCCCGGGTTCGAGGGGACGGAGGTCTACCCACCGGCCTCCGCGGACTCCGCGGTCGAGAACGAATGGGTCGTCGTCTTCCGGTTCGCCCACCTCGACCAGCTGTCGGCCTGGCTGGATTCCGAGGCGCGCCGGGACCTGATCGAGCAGGGGCGCGACCTCTTCGAGGAGCCGCCCGCGCAGGAGGTCCTCGTCGGCGGCACTCCGGTCCAGGACTCCGTGACCGCGGTGATCTCCCACGAGGTACGACCCGACCAGGAACAGGACTTCGTGCGGTGGCAGGCCCGGGTACTGGCGGCCCAACGGACCTTCCCCGGCTTCATGGGATCGGAGCTGTTCCGCCCGGTGCAGGGCGTCCAGGGCAAGTGGGTTGCAGTCTTCCGGTTCGACCACCGCCGCCACCTCGACGCCTGGCTCGCCTCCGCCGAGCGCACCCGACTCCTCGGCGAGGGCCGCGCCTTCTTCGTCTCCTACGACGTGCGCAAGGTCGGTTCGGCGTTCGGCAGTTGGTTCCGCTTCGACTCGCGCGCCGAGGAGGGCGCACCGCCCAACTGGAAGCAGGCCATGTGCGTGCTCCTGGCGCTCTATCCCACCGTCCAGGTCCTGAACCTCACCGCGGGTTCCCGCTTCGGCGCGCTCGGCGTGCCCGGATACCTCAGCCTGTTCCTCTCGAACGTGCTGAGCGTCGCCATCCTGACCTGGCTGCTCCTGCCTTTGATCAACCGGGCCCTCGCCTTCTGGCTGGTGCCCGGCCGGGCGCGGCCCCTGCGCACCGAGGTGGCGGGCGGCGTGCTGGTAGCCCTGTGCTGGGTGGTGTTCCTGGTGGTCTTCGCCCTGACCACCGGCTGAGCCGCGCTGCGGGCCCTGCGGCGCCCGTGGCGCCGCCCCCCCGTGGTGCGCCGCGGGCCGGGCCGGTGGCGTGCGGACGCGCGGCGGCCCGCTCGTGGATGCTGTCCACGGGCGGGCCGCTGCGGGTGCCGGTCGCGGTGGCGACTACGGCTGGGGGGTACTGAGACCGCGCCGGTCGCGCCGCTGCTTGAGGCGGTCGGCGACGATCAGTGTCGCCACCACGACGGCCGTGCCGACGAGCTGGTGACGGCCGTCCGAGGAGGTGGCCATCACCGCGAAGACGCCGAGGATGGCCGCCAGCGCCACCCACGTCAGATACGGGAAGCCCCACATCCGCACCAACAGCAGCTCGGGCGTCTCGCGCTCCAGGCGGCGGCGCATCTTCAGCTGGGTGAGGCAGACGATGGACCAGACGACCAGCACCGAGCAGCCGGCGATGTTCAGCAGCCAGGCGAACACCGTGGTCGGCCAGATGATGCCGGCGATCACGGCCGCGAAGCCGAACAGGCAGGACGCCACCACGGCGGCGGCCGGCACGCCGTTGGTCACCTTGCTCAGGAACCGCGGGCCCTGGCCCCGGGTGACCAGCGAGTACGCCATGCGGGACGAGCCGTAGATGTTGGCGTTCATCGCGGAGAGCAGCGCCACCAGCACCACGACCTGCATGATCGTGCCGGCGGCCGGGATGCCCAGTCGGTCGAGCACGGTGACGTAGGGGCCGGCCGTGGCGACCTTCGGGTCGTTCCACGGGACCAGGGTGACCACCACGGCCATGGAGCCGATGTAGAAGACGGCGATGCGCCAGACGGCGGTGCGGACCGCGCGGACCACGTTGCGGCGCGGCTCGTCGGACTCCGCAGCGGCGATGGTGACCGTCTCCAACCCGGCGAACCCGGAGATGGTGGTGAGCAGCCCGGCGGCGAGGCCGGCGGCGCCGGTCGGGAAGAAGCCGCCGTGGTCGGTGAGGTTGCCGGCGCCGGGGGAGTTCCCGAACACACCGAGGATGCCGAGCACGCCCAGCACCAGGAACGCCACGATCACGGTGACCTTGATGGTGGAGAACCAGAACTCGAACTCGCCGAAGTTCTTGACCGCGGTCAGGTTGCTGGCGCAGAAGAACACCATGAAGACCGCGACCCAGCCGTAGGCAGGCAGGAACGGCACCCAGGAGTGCATGATGGCGCCCGCCGCGGTCGCCTCGGCGGCGACGCCGGCGCACAGCATCAGCCAGTACATCCAGCCCGAGGTGGTGCCGGCCCAGGTGCCGAGTTCGGCCTCGGAATGCACCGAGAACGAGCCGGTGGACGGGCGGGCCGCGGACATCTCCCCGAGCATCCGCATGATCAGCATGACCAGTGCGCCGGTGGCCGCGAAGAGGAGGACGATGGCCGGTCCGGCGGTGGCGATGCCGACCCCGGATCCCACGAAGAGTCCCGCGCCGATGACGCCGCCGAGCGCGATCATCGACAGGTGGCGCTGTTTGAGGCCGTGGGACAACGGGGGTGCAGGGTCCTGCACGGCCCGCGGGGAGTCCTGGGGCGACCGGGTGGTACTCCGAGTCATGGGCGTGCCCGTTCGTTGCTTGAGACGATCATTGAGCCCACGAGTCTGCGTCGACACGGTGCGTGAGCGCCGCGAATGTTCGCTATTCGGACGCTGTGTTCACGCGTGGTGAATATGCGGACACGGGGCCGGACGGACACCCTCCGGTTCGCGCTCGCCCGATGCGGGTCAAGAGGCCGCCGCGGCACGGCCGTTCACCTCGGGACGGGCCGCGAGGCGCCCTCGTCCGCCGACGAGCCGCGGAAGCGGACCACGCGGCGCCGCGCCGCCGCCGGTGCCGACACCGCGCCCACCCCGCCCCACCCGCCGCTGACCTGCACGCCCGCGGGCCGCGCCGCCCGCCCGGGGACCGGGCACCCGCCGGCGGCCCGGTCTTGGCCATGCCCCTGTCACGCGGTACCGTCTCCTCGATATCGACGACGGCGAGGCGGAACCCGGTGGGAATCCGGGACGGTCGCGCCACTGTGAACGAGACGCCCCCGCGCGCCGGGAGCGTCCGTGAGTCAGACCCGCAGCCGCCGTCCAGTGCACCACCGAGATGGGACGCGAACTCCCAGAGGAGGCCCTGCCATGGCGCAGTCCGTCGCCCAGCCGACCGCCACCACCCCCGCCGTACCCGCCGCGCTGCCGCTCAAGGCGATAGCTCCCTGGGCGGTCTTCTTCGGCATCCTGATGCTCGTCCTGCTGTACTTCGTCGGCGCCGAGCAGGGCGCCACCTCCGTGTTCAACGGCACGGACGTCCACGAGTGGGTGCACGACGCCCGCCACCTGCTCGGCTTCCCCTGCCACTGACGCGAGGGACGCCGCACTCATGAACTCCGCAACAGTGAGAAACCTCCTCGTGCGGGGCATGCTCGCCGGCCTCGCCGCCGGCGTGCTCGCCCTCGTCGTCGCCTACGTCCTCGGCGAACCCAGCGTCAACAGCGCCATCAGCTTCGAGGACGCCCACTCCCACGAGCACGAGATGGCAGTCGTCTCCCGCTCCCTGCAGTCCACCGCCGGCCTCGCCACCGGCGTCCTGGTCTACGGAGTGGCCTTCGGCGGCATCGCCGCGCTCGCCTTCTGCTTCGCGCTCGGCCGCGTCGGCCGCTTCGGCCCGCGCGCCACCGCCCTGCTGCTGTCCGGCTGCGCGCTGCTCGCCGTCTACGTCGTGCCGTTCCTGAAGTACCCGGCCAACCCGCCGTCCGTCGGCGACCCCGACACCATCGGCCAACGCACCACCCTCTACTTCCTGATGATGCTGCTCGGCGTGCTGCTGGCGATCGGCGCCACCCTCCTGGGCAAACGGCTCGCACCCCGCCTGGGCACCTGGTGGGCGACCGTCGTCGCGGTGGCCGCCTTCGCGGTGGCGGTCGGGCTGGCGTACGCCTTCCTCCCGGTCATCAACGAGGTGCCGGAGGGCTTCCCGGCCGCGCTGTTGTGGCGGTTCCGCCTGGGCGCCCTGGCCATCCAGACCGCCCTGTGGGGCGCGTTCGGCCTGGCCTTCGGCGAACTGGCCGAACGCCTGCTGCACCCCCGGCCCGCGACGGCCGCACCCGGGGCGGCGGTTCCCGCCCCGCAGTGACGCCGCCCGTACCGAGAGGGCCCTTCGACACCGTCCGAGGGCCCTCTGGCGTTCCCGGGGCAGACGGGCAGACGGGCAGACGGGCAGACGGGCGGCCGGTCGGGAGGTCACCCACCACCGGCGTCAGGGCGCGTCCGCTGCGCCGGGAGTGCCCAGGGTGCGTCCGAGGCGGAGGTTCCACCGCCCGGACCGGCCGCTGAGCTCGGTCGCCGCGAGCGGAGGCACGTCCACCCGCCAGAACGCGGCCTCGGGAGCCCCCAACACACCGACCACCACGGCTCGGACGACCTCCGGTTCGACGACCGCGAGCGTCCGCCCGTCCTGCCCGCCGCAGTCGGCCAACCACCGCGCCACCCGCGCGCACAGGTCCCGCACCGACTCGCCGCCGTGCGGTGCCGCGCCCGGATCGGCCAGCCACAGTGCTACCGCCGCGGGCTCCGCGGCCGTCACCTCGTCCAGCGTCCGCCCTCGCCAACGTCCCATGTCCCACGCAGCCAGTTCCGCCGCCGGGCCCGACGGGCCGGCGAGGCCGAGCGCCGCGGCGGTCTCCCGGCAGCGCACGGTGGGGGAGACGTGGACCCGGTCGGCGGCGGGCAGCGAGCCGGCCGCCGAGGCCGCCCGGGCCGCGCCGGCGGCGTCGAGCGAGGCCCCGTCGTCGAAGCGGGCCCGCCGCAACGCCGGGTTGCTCGCGGGGGAGATGAGGATGACACGGCTGGTCACGCGGGCGTTCCTCCTGCTTCCGGCACGGGACGATGGCCTTCCTCCGACTCGACCTGGTTCATCCCGTGCTCGCGCCGCAACCGGCGCAGCTTCGTGTGCGCGTAGACCTTCCGCTCGGTCGGTCGCCGGGCCACCGCACACCCCTTCCTCGCCCGGCCGTTCGCTGCCTGGGCGGGGGCAAAAATAGCATTCGCGTGATGCGCGGGATGCGCCGATTCACCGCCGGCAACGGTGCGGAATCCGCAGGTCGGCACGGTGGTCGGGGCGCTGCCCGGCATGCAGATCCGCTCCCGGCTGTACGAACTCCTCGGCTACCAGGACTACGCGCGCTTCGACTCGGCCGTCCACGACTTCACCCTTCCGCCCGGAACCTGACGCACCGAAAGGCCCTGCCCCGCGTTGTTGATCCACCGGTTCCCGTTTCCGGTCGCGTTAATGGGTTGCCGGTCGACGAGGGTCGTGGATGCAATGACCGGCATGATCCCCCAGGTGCGCCCGGGACGGCGCGAGGGCACGAGCGCGCGGTGCCGCGCTCTGCCACCCCGCGCTCCGGGCGCCCTGCCGCCGCCTCGTCGTTCGGGAGAAGCAGACGCATGAACACGCCACCCGCCCCAGCCGGAGCACCACCGACCGACGGGGAACCCGTCCGGATCGGCGCCCTCGCCCCGCTCACCCCGCCCGGCTGGACCGAAGCGGGCCACCACCTGCTCGCCGGCATCGAGGTGGCCGTTCGCGACGTCAATGACGCCGGCGGGATCGTCGGGCGGCCACTGGAGGTGGTGGTCCGGGACACCGCGGCCGATCCGCAGCGGGCCGCGGCGGCCGTCGAGGAGCTGGCGCGCCTGGGGGTGGCTGCCGTGGTGGGGGAGTACCACAGCGTCGTGGCCCGGACCGCGGCCGTCAGGGCCGACGCGCTCGGGCTGCCGTTCCTCTGCTCGTCGGCGGTGCTCGACGCCCTCACCGACGGGCCGACGCCATGGGTCGCGCGCCTCGCCCCGCCGCAGTCCCGCGGCTGGCGGAGCTACGCGGACTTCCTGCTCGGCGCGGGCCACCGGCGCGTCGCCGTGGCAGCCGCGCCGAGCGTCTACTGGACGTCCGGGACCCGCATCCTGCGGGACCACCTCGCGCCGCGCGGCGGTGACGTCGTCGCACTCGACGCGAGCACGCTCGCCCCAACGGACCTGTGCGACGCGCTCGTCGACCACGGCGCGACGGCCCTGCTGCTCCTGGTCGGCCACCCGGAACCGGCCGTGTCGATCGTCCGGGCCGTCCGCCGGGATCAGCGGCACGCCGGGCTCCTGATGGGCGCTCCGGCCGGGCAACCGGAGTTCGCCTCGTGGGCCGCGTCGCTCGGCGACGACGGCGCCGGCATCCCGTTCCTGCGCTACCTGCCCGAGCGCCTCGGACCGTTCGGTGCGCGCGTGGCGGCGGCCCTGCACGAGCGGCTGGCCGAGCCGCCCTCCTTCGTGGCCTTCGAGGGCTACGACGCGGTCACCGTCCTCGCCGAAGTGCTGCGCTCGCACGGCCAGGACCGGGCGCGCATCGCCGAAGCCTGGCCGCGCGTCGAGGTCGAGGGCACCCGCGGCCCGATCCGGTTCGGCCGCACGCCGGGCATCGGCGTGTGGCAGGGGGAGGGGGCACCGGTCCAGGTCGTCGACCGGGATCCGGCGGAGCCCGCCCGCTTCCGGATCCGCCACACCGGCTGACGGCGCGCGCAGGCCGGACGGCCCGAACGCGCCGGCGCCCGCCCGCCCCGGTCACGACGACCGGGGCGGGCCCGGCGGCCGCCGGACCCGGGCCTACAACTCGGCGCGCACCGTCCGGGCCGCGCTGACCAGGCTCTCCAGGGACGCCCGGACCTCGGGCCAGTCGCGGGTCTTCAGCCCGCAGTCGGGGTTGACCCACAGGCGTTCCGCGGGGATGGCCCGCAGTCCGGTGCGCAGCAGGTCGGCGGCCTCCTGGGCGCTCGGGACGCGGGGGGAGTGGATGTCGTAGACCCCCGGGCCGGCCTCGCGCGGGTAGCCGTGGGCGGCCAGTTCGCGGGCGACCTGCATGTGGGAGCGGGTGGCCTCCAGGCTGATGACGTCGGCGTCGAGGTCGTCGATGGCCTGGACGATGTCGCCGAACTCGGCGTAGCACATGTGCGTGTGGATCTGGGTGTCCGGCCGCACGCCCGCCGTCGACAGGCGGAACGCCTCGGTGGCCCAGGCGAGGTACGCGGCGTGGTCGGCGGCCCGCAGCGGCAGGGTCTCGCGCAGTGCGGGCTCGTCGACCTGGATGACCGACGTGCCGGCCGCCTCCAGGTCGTCGACCTCGTCGCGGAGCGCGAGGGCGACCTGGCGTGCGGTGTCGCCGAGGGGTTGGTCGTCGCGGACGAAGGACCAGGCGAGCATGGTGACGGGGCCGGTGAGCATGCCCTTGACGGGACGTCGGGTCAGCGACTGGGCGTACGTGGTCCAGCGGACGGTCATCGGCTCGGGGCGGGAGATGTCGCCGGCCAGGATCGGCGGGCGCACGTAGCGGGTGCCGTAGGACTGGACCCAGCCGTGCCGGGTGGCGAGGTAGCCGGTGAGCTGCTCGGCGAAGTACTGGACCATGTCGTTGCGTTCGGGCTCGCCGTGGACCAGGACGTCGAGGCCGGTCTTCTCCTGGAAGGCGATGACCTCCTGGATCTCGGCCTCGATGCGCTCCTCGTAGCCGGCGGTGTCGATGCGGCCGGCGCGCAGGTCGGCGCGGGCGGCGCGCAGTTCGCCGGTCTGCGGGAACGAGCCGATGGTCGTCGTGGGCAGCAGCGGCAGCCCGAGGTGGGTGCGCTGGGCGGTGGCCCGTTCGGTGTACGGCTGGGACCGGCGGGCGTCGGCCTCGGTGACGGCCCCGGCACGGGCCCGCACCACCGGGTCGTGGGTGAGGGCGGAACGCGCGCGGGAGGCCAGGTCGGCACGGTTGGCGGCGAGTTCGGCGGCGATCGTGTCGGTGCCCTGCGACAGGCCCCGCGCCAGGGTCACCAGCTCCGTGGTCTTCTGCTTGGCGAAGGCCAGCCACCGCGCGACCTGCGGATCGACGTCCCGTTCGAGGCCGGCGTCCAGCGGCACGTGCAGCAACGAGCAGGACGCCGCGACGTCCACCCGGTCGGCGAGGCCGAGCAGCGTGCCGAGGGTGGCCAGCGACTTCTCCAGGTCGTTGATCCAGATGTTGCGGCCGTTGACCACGCCGGCCACCAGGCGCTTGCCCGGCAGGCCGCCGACGGCGGCCAGGGCGTCGAGGTTGGCGGCGGCGGCCTCGGTGAAGTCCAGCGCCAGGCCCTCGACGGGGGCCTTGGCCAGCACCGGCAGGGCGTCGCCGAGTCGGTCGAAGTAGGAGGCGAGCAGGAGCTGGGGCCGGTCGGTGCGGGCGCCGAGGTCACGGTAGGCGCGCGCCGCGGCGTTCAACTCGGCCGGCGTGCGGTCCTGGACCAGCGCCGGCTCGTCCAGCTGCACCCACTGCGCGCCCGCCGCCCGCAGGTCCGCGAGGACCTCCGCGTAGACCGGCAGCAGCCGGTCCAGGAGCGTCAGCGGCTCGAAGTCCGCGGCGACCCCGGGGGCGGGCTTGGACAGCAGGAGATAGGTGACCGGCCCGACCAGCACCGGGCGGGCGGCCAGCCCCAGCGCGAGGGCTTCCTTGAGCTCCGCGACCTGCTTGCGGGAGTCGGCGACGAAGGCGGTGTCCGGCCCCAACTCGGGCACCAGGTAGTGGTAGTTGGTGTCGAACCACTTGGTCATCTCCAGCGGCGCCACGTCCTGGGTGCCGCGGGCCATCGCGAAGTAGCCGTCGAGCGGATCGGCGGCCACCGCCGCGCGGTGCCGCTCGGGCACCGCACCGACCATGACGCTGGCGTCCAGCACGTGGTCGTAGTACGAGAAGTCGCCGGTCGGCACCTCGTGCACGCCGGCGTCCACCAGGTCCTGCCAGTGGCCCCGACGCAACTCGGCGGCGGTGGCCCGCAGGGCGTCCGCGGTGACGCGGCCCTTCCAGTAGCCCTCGATGGCCTGCTTCAGCTCCCGGCGCTGTCCCTGCCGGGGGTAGCCGTACACGGTGGCCCGTGCGGTCACGGCTTCGGGCTTGACGGTCACGGAGATCTCCTTCGCGAGATGAATCCCTGAGGTCCCGGCGACGGGAAGAGAGCGCGAAGGGGTGACGAACCCGGCGGTGCCCGACGCCCGCACGGGGAGCCCTGGTCCGCCTGGTGTCTACGCCGACCCGCCCACGAGGTCACCGGGATGTCCGCGCACGAGTGGTTCGCGCGCGGGCAGTTGGCAGGTCTTCGGACTCGCGGGCGCGCCTCGTGTCGGACGAGACTCCTAATGGCCGTCGCTTCCCGGGCCCCGTACGTCGGGCCCAGTGCGTATGACGGCGGTCGTTCCCACTCACCGCTGCGGGGCAGTCCCGGATTCCCACCGGGTTCCCTCTTGCGACGCCTCCCGCCTGGCGGACGGGGCGAACCAGCTGCACCGGTCAGCCTACGGTGCGGGCCCGCGAACCGCCGCGAGCCGTCCGGAATGTGGAAGGTGAGATGGGACAACCGGGGTACGGGTTTACCGCGGACCCGGGGTGGGAAGCGCGGCAGACGCGGTGCCCGACCGGCTCACGGCAGGGCGGCCCGCCGCCCGACGCACCCCGCACACCCCGAGGAGTTCCCGGCATGACCGCCGCCCCGCACCGCACCGACCCGACCGCCGGCCCTGCCGACGTCGCGCTGCTGCACACCGCCGTCGCCGTGGCCCGCCGTGCCCGCGCGGCCGGCAACCACCCGTTCGGCGCGCTGCTCACCGGTCCCGACGGAGCGATCCTGCTGGAGGCCGAGAACACCGTCACCACCGAACGCGACGCCACCGGCCACGCCGAGACCAACCTCGTCCGCCTGGCCACCGCCCGGTACGACGCCGACTTCCTACGCGCCTGCACCCTCTACACCAGCACCGAACCCTGCGCGATGTGCGCGGGCGCGATCTACTGGGGGAACGTCGGCCGCGTCGTCTACGCGCTCGGCGAGGACGGGCTCCTGGCCATGACCGGCGCCGACGAGAAGAACCCCACCATGGCCCTGCCCTGCCGCGACGTCTTCGCGGCGGGACAGCGTCCCCTGGAGGTCGTCGGCCCCGTCGACCTCCCCGAGGCGCGCGAGGTCCACGCCGGCTTCTGGGACTGATCCCGCGGCGCGCCCCGGCCGCGGGACCCCACGGCCGGCCCGCCGGGGCGGCTCAGGACGCCCGCGGCGGCATGGCCGCCAGCGCCGCCCTCGCGAGGTCCCGGGCCTCCGCCTCGCAGGCGGGGTGCTGGGCGCGGACCAGGTAGGCCCGCACCACGAGGTTGCCGTCGCGGACGTTGAGCTGGCAGCTGGTTTGGGCGGCGCCGGTCGTCCAGTACGCCTCGTCGCCGAAGCCGAGCCCGGTCTGGGGGAACCCGGACTTCGCACCGTCGGCGAAGTCCTGCTGCTGCCGCGCGGTGCCGCTCCCGTCGGGGCGCGTGCGGCTCAGCTCCCACGAGACGTCGGCGCTGGGGGAGTAGTTCCAGCCGTCCGTCTGCGGCTGGTCCCGGTCGAACCAGGAGCACTCGGTCTTCGCGCTGTCCCCCTGTTCCTGGTAGACGTCCTTGTCCTTGCGCCGCTCGGTGCGCAGCGGAAGCTTGACCGCGGCCTCCGAGCACACCGGCATCGTCACGTACCTGTCCGGGGCGGCGCCAGCACCGCCGCCGCCGTTCAGCAGCAGGTAGCCGCCGGTGGCGAGAGCCGCCGCCAGTACGCCGGCCGCCGCCACCCACGCCGCGGTGCGCCGGCGCCGCGGCGGCGCGACCGGCGCGGCATGCGCGGTGAGGACGGCCGTGCGCGGGGCGACGGGACCGGCGTCCCCCAGCAGTGCCGTGCGCTCGGGGTCGCCGTCGAGCAGGCCCGCGATCCGGGCCCGTTGCACGTCGACCATGCGGTGCACGGCGGGCGGCCACGGTCGGTCCGTCGGGGCCACCGGGCCCAGGAGGGCGAGGAGTTCGGCCGGTGCGGGCCGGTCGGCCGGCTCCTTGGCCAGGCAGCGGGTGACGATCGGGTGCAGCGCCGGGGGCAGGCCGCTCAGGTCGGGTTCGGTGTGGACGACGTTGTAGAGCGTCTGGAGGGCGGACGGGCCGGCGAACGGGCTGCGGCCGGTCGCCGCCAGCACGAGCACCGTGCCGAGTGAGAACACGTCGCTGGCCCCGGTCAGTTCCCGGCTCTGCGCCTGCTCGGGCGACATGAAGGGGGGCGAGCCGACCACCCAGCCGGTGCCGGTGAGTTCGGTGGCGTCGGCGGACTCCGCGGCCCGCGCGATGCCGAAGTCGATCACTCGGGCGCCGTCCTCGGCGAGCAGGACGTTCTCCGGTTTGAGGTCGCGGTGGACGAGACCGGCCCGGTGGATCTCGTCCAGTGCCGTCGTCAGTCCCACCGCCAGTCGGTGCAGGGCGTCCTCCGGCAGCGGTCCGGCGCCCTCCACGGCCGCGCCCAGCGACGGCCCGGCCACGAACACCGAGGCGAGCCAGGGGAGTTCGGCGTCCGCGTCGGCGTCGAGGACGGCCGCGGTGTACGCGCCGGAGACCCTCCGCGAAGCCGCCACCTCCCGCCGGAAGCGGGTCCGGAAGCCGTCGTCGGCGGCGTGCCGGGCGTGCACCAGCTTCACCGCGGCCGGCCGTCCGTCGGGTGCGACCCCGAGCAGGACGCGGCCCATGCCGCCCCGGCCGAGTTCGGTGAGCAGGACGTAGGGGCCGGCCTGTGCCGGCAGGGGCGCCGTGGTGCTCACAGGGCCTTCACCGCCGCGACGCCCTGGCGGGCCATGTCCTTGGCGAGCCCTTCACAGGCGCCCTTCGGGTAGTGGACGCCCTTGACCGCGACGAAGAGGTACAGGTTGACGTCCCGGGCGTACAGCACGCAGTTGTTCTCGCTGGATTCGTTGAGCCACATGCCCTCCTCCACGAAGCCCAGCCCGGCGTCCCGCAGGGTCTTCGAGCCCATGTACATGCCCTCGTAGTGTTCCTTGGACTGTTCGGCGCCGGTGGGGCCGCCGGCGCGGGAGCGGTAGAGGTCCCAGGAGAAGTCGATCTGGTCGCCGGAGCGGGAGGTCCACACGCAACGCGTCGACGGGTGGCTGTGTCCGTCGCCGTCGGACTGCTGCCACACGCCCGGCACGTTGCCCCCGGGGCGGCCGAAGCCGGCCGGTGCCGTCATGCTGCGGCCGGCCTGCGCGCAGGTCGGGACGGTCTTGGTGTACTTGTCCGACACCTTGGCGAGCGGCACCGAACCGGGCGTCGGCACCGGCTCCGGGAAGAACGAGTGGTAAACGTCGGTCGGGCCGAGCGCGAGGACGGTGGCGACCGCGGTCGCGAGCGCCACGGCCCCCACGATCGCGCCGAGCAGCCACCCGGGGCGCCGGCGCAGCACGGACGCCCGGGGCGTCGCCGGGGCCGGGGTGGGCACGGTGTCGACCGGGATGGGCAGTGCGGGTGGTGCAGGCGCGGACAGCGGTTCGGCGGTGGCCGTGAGCCGCGTCGCCCAGTCCCGGCGTTCCGCGATCCGCTCGTAGACGGTCCTCGGCCAGGGGCGTGCGGCGGGCGCCAGCGGGCCGATCAGCGCGCGGAGTTGGGCCGGGGTTGGCCGCGCGGCCGGGTCCTTCGCCAGGCACGGTTCGACGAGCGGGCGCAGCCGCGCCGGGACGGACTCCAGGTCGGGGAGGTCGTGGGCGACGGCGTGCAGCAGCGCGAGCGGCGAGTCGCCGGCGAACGGGCTCCGGCCCGTACTGGCCGTGACCAGCGTGACGCCGAGCGAGAACACGTCGCTCGCCGGGCCCGGTTGCTCGCCCCGGACCTGCTCGGGCGACATGTACGCCGGCGAGCCGATCAGCGCGCCGGTGCGGGTCAGCTTGGTCTCGTGGTCGGCCGCCCGGGCTATCCCGAAGTCGACGACCCGCACGCCGTCCTCCGTCAGGAGCACGTTGGACGGCTTCAGGTCCCGGTGCACCAATCCGGCCCGGTGGATGTCGTCCAGTGCCTGGGCGAGGCCGGCGGCGAGCAGCCGCACCGCCTCCTCGGGCAGCGGTCCGCCCGCCTCCAACGCCTCGTCCAGCGTGGGCCCCGGTAGGAAGAGCGAGGCCAGCCAGGGCGTCGACGCGTCCGGGTCGGCGTCGACGACCGGCGCGGTGTAGGCGCCGGAGACCCGCCGGGACGCGTCCACCTCGCGCCGGAACCGCGACCGGAAGCCGGGGTCCTCCGCGAGATCGGCGTGCACCCGCTTGACGGCCACCAGCCGCCCGTCCGGCGCCACGCCGAGCAGTACCTGCCCCATGCCGCCCTGCCCGAGCACCCCGACCGTCCGGAACGGTCCCACGTGCGTCGGGCCGTCCACTCCCAGCATCCGCATGCTGAACCCGCCCTCCCCCTGAACACGGGGATCTTACTCAGAACGCGGCGGATGCCCGCCGCCCACGTCGGGCCGGGCGTCAGCGCCGCAGTGCCTCGAAGGCGCGCCGGGCGCCCCAGCCGATGGCGAGGTCGATGTCTGGTGCGAGGTTGGCACGGCGGTCGGACCGGGTGAGGGCGGCCATCGCCACCCGGTCGCCGGCCTCGGACTCCACCACCCCGATCTCGTGCCGCAGGTGCAGGAAGGTGCCCGTCTTGCCGCTCACCCGCAGGGTGTCCGACTGGAGTTCGCTCGCCAGCCGGTGGCGGAAGAGCTGCCGTCCCATCATGCGGCGCAGCTCCGCACAGGCGTCGGGACGGCCCACGTCGTCCCGCCACACCCGTTGCAGCAGGTCGACCAGGCCGGTGGCGGTGCCGGCATTGGCGTGCGCCGGGTCCAGCGTCTCGATGCTGTGCTGTCCCGAGCGGTCGTCGCGGATCGCCAACTCCAGCGCGAGCGAGAAGTCGTTGCCGGCGGCGCCGGCGGCGCACTCGTACATGCGGTTCAGCCGGTGCCGCACGCGGATGCCGGTGCAGCCCCACGCGCGCAGCCGGGCGTCGACCTCCGCGGCCGGCACGAGGTCGAAGACCGCGTCGGCGGCGGCGTTGTCGCTCACCGTCAGCATCGACAGCAGCAGGTCGCCGACGGCGACGGTGGCCGGGTGCCGGAACGCCGCCAGGCCGGTGGGCCCGACGCTGCTCGTGGCGGGATCGACGACCACCGGCCGTGCCGCGTCGAGCTCCCCGGTCGCGATCCGGTCGAGCGCGACGAGGGCCAGCGGAACCTTGGCCACCGAGGCGAGCGGCACCGACGCGTCGACGTCGAAGCCGAGTTGCTCACCGGTGTCGACGTGCCGGGCCAGGAACGCCCCCCGGACGCCGACGGCCGCCCACTCCGCGGCGATCGTCTCGGCGACGTCGAAGAGTTCCGCGTCGTCGGCGACGCAGACCGGTCGGGGGGCCGGGCCGGCGCTCATCCGCGGGCCGCCAAACGGGACGGCCCGTCCTCGCCCGCGGACCCGGCGGCCGGCTCGGCGCCGACCGCGGCCGCCAACAACGCGGCCAACCAGTGCGGCACCCGCGCCGCCTCCGGGTCCCGGCGCGCGGCGCGCAGCTCGTACCCCCGGTGCAGCGCGGCGTCGCCCAGCGGTGCCCAACTCGCCCCGTGCCGACGGGCGAACGTCTCGGTGCACAGCAGCGTCAGCTGTCCGGCCAGGGTCTCGGCGAGCGCGCTCGCCATCGGTCCGGCCGGCCGGACCGTGCTCTCCGGCAGCCCCGCCCGCGCGACGGCCCGGCGCAGCCGGTCCTGGGCGTACGGGGCGTGGTCCTCCACCGTGGTGAGGACCGGCACGGCCGCCGGGCGGCCGGGCCGGGCACCGGTCCCGCGCCGTGGCCGCAGGTCCTCCAGATGCACCGCCCGGCGGCGCGCCCGCGGTCGGCCCGCCGCGGACTCCGGCCGCCCGCCGCCGGCTGCCTCCGCGGGCGCGGACGCCAGACCGAGCGGTACCCGCAGCGCGGCGCTCTCCGGCGGCACCCGCACCAGCGCGTACGCCAACGACGCATCGGCCAGGCCCGCCTCGCGTTCGTCCGGTGGGAGCTCCCGCACGGCGAACGTCGTGCCGTGCTCGGTGCCCGCGCGGATCACCCGTGCCAGCGCGGCCGGACCGCAGTCCGCCGGCACGCCGACCGCGCGCACCGCCGACTGCCGGGCCGACCGGGCCACGTGCCGCAGCCGCTGGGCCCGGTCCAGCACGTCGCGGGCGTACGGCAGCAGGAGGACGCCCATTTCGGTGGTCGCGACCTGACGCCGCGAACGGTCGAACAGCTGGCCCTCGAAGTGCGCTTCCAGCGTCTTGATGCGCCGGCTGAGGAGCGGTTGGGCGATGCCGAGGCGTTCGGCGGCGCGCGAGAAGCTCGCCTCGTCGACGGCCGCGACGTACGCCTCCAGGTGTGCGAGGAGGTCCACCCCGCAGTCATACCAATAAGTTATGACGCATTCAAAGTTCACTCTTGGACATGGGTGGAGCTCTGCTGCTTCGCTGTGCGTCACCGGAGCCCCCGCGCGAACGGGGCTCCGCGGACCGCACCACGACGAACCGGGAGACCTCCGCACATGACCCGTGCCACCCCGCTGCCCCGACGCGGCCTGCTCAAGGCCGGCCTCGCCGCCTCCACCGCCGTGCTCGCCGCCACCGCCGCGCCGTCCGTCGCCTCGGCCGCCACCTCCCGCCAACTGCGCAGCTTCGAGAGCGAGTTGCAGGAACTCGAACGGCGGTACGCGGCGCGCCTGGGCGTCTACGCCCGCAACGCCCGCACCGGCCAGGTCGTCGCCCATCGGGCGCGCGAGCGGTTCGCGATGTGCTCGACCTTCAAGACGGTCGCGGCCGCCGCGATCCTCCGCGACCACGCGCGGTGCGCACCGTTGGACAAGGTGATCCACTACCCGCCGGCGGACCTCCTCGCGAACTCCCCGAGGACCGCGGTGCACGTGGACACCGGCATGGCGGTGGGCGACCTGTGCGCCGCCGCCATCCAGTACAGCGACAACACCGCGGCCAACCTCCTGCTGCGGCAGATCGGCGGCCCCGCCGGCCTCACCCGGTTCTTCCGTTCGATCGGCGACCGGGAGAGCCGGCTCGACCGCTGGGAGACCGAACTCAACGACGCCGTACCCGGCGACCTGCGCGACACCACCACCCCGGAGGCGCTCGGCACGAGCTACGGGCGCCTGACGGTGGGCCGGGCCCTCGACCCCGCCGCTCGCGAGCACCTCGTGACCTGGCTGAAGGGCAACACCACCAGCGGGGAACGCTTCCGCGCCGGCCTGCCGCACGACTGGGTCGTCGGCGACAAGACGGGCACCGGTGACTACGCCTCCGCCAATGACGTCGGCGTCGCCTGGACGACCAGGCAGACGCCGATCGTGCTGGCCGTGCTGACGTCGAAGGACGCCAAGGACGCCCCCGTGGACAACGCGCTCATCGCGGACGCGGCGCGGATCGTCGCGCGCGCCCTCGCCCCCGGCGAGTGACGTCCCGACGGACGCCGCGCGCTCCCACCGGCCCCGGGCTCCTCAGACCTGCGGGTGCGAGGAGGGCCCTTCCTGGGCGGCGGGCGTGACCGGGTGCAACTGCGCCCGGGCGTGGGCGACTGCCTCGGCGACGGTCGTACAGAGCGCGCCCGGCGGCAGTTTGCCCAGTACGCCCAGAGCGTCGAGGTGCGCGCGGTGCGGATCCGAGACCCCGGACAGGTGGACCACGGCGCCCCGCCGTAGGTGGTGGTCGATGACGTCGGCCAGCGTCAGGATGGCCGTGGTGTCCAGACCGGTGACCCGTTCGAGGTCGAGGACCACTGCCCGGCCCCGCGCCGCGAACACCGGCCGCAGCACCCGGTCGGCAGTGGTGAACAGCAGCGGGCCGGCGAAGCGGTGCACCGCGATCTGGGCGTCCGGTGTGGCCGGCGCCGGCCCGGTCCCGGTGTGCGGGGCCCTTTGGACCGGCACCCACACCTGATCGACGCGGGCGGACGCGGCCACCGTGCGCAGCGCCAGGACCACCGCCAGGGCGGTCCCGGTGAGCACCGCCGTGACGAGGTCGACGGTCAGGGTGAGCGCCCCGGTGAGCGCGGCGATCGCGGCCTGTCCGCGCCCGACCCGACCGAGGGCGCGCAGCGCGGCGACGTCGATCATGCGGGTCGCCGTGGCGATCAGGACGCCGGCCAGCGCCGCCAGCGGCACCGCGGACACCAGGGGAGCGGCGACGAGGACGACGAGCGCCACCACGGCGGCGTTCGTCAGCGCCGCCAGTTGGGAGACCGCCCCGGAGCGGACGTTGATGGCGGTGCGGCAGACGGTGCCGGTGGCGGCCACCCCGCCGAAGAACGGGACGGCCAGGTTGGCCAGGCCCTGGCCGAACAGGACCCGTTGGCCGTCGTGGCGTTCCCGGCCGCTCAGCGCGTCCGCCGCGGCCGCGGTCATCAGCGACTCCAACGCCACCAGGACCGTGACCGTGACCGCCGTGGGCAGCAGCGCGAGGACCTCCCCGGGAACCAGGAAGCCCGGGGAGGGCGTCGGCAGGCTGGTCGGCAGGTGCCCGATCCGGGCCAGCGGGAGCCGGGCGACCTCGGCGACGACGGTGGCCGCGGCGACCGCCAACAGCGGGAACGGGACGGCCGGTCGGAGCCGGGCCCCGCACAGGCAGACCAGCAACGTGCCCACCGTGATGCCCAGCGCCGGCCAGTTCGGATCGGAGCAGAAGGCGCGCAGGGCGCCGAGCGCGCTGGCCGCGACGGCCTCGCCGTGCGGAACGTGCCGACCCAGCGCCGGCGGCACCTGCTGCGCGATGATCACGACGGCCGCACCGAGGATGAAGCCCTTCACGACCGGCGTGGGCACGCACCGCATGTACCGGCTGGCCCGCCCCAACGAGAGCCCGAGGAGCAGCAGTCCGGTGAGCAGCCCGGTGGTGAGCACGCCGGGCGTTCCGTGCGCCGCGGCGATCGGTGCGAGCACCACGGCCATCACGCCGCTCGGCCCGGTGATCTGGAGGCGGGCGCCACCGAACACGGCGGCCAGGCAGCCGGCGACCACGGCGGTGACCAGCCCCGCCCGGGCGCCCAGTCCGGACGCCACCCCGAACCCGATGGACAGCGGCAGGGCCGCCACCGCGACGGTCAGTCCGGCGAAGACGTCCTTGCGCGGGGCCCGGCGCAGCGCTGCGAGATCGGCCCGGTCCGGCAGGAGTTGGGAGATCCTGCGCCGGCCCACCCGGACCAGACGCGTCGGCCGCCCCCGACCGGGGTTCATCGGGTGCCTGCCGAGGCGACCGAGCGGTCCGGCACGGCTCTTCTGCTGCCTCTTCGACGCTCCACTGTCGTTCCCACCCTTTCCCGAAATGCACCGCCGGATGTCCACGCGGGAAAAGGAAATCCTCGACATGGCTGGCCGGAACGCGAAACACCCGACACGGAAGTGGCGTGAATGCGCACATCCGTTAGGGTTGACCGTCCAGGCCATACGGCATGGTTGCCGTGATCTCCAGGCGGCGGAGTGTCACTCACGCTGGCATAGGCGTTACGACGCGACAAGTGGGAATTGGGGTTCGGGAATTACTCCCGGAGCGGGAATCCCGGACCACTCGACGTTCTCCGGAAAATCCTCTTCCGATAACACATCGATATCATGTGAAGTGCGCAATCACGCGAAACGCGAAAGGTGACCGGGGAATTGCGGGACGGGGCGGCCCGGGGTCCCGGTCATCGCCCCGCGTCCGGTTCCCGTGCGGGCAGGCCGCGCAGCAGGACGTCGAGGAAGAGCTCGAAGCGCGGGGCGGCGTGGCCGAGTTCGAGCGGGTTCTCCTGGGTGGCGAGCCAGCTGACGACCGAGGTGATGAAGATGTACCAGCTCTGCTCGGCCAGGTCGGGGCGGACCCCGGCGTTGATGAAGGCGGTGACGACCTCCGTCCGCAACCGGCCGAAGGAAGCCGCGGTGTGGCGGTGCGGTCGGGAGATGCGGGTGGCGTAGCCGGGCACGGCGAGGAAGTGCTGGTGCATGGCCCGTGCCACGTCGCCGAGCCACGGGCGCCAGCGGCGCCGGGGCGGGCCGTCGGTGGGCAGGATGCGCTCGATCACGACCTCGCTGATGAGGTCGAACAGTTCCTCGCGGTTCTTGACCCAGCGGTAGAGCGCCGAGTGGGACACCGTCAGGCGGGCGGCGAGCTCCCGCATGGTCAGCGCGTCGAGGTTCCCGGTCGAGAGCGCGGCATCGACGATCCGCTCGCGGCTGAGCTGGGCGGGGCGTCCCGGGCGGTTTCGCGTGGTCGCGGCGTCATCCATGGTCAGGACTGTAACGAGACCCCTGTCCGGAACGGACCGCGGTGCGGGCCCGCGCCGACCTGCCCCATATTAGTGACCAGTGGTCACAAACCCGTGTTACGCTCGCGACGGGTCCAAGGCGCCAACCGCCCCGCCACCGGCGCCGCCCGAGCACGGACCGACGACAGACGCTCAAGTCACGGCCCTTCTCAGGCTGTTGGGAGCGAGGTGGTGGGGAATCCCGCGGACCCGGCGCCGTCGCGGACGCTCCCGTCCGGGCCGAGCCCGCCCGCAGCGCCGCTGACGACGCCGCACGGTCCCCTTCGTCCCGTGAGGAGAAGCATGGAACTGCACCAGGTCCCGTCCGTGGACGGCGACGCACATCCGGACGGTCCGACCCTGTTGCTGAGCGATGACGACGTGCGGCGGTCCTGCGACATGGCAGCGGTCGTCGACGCCGTCGAGGCCGCGCTCCACGACGCCCCCGGGCCGCAGTTGGCGTTGCCGCCGCGGTCCTACGCGGCGGTCGAGGGCACCTTCCTCCGGGTGATGCCGGCCATCATGGGCCGCGCCGGGGTGCTCGGGCTCAAGATGCTCCACGGCTCGTTCGAGCGGGGCGTCCGCTACCTCGTGGTCCTCTGCGACCTCAAGACCGGCGCGGTCACCGGCGTGCTCGACGCCGCCTACCTGACGGCCGCCCGGACCGGGGCCACCTCGGGCGTGGCGACCAGGCACCTGGCCCGCGAGGACGCCGAGACCGTCGGCGTCCTGGGGGCCGGTCTCGAAGCGGAGACCAATCTGGCGGCGGTGGCCGCCGTGCGCCCGGTCGCCCGGGTCAAGGTGTTCAGCCCGCGGCCGGCCCGGCGCGCGGACTTCGCCGCGCGGATGGGCGCCGCCCTCGGCCTCGACGTGGTGCCGGTCGACACCGCACGGGCCGCGGTCACCGGCGCGGACGTGGTGGTCGCGGCGACCAACACCGGTGCCGGCGGCCCGGTCGCCCTGCGCGGCGAGTGGATCGAGCCCGGGCAGCACGTCGTGTCGATCGGCTCGACCATGCCCTCCCGCCGGGAGATCGACGTCGCCACCTTCGCCCGGGCCGACGCCGTCGTCTTCGACGCCCCCGCGGGCACGGTCGCCGCGGAATCGGGCGACGTCCTCGCCTGGCGCGAGCGCGACGACGCTGCCGCCACGGCCGTGCCCACCCTGACCCAACTGCTGGCCGGGGAGGTTCCGGGCCGCCGGCGGGCCGACGACGTCACCGTGTTCAAGTCGATCGGCGCCGCCACCCAGGACCTCGCCGCCGCCGTCGCGGTGTGCGAGCGGGCCCGGGCCCGGGCGATCGGGACTCCGGTGCGCGGCCTCGCGGATCTCAAGACGTTCTGAGCCGTCGGCGACCCGGCAGCGGACGGGGCCGCACCTCGCCGAGAGGTGCGGCCCCGCTTCGCCCTGCGCCGGGTGTGCCGGTCGGTCAGGAGAACAGCTTGGTGTAGATGTTCCAGCCGGTGCCGATCTGGACGCGTGGCTGGTAGGGGCTGGTGGCGTTGCCGGTGCCGTAGTAGGCGTAGAGGCGGCCGCTGGTGTCGCGGGCGAGGAAGTCGGTCTTGCCGTCGAGGTTGATGTCGCCGGTGGAGACGAGGGCGTTGTAGCCGCCCCAGCCGGTGCCGATCTTGGTGCGGGGGCTGAAGGGGGCGCTGGGGTT
>LIQL01000359.1 GCA_001418405.1 Streptomyces diastatochromogenes | reverse complement strand
AATTCCAGCGGGTGCCATAGGAATCCCCTATGGCACCCGCTGGAATTTGCTCTTTGCCTCGTGTTCTTTTCCGGATCTACCGTGAAACGGCTCGACGAGGTGCGCAGCGCGACTTCTCTCGAAGAATCGCGCCCGGCGCACGCCGATTTCTCCTTTCCGTCGAGCGGATCCGCACGCGAGCGAAAAGGAACGGTGGCATGACCACGAGCGAAACCGGACGGGGAACGCGCGAACTCGCAGGAAAGCGGGCGCTGGTCACGGGCGGCACCCGCGGCATCGGCGCGGCCGTGGTGCGCCAACTCCTGGCCGCGGGCGCCGAGGTGCTCACGACCGCCAGAACGGCGCCGGACACCGTGCCGCAGGGAGCCGCCTTCGTGGCGGCCGACGTGCAGACGCGGGCCGGCGCGGAGGCGCTCGCCGCCGCCGCGCAGGAGACGCTCGGCGGGGTGGACGTCGTCGTCCACAACGCGGGCGGGGCGCGCCCGCACGCGGGCGCCTCGGCCATCCCCGACGAGGAGTGGCAGGCGGCGCTGGACCTGAACTTCCTGTCGTCGGTGCGGCTGGACTCGTTGCTGGTGCCGGGGATGCGGGAACGGCGTTCGGGGGCGATCGTGCACGTCTCCTCGGCCGCGGTCCGCACCCCGGTGGGCCAGTTCCTGCACTACACGACGGCGAAGGCGGCGCTGGAGAACTACAGCCGGGGCCTGTCCTCGGAGCTGGCCCCGTTCGGAATCCGGGTCAACACCGTGTCCCCCGGCCGGACCGCCACCCCCGGCGGCGAGGCGACGCGGGAGCAGTGGGCGCGCCTGAACGCGGCGCCGGGCCAGACCAACGCCGCGGACGCCCCGCCGTTGGGGCGCGACGGCCGGCCCGACGACATCGCCGACGCGGTGCTGTTCCTCGTCTCCGACCGGGCGGGCTGGCTGACCGGGAGCAACCTCGTCGTGGACGGCGGCGAATTCCCCCGGGGATGACACCGGCGGAATTCCGGAACGCCGTTTTAGAAAAAAGGAATGCACGGGTGCGAGTTGATCGCAGCCCGCGCTCACGAGAAAGCAGAAGAAATCCAGTCATGGGCAAGTACAGCGGCAAGAACGCAGTGATCACGGGCGGCGGCAGCGGCATAGGGCTCGCGACGGCGAAGCTGCTCGTGGACGAGGGGGCCCGCGTGGTGATCACCGGTCGCTCCCGGACCACGCTCGACGCGGCGCTGGAGCACCTCGGCCCGCACGCGGTGGCCGTCCGGGGCGACGTGGCCGCGCTCCCGGACCTGGACGCGCTGGCCGACCGGGTGCGGGGCGAATTCGGCACACTCGACGCCCTGTTCGTCAACGCTGGCATCGCCACCCTCACGCCCTTCGCCTCGACGACGGAGAAGGCGTACGACGAACTGTTCGCGATCAACGTCAAGGGCGCCTACTTCAGCGTGCAGAAGCTCGCCCCGCTGCTGAACACGGGTGCCGGCGTCGTCCTCACCACCTCGGTCGCGAACGTCCTCGGCGTGCCGGAGACCAGCGTCTACGCGGCCGGCAAGGCGGCCCTGCGCTCGATGGCCCGCAGCCTCTCCCGCGAACTGCTGCCGCGCGGGATCCGCGTCAACGCGGTCAGCCCCGGCCCCGTCGACACCGGGGTCCTGGAGGGCACGCTGACCCCGGAGGCCGCCGAGGAGTTCAAGGCGCAGCAGGTCGCGGGCAATCCCATGCGGCGCTTCGGCACCCCCGAGGAGATCGCCGGGGCGGCCGCGTTCCTCGCCTTCGACGCCACGTACACCGCCGGCGCCGAATTCGTCGTGGACGGCGGCGCCACCCAGCTCTGAGCCCGTCCTACCGTTGTGCCACGGGCTCGGACCAGGTCTCCTGACGCAGGAGTTCGAGCAGGGCGGTCTCCGCCGGGCCCGCGACGGGCCGGACCACGGCGATCACGGGCTGGGACACCGCCGGGAACACCGGACGCACGAGGTGCTCGTGCCCGCGGGGCACCGCGGAGGCCGGGACGAGCGTCGCCCCCAGCCCGTGGGCGGCCCAGCGCACGGCCGTCGCCGTCTGGGACACGCGGGCGACCGTGGTCGGGGTCAGCCCGTTGTCCCGCAGCACCTGCAGCAGCACGCCGTCGAGGGCGCTGTCACGGTCGAACCGCACCCACGGCTCGCCCGCCAGCTCCCGCAGCTCGACCCGCTCCGCGGCGAGCTGCGGGTGCCCGGCGCCCAGCACCACCACGAACTCCTCGTCGCCGAGGTGGTGGGCGTTGGCGGGAGTCCGCTCGCACTTCGCCATCAGGGCGAGGTCCAGCGCGCCCCGACGGCACAGCCGATCCATCTCGGCGGAGCTCGGCTCCTCGAAGACGGTGACCTCCACCCGCGGGAAGCGGCGACGCAGCGCGCCCAGCGCCCCCGGCAGCTGCCGCGTGCCGAAGCCCATCTGCACGGTGACCACCAGCTCGCCCACCAGCTCCTCGGCACCGGCCCGCGCCGTCGCCCGCGCCCGCCGCGCCGCGTGCACCGCGGCCTCCGCGTCCCGCAGGAACGCGCGGCCGACCACGGTCGGCACCAGCCCCGTCGGCGTCCGCGCGAACAGCTCCACACCGAGCTCCCGCTCCAGGCCGCGGATCTGCTGGGACACCGAGGGCTGGGCGACGCGCAGCCGCTCCGCCGCCGCGGTCACCGAACCCTCCTCGGCAACGGCCAGGGCGTACTCGAACTGACGAAGGCTCATCGGACCCCGTCCCCTCCCCGCGGGGACCGCGGCCCCCGTCGTCCTCGCTGTCACAGCGGGCAACTCGGTTCCGCCGGCGGAGATTCCCGCCGCGAGCGGCAACTCCGTTGACCGTCGAAGAAGATGAGGGGCGGGACGGCTGCCGCGAGGACGCCTCAACGCCCCAGCACCGATCACCACGCGGCCCTCACGCACAACACCCCCCTGATCTGCGTTTCCACAGTTCAGGGGGGTGTTACTGGCGGTAGCGGAGGGATTTGAACCCTCGGTGACTTGCGCCACACTCGCTTTCGAGGTTTGTTCGTGCCGGTCAGGGGCCAATCCGCGATCGTTCAGGCTTGTTCATCCCAGTACCCCCGTCCGTGGCGTGAACCGTCGTGAACGGCGCCGGACGGCGGTGAATGAGACGGAAACTGAGACGCGCCCGGCCATCGCTGACCGGGCGCGTTCGCCATTCCTGAGCGCGCGGCCGCGCCGTTGCGGCCAGCCCGCTCACCACTGACAGAAAGCCACCGTGGCATCGTCGCCGGACTTGTAGCGCGGCCATCGCCGGCCTGTGGGGTCCGTGGCCTCAACGCGCCGCACGGTGTCGAGTAGCTCGCCCGGCCCTCCCGCCCTGAGCGTTGCGAAGACCTCAGACCAGGTCGCCATCTCGTACTCCAACACGAGCCTTGACGTGCCATCGGAAAGGACTGCGGCCGCGTGCACTTGATCGAGCGGTGTGGAGCCGACCACGCCGTGTTCCGCTGCTTCCGGGCCGGCCATAGCCACCCAGTACCCCTCCGGAGTGTTGCGCACTTGCCGTTGCGCAACGACGAGGCGTTGCAGGGCTTCTCTGTGTTCTTGGGTGTGAGTCTCGTACCTCTCAACCTCGGCCTTCAGCTCAGGAAGGATCTCGTCCACTCGAAGGTCAGTAATCGCCGAGCAGCCCTGCGGTCCATCGAAAACGATCGGTGAATCCGCGAGAACGAGGTGATCGAGGACGTCCTCCCGCTGCCGCAGAATCGCGACCGTGGCCGACGGCGTCCCTGGGTTGCTGAGGTCGCACTCGGGGTGCAGCGCCGCGGTGCGTTCGAGAGCATCAGCGAGCCCATCAGGCAGGGGGCGGTCCGTGTCCGCGAGAGCGGCGACGATGTGGCCGCCGAGGTGGGCGACGTACCACGGGACGCCGTGCTGGCACCCCGTGGTCAGTCCTGCGGTGCTGAGTCCGTCCAGCACCACGGCAAGCGTCGGTGTGGCGGCCACCCAATCCTCGTTCGGGTTGGTTCCCCCGGGACGTGTGTCGATGGCGACGCGCATGATCAGCCCTCGTGTCGGTAGAGCGGGGTGACGCGACGGCTCTCCAGCACGTCCAGCGTCTTCGGGTCGTAGCGGCAGGAAATGAGTGTCGAGAACCGACGGGTGCGAACCTCTCGGTACAGCTCCGCGAGGTTGTTTTCGAGGTAGTGAACGACCCCATTGGCGCCAACGGAGTGGATTCCCGCGATGTAGAGGAACGTGCCGCGGCCATCCAGCCGAGGGAGCCTGCCCAGGTAGCCGAAGTCGCTTGCTGAGCCGTCTTCATCCATCGGCGAGCGGTAGACGTTCCCGTCGTTCTTGTCCACCAAGTGCCAGGCGTGGTCCTTCTCGAACGCCAAGTTGTTGTCACCGGCGAGCACCATGGCCACGACGGGGGACAGTCGGGGCCCGCAGACGACCACGTGGTTCTCGCGGTTGAGATCGACGATGCCGGACGGCGGGATCACCTCGTACTCCGCGTCCAGCTTCATCCCGCTCAGCAGCTTCCGCAGGTGCTCGAAGTTCTTGAAATCTTCCCTGGTCACAACCTCGCTCGGGTTCTGCTCAGGGGTCTTACCGCCCTCGTACTTGCCGCCGAGCGACACGGTCACAAGGTCCGTGCCGAAGAACGCCCGCTCCGGGGGCGGGCCGGCCGACGCAAGCTGTCCTACCCGGCCGCGACTCACGCCGAGCTGTGCCGCGATCTCGGACTGGGTCATGCCGGACGCTTGCGCTTCCTCGATGGCTTCTCGGCGGACGCGAGACAGCTCCAGGACCCAGCCCTGATAGGTCGCCATGAGGGCGATCGCCGCTTTGGCTCGCTCGACCGGGGTCGCGATCTCAGAGACGCGCTTCATGTCGTCGTGCACAGCTCTCCAATCCTCGCTTAGGGGGTCTAGCAACTCTATCGCGAGTGGGGGTTGCGCGAACCCCTCGGGGTGCCTATGGTCTCTATCAAGCAAGACGGCAACCCCCCCTAGGCAACGCGAGGGAATGTCGTTCCGGCTGCTTGACCTGCACAAATGCACGACTTAGAGGGCCCCGCTTCGGCGGGGTCATGAGGCCCCGCTTCGGCGGGGGCGAGGGACCCCGGGCCCTTTTCATCCGGGAGGGCTTAGACCGAAAGGTCACGTCTCCATATGCCTGAAACGGGAGCTCGCTCCCGAAGGAGACACCGCATTACCGCCCCGATGGTCGTAGGCAGGGTTCGACTCCCTGCCGGGGTGATCGGCCGACCGCTTCTTGCGGTGTCGGCCCTCATTCCCAGTGCGGCGGCACTCCCGGACAAGGACAGCCCGCCGTGCCTGGTCTCTCTATCCCGACGCAGTCAGGAGTTCTTCCATGACCGAGCGCACGATCCCTGTGGACGCCATCGGCCCGATCGCCCTGGACCTGGCGATGAACGCGGGCAGCATCCGCGTCGCCGTCGATCCGACGCTGATGCAGGCGCGAGTGGTGCTGAAGACCAACGCCACCTCGGGTCCGTCGGCCGATGCGATCCGGGACACCGCAGTGAGCCTGAACGGGCAGAACCTCAGGGTTCGCGTCCCGGACGCGGCCGGCGGCGTGAGCGGCAGCACCACCATCCGCATGGGCGGCAGCACCATGACGTTCTCCGGCGGCAGCGGCGTGCAGATCGTCGGCGGCAACGTCTACGTCTCCGGCAACGGCGGCGGCAAGGTCTTCATCAACGGCCGCGAGGTCACCGCCACCGGCCCGGCCGGCGACGCGGTCACCCCGATCACCGCCGAAGTCCACCTGCCTGCCAAGTCGGTGGCACTGATCAGCACGCACACCGCTGACACCGTCATCACGGGCATGCTCGCCCGGCTTGAGTACGACGGTACCTCCGGCTCCCTGGTCGCTGACCGCGTCGGCGACCTGGACGTCACGGCCACCAGCGGCAGCGTCATCGTCAACGAGGTCACCGGTCCGCTGGACGCCAACCTGACCTCCGGCAATCTCGGCATCGGCGCGTACAGCGGCCACGCCGCCCGGCTGAACCTCACGTCCGGCAACGTCCGGATGGCTGCGACCGCGCAGGCCAGCGGCCGCCTGACGGTCAACGCCACCTCGGGCTGCGCTCGCATCACGGGCGCCTCGCACCTGGACGTCCGCCGCCGGGTCACCAGCGGCTACGTCCAGATCAGCTAGCACCTGCCCCGCGCCGCCCACCCCTTTCTCTTCGGACAGGAGCCCGCCACCGTGCACGCTGCCACGTTCGCCGCCGTCTTCATTGCCCTGTACGTCGCCCACAGCGTGGGTGACCACTGGGTGCAGACCTCGTGCCAGTCCGCCGACAAGGGTCGCCCCGGCTGGGTCGGCCGGCTGGCCGGGGCCCGCCACGTCGCCACCCTGACGCTCACCAAGCTCGTCGTACTCATCCCGGCCGCCGCGCTGCTGGGGCTGCACCTGTCGGTGCTCGGCGTCGTTGCCGGGCTCGGCGTCGATGCCGTCACGCACTGGTGGGCCGACCGGCGCTCCACGCTCGCGTGGCTGGCCAAGGTGACAGGCAAGGCCGAGTTCTACCGGCTCGGCGCCCCGCGTGCCGGCCACGACGACAACCCGCACATCGGCACCGGCGCGTACGCGCTTGACCTTCTCTGCACCAACGTGGTTGCTGGGTGTGCCCGGTGACGAGCATCGAGCAGATCGCAACGCTGGCGACGTTTGGGACGGTATGGGCTGTGCTCTCCGTCGGCCACAACCTCGCGGATCACGTGTTCGGGCAGAGCGATCACCAGGCCGCGAACAAGGGAGCGCCGACGGCGGCTGACGTCGCCGACGGAGTGAGCCCGCGGCAGGGCTGGGGCGCGTGTCTGGGACACGTCGCCCAGTATCACCTGGTGATGGCCGTGATGCTGTCCCTGGTCTGGGCTGTCCTCCCGCTTCAGCTGTCCTGGACCGGCCTGGCCGCCGGGCTCGTTGTCTCGGCGATGACACACGCGTTCTTCGATCGCCGCTGGCCGGTGCGCTGGCTGTTGCAGCACACCGGCTCGCCGGACTTCGCGGCGCTGAGGGCGGCCGGGATGAACGGCATGTATTTGACGGATCAGGCCCTGCATCACACCGCTCTGCTGGCATCCGCGGTGCTGATCACTGTGGTGTGAGCGGGGGGCCGAGGATGAGGAAGCCTGGCTGTGATCACGAGAACGGTAGTCGATTGTCGACGACTTCGGGAGTCAGTTCTCCAGCCTCATTCATGATCAATGTCGATGAGTTCGGGAGTCACTGCGGCCTTCGAGTGCCCGGCCGGTGCTGATTCTCCTGTGTCCTGTTTTGTCGTGCGGTGCGGGGCATGGTCAGCGGTGCGGTGATGCACGCGGCGGCGAGGAGGATGCCGAAGGCGACTGTCAGGGCGGTGGTGTAGCCGTGGACGGATGCCGCGCTCGGCGTGGCGTAACGTGCCGATGCCAGGTATGACGCTGTGGCGCTGGCTGCGATGGTGTTGAGCAGTGCGGTGCCGAGTGCGGCTCCGAGTTGTTGGGAGGCGTTGTAGGCGGCCGATGCGGCTCCGATTTCGTGTTGGTGCATGTCCGCGGTGGCCAGGCTGGCGGTCGGGGGCATGATGCAGCCGAGGCCGAGTCCGGTGAGTACCAGGGCGGGCGTCAGGTGCACTGGCAGGACGTGCGTGCTCTGCGGTGTCAAGCGGGTCAAGATGAGCATCCCGGCGGCCGCGGAGATCAGGCCCGGCAGGATCAGCATCGCGGGCGCGACGCGTCCGTGCAGTTTGCCGGCGACGAGTGTGGAGCCAACGAGGGCGGCCAGGGCGTTGATGATCAGCGCCAGGCCCGCCTGGACCGGTGAGTAGCCGAGGATGGTCTGCGTGTAGTAGCTCATGAACAGGTAGAAGCCGAACATAGCGACGAACATCAGGGTGATCGCGATGAGTGCACCGGCGCGGAGACGGTGCATGAGTAAGCGCATCGGCAGCAGCGGGCGGGGCGCGCGCACCTCGACGGCGGCGAACGCGGTCAGCAGCAGGACACCGCCGGCCAGCAGTGTCAGCACCTTCAGCGAACCCCACCCGAGCGGTTCGGCCTGGTTGAAGGCGTAAACGACAGCGGCGAAGCCCGTGGCGCTGAGCAGTGCGCCCGCGACGTCGAGCCTTCCGTCGCCTCGGGTTGGGCGGTCTGATGGCACGAGTGTCGTGCCGAGCACGGCGATCAGGGCGAGGGGGACGTTGATGAACAGGCACCACCGCCAGCTGGCGTACTCGGTCAGGAGTCCCCCTGCGACCAGGCCGAGGGCCGATCCGGCGGCACCGACTGAGGCGAACACACCAAAGGCCCGACCGCGTTCGCGCGGCTCGGTGAATGTCGTACTCAGCAATGACAACCCGGCGGGAGCAAGAGCGGCGGCGAAGACACCTTGCAGGGCTCGGGCCCCGAAGAGCATCTCGGGGTTCACGGCAGCCCCGCCCAGCGCGGACGAGGCGGCGAAGCCGACCAGGCCGATGAGGAACGTGCGCCGATGGCCGAGTGCGCCGCTGACTCTGCCGCCGATCAGCAGCAGTCCGCCGAAGGCCAGGGCATACGCGGTGATCGCCCATTGCCGGCTCGCGTCGGACATCCCGAGCGCACTCTGCGCGGAGGGCAACGAGATGTTCACGATCGTCCCGTCCAGGACCACGAGGAGCTGGGCCGCGCTCACCGCCAGCAGCGTCCACCACCGCCGCCGCGCCGAGGCGGATCCTCCAGGCTTGTCGCAGGTCTCGAAGGCAGGCTCCGCCCTGGGCGGCTCGATGTCTCGGGCATTCATGACTTCAAGTGTTTCGTTGAACGAACCCCGGAGACTTCTACTCGCCTCTGGTCGCCAGACCAGGGCCGATGAGCGGATAACCCTCAAGCCCCGGTTGAACCTCAGCTGGCGCCTCCCAAACCCGTGAACAATCGCTGTCACGAGTCGTGGACGAAGCCAGGAATCCCAAGGTCGACGGTTCCGACTCGCTGGAAGCGTCTGGTCTGCTCGCGCTTGCTGCGGAGGAAGTTGAGCGTCAGGTCAACCCCTTCGATCTCACCTTGCCAGCCCTCGGTGACGGCCCGCTTGCGGCGGGCCAGGAGGTCCTCCTCGATCTCGTCGAGTCGGGGCAGCATCTTGGGGTTGACGCTGAGCATCGGGCAGCGGATGCAGGCGTGCTCGTGCGCGCAGGGGGTTCCGTATGGCCGGCCGCAGGATCCGAGTTCGATGCGGCGCTTGTCGAAGTGCTCCTGGAAGTCGGTCCACTCCTCCGGGGTGGGGTCTCGGTATTCCTCCTTCGGCCGTTCGGCCCGGCGCCGGGCGAGGAACTGGTGGTAGTTGCTGATCACGTCCTCGTCGAAGACCGCGACGTAGCCGCGGGTGGTTCGGATGTCGAGGTGTCCGAGCAGGGCCGCGCCGATGTGGATCGGCAGGCCGTTGTTGACCAGTTCGGTGGCGAAGAGCCTGCGGAAGTCGTGGGGCGCGAATCTGATGTCCTTGAACTGCGGGTGGGTCAGGGCGAGGTCGTCGCAGGCCCTGCCGATCAGGCGCCAGACGGTCGTGCTGGACATGCCGCGCTGGGTGCCGCCGTGGAAGTTCTGGAACAGGTAGGGCAGCGGTTCGCTCCAGGTCCTCTCATGGGAGTCGTAGCGGACGCAGACCGGGACGGTGCCGTGCTCGTTGCGGTGACGGCGGATGACCTGGGCGACGACGTGGAAGAGCTCGGCGGACAGGGGGATGATCCGTTCACGGTCGCTCTTGGACGGGGTGACGACGAGCAGGGCCACGACTTCGCCGTTGGGCCGCTGGTACTGCCGGACGCTGAGATGCGTCAGCTCGGTCAGTTCCTCGGCCCGCAGGCCCGCCAGCCGCAGGGTCTCGACGATGGCCCACTGCCAGAAGGCGATGCCCTCGTCCTTGGAGACGTGGATCAGTTCGCCGGTGGCGCGGTTGACCGCGCGGACCGGTGGGCGGTTGTGCCGCTGGTCCTTGGTGGAGACCCGCAGCCAGGTGACGCCCTCGGCGGTGAACTCCTCGCCATTCTCGACCGTGAGGGCGGCGTCCAGCAGGGTCCGTAGGCGGTGCCATCGGTCGTTGACGTGCTGGGAGAGGATCGGCAGGAGGGGCTGGCGGTCGCGGGTGCGGTTGGCCATGCGTTCTTGCAGCCGTCGCCGGCGGACCTGGAACCATCGCAGGTCGGCGTCACGGATCGGGCAGGGGGCGACCCATTTCGACCAGCGTTCCGGCTCGGCGGCGGCCCAGCTTTGCAGGTCGAGGTAGAGCGCGCGGACGGCCATCATCGGCCCGTCGACGTCAAGCCGTGGCTTGCCGTCGGGCAGGACCATCAGCCATTCCTTCCACTGCGTGAACGTCTTCTCCGACAGCTTCAGGTCCTTCTGGCCGGGGTTGATCTTCTCGATCTGCTTCCAGAAGGTCCTGACCAGGAGGTTCGTCAGCTGCCGCAGGGTGGAGTAGTCCAGGCCCGCCGAGCGGCGGCGGATGTACTCGACCAGCAGGTCACGCATCTCACGATTGTGGAGCTGGTGGCGGTCGACGGCTTCCTCGACGGGGACCTGCCCGCGGGTGACGGCGCCGCGCAGACTACGGGGCGCGGACGCGGGGAAGTGGCCCATCTCGTGCAGGATCGGCCAGGCCAGAGTGCCGGCGAAGCTGCTCTTCTCCCCGGCCAGCTCGTGCTTGCGGGACTCGACGGCGTAGTGGAGCAGGGCCTCGGGGGTCAGGTCTTTCAGGTCGATACCGAAGACGGTCAACGCGCAGCAGACGTCGAACTTGGCCCGGGTCCGGCGGGCCTGGCTCATGGGCAGTTGGTCGGCCCGTCGGCAGAACTCCTCCAGCAAGGGGTCCTGGGCGACGCTGCGGAACCAGGGCGAGTAGTGGAAGAAGCGGTTGCAGCGGAAGCCCAGGAGGGTGGGACGCACCAGCCGCAGGGCGAACGCCTGGCCGGTCGCGCAGTTCAGCTTCATGCGCAGGGGCCGGTTGTCCCCGGCGGCGTCGCCGACGGGCCGTCCTTCGTCGTGGCCGGAGGCTTCCCACCGCTCTTGCCACGTGTCTCCGGGGAAGGCGGCGAGGTGACCGAGGAAGGCCCGCATGTGGCTGCGTTGCTTCCACTTGATGGTCTCGGACTGGGAGAAGTGATCCGCCGTGAAGTTGACGATGTCCTCCGCCAGCGCCGTGCTGAAGTCGCCCAGCGAGCGCGGCGGCCGGGACGGTGGCGGAGGTGGAGCCGGAAGGATCGCGGTCGGCGCGTAGATGCCGTCCAGGACAGGGCCCTCGGCATCGTGGCGGCGGACCCGGTTCGTCGTCGGGCCCTTCAGCCGCATGCTGTTACCAACCTTACTGCCCGGCACCGAACACCGCCTCAATGTCGTCCGCGGTGTACTGGGTCGGCCACGACACCGGCTGAACCGGCCGGGCGTAGTAGGCCCCGAGCTTGTCCAGCAGGTCGTCCAGGCTGACGGCCGTGTAGAGCTCGGTGGTGCTGATATGCGCGTGACGCAAGATCGTCTGTACTTCGTGCAGCTTCAGCTCCGGGTCGCGGGCCATCCGCTTCGCGGCGGTGTGGCGCAGGTCGTGCAGGGTCCAGTTCGCCCCGAGGACCTCGCAAGCCCGCTGGAAGATGCGGCGTGCTGCCCAGTAGGTCAGCGGGCGGGACTCGCCGCGGCGGGTTCGCCAGACGGGCATCCCCTCGGGCGGCAGCCCGTCCTCCTCCAGGTAGGCGGCCAGGTAGGCCAGTCCTTCCGGGGAGGTCGGGACCGGCTGTCGGGCCCGGGTGCCCTTGGAGATCACCCAGAGCTGGCCCTTCGTCCACTCGATGTCTCCGAGACCGACCCCCAGCAGCTCGGACGCCCGGGAGGCGGAGGCCAGGTAGTTCGACAACAGGGCCTTGTCCCGGACGCACTTCATCTGCGCGAACAGCTCGTCCCATTGGTCATCGGGGATGGACCTCGGATGCCGGACGGCCACCTTCGGCCGCAGTCGGGCCCGCCGGTGCTGCTGGCGGACCTCCAGCGGCGACCGGTGCGCCAGCGCGGCCCGGCGGGCCGCGCTCTCCGGGACCGGGTTAAGCACCGGCCCGCGGCCAAAGGGCTGGTGGAAGGCGTAGAAGCCGTGGACCACGGTCAGGTTGTGGGCGATCGTCGACGGCGCGTATCCGGCCCGCAGGGTGGGCTTGCCCGTCTTCGGGTTCACGGACCCGGCCGGGTGGCTGCCGGGGCGCCGCCGTTGACGCTGGGGGTTGCGGGCATGCCGCAGCCAGCCGACCAGTGCGGCGGTCTCCGCCTCGGTGACCTGTTCCCATCCCACGTCCAGGGCCCAGAGCACCCGGTGCCAGCGCAGCAGGTCATAGCCATAGCTCCGGCAGGTCGCCGTACTGGCGTCGCCGAGCATCCGGTCCCGCAGGTAGACGCTGACCGGCTCGATCTCACGGCCAGCGGCATCCACCACCAGCCACGGCAGCGACAGCGTCGTACCCGCGACCACAGCCCCGACCCGGGGCAGCCGTACCCGCCCGTCAATCAGATCTCGATGAAGCGAAGGAGTCTCATGCACGCTCACATGATCAGAACTCAAGGCCCCCGAGCCGAACGGGAGCCCCAGTTGGTGCAGTTAACAGACCAGTCCTTCCACCACCTGTGGCTGCTGGTCGCCGCGCTGGTCATCGCCACCGTCTGACCTCTGATTCTTCGCGGGGCGGTCGCACTCCCGGACAAGGACAGCCGACCGCCCCGCGCCATCCCGACGTAGCTGACAAGGAGAGATCCATCATGCGCATGCGCACTTTCGTCGCCGGTCAAGAAGCCGCAGACGAGAACGAGTTCGTGGAACTGGCCCTCGGCATCGACGTCGACCTGTTCCGTGGCCCGCTGGAGCAGGAGACGGACGAGGAGAGGCGCGCTCGCCGGGACGTGGCCCGCGAGGTGCTGCGGGACCTGCGGGAGTCGGCGGACGCCGGTGACGAGGTCGCCGGGTGGGACGCCCTGTACGCCGACGCGCTGACCCGAACGGTGCCGTTCATCCGGGCCGCCCGCGACCAGCGAGCGGGAACGGGGGCAGCCGCGTGAACGCCAAGACGGTCCTGCCCGCCGTGGCGATGACGGCGGTGTCGATGGTGCTCACCTTGGCCGTGGTCGTGATGTGGCTGGGCACGGCCGTGCCGTGGATGGTCGCGCTGGTCGTCGGTCTCGGCATCGACGGCGGCTGGCTGGCCACCCTCGCCTACGAGCGGCGGCTTGCCGCGCAGGGCGACCACTCCACGCCCGTCACGGTCGTCGGCTGGGCGTTCGGCGCGGTGGCGACTGGCGTCCTGGTCGCCCACGCGCTCACCAGCTCGTCGTCCGCTGCGTGGCTGGCGGTCTCCTGGCTCCCCCTTGCTGCCAAGGCCCTGTGGCTCGTCCATGGGCTGTGGGAGCGCACGGCCCTGACTCCGAGGGCGCTGGAGTCGATCCGGGGGATCCAGCAGGAGGCCCGGGACGAAGCGGCCGTGGCACGGGCTCGACTCCGGGCCGATGCGGCTACGGAGGAGACTCGGTTGACGGCCGTGACGGGTGCCGGGGCACGCGTCGCACGCGTCCAGGCCGCGACCGCCGTGACGCTTTCCAAGGCGTGGTCGACGCTGGAGACGGCGCGGGCGGGCGAGGAGACCGGCAAGGCGCTGACCAGCGTGACGACCCCCGTCACGCCGGGCGTCACACCGCGTTGGGAGCTTCCCGTGTGGGGCCCTAGCGAGCCGGTGCGGGTGCCCGCCCTGGAGGCAGTCGCCACCGACTCGGATGACGCGCTCGACGTGCTGGTGGAGGAGATTCGCACCAGCCGGACCCCGCCCCTGTCCTATCGCGAGATGTCCGCGCGGTTCCGGGCGGCCGGGCACTCCGCTTCCGAGGTTCGCTTGCGTGCCGCGTGGAAGCGCGTGGCCGCCTGATGGGCGCGCTGCCGGTGTTCCGGTGGCGCCTTGCTCCGGACGGCTACGCCACGCGCCGCCAACTGCGCGCCCGTGGCCTGCGGCCCGGTGGGCAGCCGGTGGTGGCGCAGCTCGAACGGCCGCGACGCCGCCGGCCCCCGCTGGTCGCCTACCTCTACCGGGTCGACTTGGCCAAGCCGGTCCGCCCGATGACGCCCGCCCGGTGGGCGGCGCTGGCCAAGGCCAATCGCGCCCGCCGCATCTGCCCGCAGTGCCGCGCTGAAGCGGTCTACGTGATCCCTCCCTCGCTGGGCGCCTGCGTGCCCTGCTCCTTCCCTGATCCCTCCCGCGCTGTGAGGAGTGCCTGATGGGCAAGCCCGACACCCGTCGCCTGGACAAGGCGATACAGCAGATCACCCGCAAGCTCGAAGCCGTCCGCAACCGTGAGTTGTGGCCGCTGGAGGGGCGTGAGCGCCGTGCCGTGCTGGGCGCGCTTGCCTCCGGTTCCTACAGCACGCACCGGGGCAACGGCTCCGGCCGCGCTGAACGCAAGCTGGACACCGCTTGGACGAGTGCCGAGACCCGGCTCGTCAGCGAACTCGCCGCCTTGAACACCGAGCGGCAGCGCGTGGTCAACGAGGCCGCCGCTGACCGCGCGGCGAAGAAGTCCTCGGGGTGGTGGTGAGCATGTTCCAGGCCGGAGACATCGTGCACATCGTCGCCTGTGAGGACGACCCCCGCGCCGTGGGCCGACGCGGCCGGGTCATCGATGAAGTCCCGCCGGGTCCGCTCACCGACGGCCGCTGGACCGTGCACGGCGCTGGCCTGCTGATCGGTCCCTTGCTGTGCCACACGCACGAACTGCGCAAGGTCAGCGGCCAGCGCTAGCCCCCGCGCTGCCTTCCTGCGGCGCGGGGCTCCCCACGTGATGGGTTGAGCCCCGCGCCGCTCCCGCACACCTCCCGCCCTGATCAGGGCAGTTCAGGAGATCCTGTCGTGAGCAGCAACGTCGTTCGCCTGCACAAAGACCCCACCCCCGACCCCGACCGCGAACCGGCCCCCGTGACCACGCTGACCGTGGTCCTCGACCAGCCCGCCGCGCCCCCGGTCCCGCTGTGGGTCCGCTCCGGCCGTGCCCTCAAGACCGCCGTCACGCACGAGAAGACGCGCACGGCCGCCCGTGGGGTGGCCCGGCACTCCTTGTACGTCGCCGGTGGCACGCGGATCGTGGCGCGCCGGGCGTGGGACGGCCGTACCGCCGCCCGCTACGAGCGCTACATGCGCACGGCGGAAGCCGCGGGGAACATCGAGGCGGCGGCCGAGTGGGAGGAGCGCGGGCAGCGCTTCCGCGATGCTCGCCACCGGCGCCGTATGGACCTTCTTCACTCCCCGGTCGACGCCGCCAAGAGCGTCCTGGTCGGCACCTGCATGGGCGTCGGTGGCCTGGTCGCCCTCGGGATCGTCCTCGCGATCGCCAACAAGGACGTCACCGACGTCATCACCCCCATTAAGGCTGTGATCGACTTCATTGCCCTGATGATCACCATCGTTCAGGTGGTGTGGCCCTACGCGATCACCCTCGGGCCGCTGTTCGCCCTGCTCGGGCTGTGGGCGGTGGGCCAGCACCAGCAGGCCGCCCCCGCGTGGGCGCTTCCCGCCAACGTCCGCTCCAGCGAAGGTGAGCCGATCACCCCATCGATCGTGGTCAAGGCCCTGCGGGACCTCGGGGTGCCCGCGCTGCGCAACGCCATCAAGGAGATGGGCGACTCCGGCGCCTCGATGCTCGGCCCGATCACCATCGCCGGGTGCGGCGTCGAAGTCGACGTCACGCTGCCCTCTGGGGTGTCGACGAACGAGGTGCAGCAGCGCCGCCGCAAGCTCGCGGAGAATCTGAGTCGGCACGAGCACGAGGTGTTCATCACCATCCCGCAGGCGGCCCGCACGGTCCGGCTCTGGGTCGCCGACTCCGGTGCGCTGGACGAGCCGATCGGCCCGTCTCCGCTGGTCACCGACGAGTCGATGACCGCCGACTACACCAAGGGCCGCGCCCCCTGGGGGCAGGATCTGCGCGGGGACGCCGCAGCGCTGAGCCTGTATCAGCGCCACCTGCTCATCACGGGCCTGTCCAACCAGGGCAAGACCGTCGCCCTACGCTCCCTCGCCCTGTGGCTGGCGCTGGACCGGTCCGTGCAGTTCCTCATGGGTGACCTCAAGGGCGTGGGCGACTGGAACATGTTCGACGGGCTCGCCACCACCCTGATCCAGGGCCCGACCGATGAGCACGTGATCCAGGTGACCGAGATGGTCGAGGGCGCGGTCGACGAGATGAACCGCCGCATCCAGGCCCCGCCCGGCACCGTGTTCCCGCCGCTGATCGTGCTGGTCGACGAAGCGCAGGTGGCATTCATGTGCCCGGCCAAGGACGAAGACAAGCGCCCGTACGGAGGGTCGAAGGCCAACTCCCGGTACTTCATGGCTGTCCGGAAGATCCACAACCAGGGACGGGCCGTGAACGTCCTGATGTGGCAGGGCACCCAGGACCCGACCAACGAGAACCTGCCCAAGCTGGTCCGTGAGGGCGCCCACACCCGCGCCTCCCTCGCCCTGGGCACCGAGTCGCAAGCCCGCATGGCCTTGGGGGACAAGGCCGTTGACGGGGGCGCGGCACCGAACCTGCTGCGTCCGGGGCTGGACCGGGGAACCCTGGTCGTCGCCTCCGATGGCATCACCATCCCGGCCGGACAGTCGTCCATCACGGTGCGCACGCACTACATCGACGACGACGGCGCCGAGAACATCACCAACCGGGCCAAGGCCCTGCGCGATGGCGTCACCACCCTGCACGCCATCGCGCGGGACGATGAACACGATCCGCTCGCCGACATCGCCGCCGTTGTCGGCGACGCGCCCCGCGTGCGGACCAAGGATGTGCTGGCACGGCTCGCCGCGCGGAACGCGAACGCCTACGGCGGCTGGTCGTTCATCGACCTCAAGCGCGTCCTGGACGCCGCCGACGCGGAGCCGTACAAGTCCGACGGCGTCATGGTCGTCGCCCGCGACCGCATCGCCCGCGCCCTCGCCAACCGCGACGGAGGCGGTTCCGCTTCCACCGCTGGATGACAGGGAGCGCACCGCCGACGGGTCAGGGAGGCAGGGAGAACTCCCTGACCGCCTCCCTGACCCACCTCCCTGGACCTGACCTGCACAAATGATCGTTCAGGGAGTCAGGGAGGAACGCAGGTCAGACCCCTGAAACACCCCTCACGCGGCGCCCCAAAGGGGGTGCCGCTGCCTCCCTGGCCCTGCGCCGGAAGGGATTCCGCATGTACCCCGAGCACGCCCGCCGCCCGCCTGCCGAGTGGGCCGTGGAAGTCCACCAGCCCACCCCCATCACCCCCGTCGCCATGACGCCGGCACCGCTCGTCCCCATCCAGCCGGACGCCTTCCCGGCGGTGGCGAGCATCGCGCTGCCCGACGGTCGCGTCGTCACCGGCTACGCCCTCGAACCCACCAAGCCCGAACAGGCCGTGGCCAAGCCGCCGGTCTCCCGCGCGGCGGTGAACATCGCTCTCGGGGGCATCGGGTTCGGCGCGGTGTGCGGCGGGCTGTTCCTGCTGACCACGTTCATCGCGGCGCTGACCGCGCTGATCACTCAGCTCATCACGCTCGCCGCCATCTGCTTCGGCGGGTTCGTCGCGGTCCAGATCTTCAAGCCCAACGACGCCGAGAGCGGGACCACGTTCCACATCCGCAAGGCCGTCTTCAAGCGCAACCACTTCAACGGCTGACAGGAGACCAATCACCCATGCTCCGACTCCGTTTCAAGGTCGTCGGCTGGACCCGGCGGGCGCTGGCCCTGACCGACACGCCCCGCCCCGACTGCCCCGACTGCCAGGGCGACGGTGGCACCGCTCACGACTACGGCGACCACAACGGCGAGTACGCCGGTACCGAGTGGGAGCCCTGCACCTGCTGGAACGAGAACCGGCGCTGGCTCTTGATGCCGCTGCCGCGCCTGCCCCGTCGCGACCCCGGACGTGACCCGTGGGGCGTCGGCGGCTACAGCGACGAACCGCCCTTCTAGCTATGCCCGAGGGCGGCGGCTCCCGGACAAGGACAGCCCGCCGCCCTCGGTCTCCGTATCCCGACGTAGCAGAACAGGAGACCTACAGCATGCCTCATGACGCCCGTGCCGCGCTGCTGCGCACGGCACTGGAAGCCGCCGAACGCGGCTGGCACGTCTTCCCGATCCGCCCCCGCATGAAGCGCCCCCCGGCCCTGCACGGCACCGACGCCTGCACCGGCACCGGCCCCTGCACGAGAGGCCACCTCGGCTGGGAGCAGCGCGCCACCACCGACCCCGACCGCATCCGCGCCGCCTGGACGCAGGCCCCGTTCAACGTCGGTATCGCCACCGGCCCCTCCCGGTTGGTCGTCGTCGACCTCGACAAGCCCAAGACCACAAGCATCAAGGGCAGTTCGGACGCGCCTAGCGGCGCGGAGACCTTCAAGGCGCTCTGCGAGCGCGCCGGGCACGCCGTCCCCGACACCTACCGGGTGCGGACCGCCAGCGGCGGAGAGCACCTGTACTTCACCGCCCCGGACGGCGTCCGGCTGACCAACACGGCCCGCACCATCGGGGAGTTGATCGACACCCGAGCGTGGGGCGGCTACGTTGTAGCGGCAGGCAGCATGACCACGGCCGGACCGTACGAGCCTCTGCGCGGCCCTGTTGCAGCCTCTCTGCCCGCGTGGCTGCAACACATCCTCGAACCGGCCCCCAAGCCGTCACAGGCCCCCTCAGTGGCCGTATCGGCACAATCCGGCCGATACGCGGACGTAGCGCTTGCCAACGAAGCCGCGAACGTGGCCCGCGCCGTTGAGGGCGAGCGGGAGGCGACCTTGTTCCGGGCGGCGCGCGCCCTGGGGCGGTTCGTCGCGTGGGGCGACCTTGCCCGGCACGTGGTGGAGCAGGCTCTTCAGGAGGGGGGCGAGAGGGCCGGACTCACCCCGGCCGAGTGCCGCTCCACCCTCCGCAGCGCTCTGAACTGGTCGATCGCCCACAACCAGACCAGGCGGAACGCGGCATGAACACCCCGCCCCGCCCCCCACTGAAGAGCATCACGCACACCCCACCCCGACCGGGCCCCGCCGAACCGGCGGCACCGCGACCGGTCGTGGGCGAGCCGAAAGGCGCCGCCCGTAAGGGCGCCCGAACTGCCCTTAGCCCTGACTCGCAGGCGGGAGACGGCCGGTACCCCGTCGCGTGGCTGCGCATCATGGCGCCGCGCGGTGCCACGCCCACGGCCACCTCGAAATGCCTGTGCGGCTGGGACCGCAGCGCCGTCGGTCAACGCCGCGTGCTGGCCCTGATCGAAGCCCACACCGCCCACCGCGACACCTGCCCACTGCGCACCCACCAGGAAGGGACCGAAGCCGCATGACCGCCACCATCGACGGGGCCACGCTGCTGGACGAGGTGGAGGCATTCCACCGCCGCTTCAACGTCTTCCCCCACGAAGCCGCCTACGTCGCCGTGACGCTGTGGGACGCGCACGCCCACCTGCTCGACTGCTTCGACTCCACCCCGCGGCTGGCGTTCCTCTCCCCGGAACCCGGGTCGGGCAAGTCCCGGGCCCTGGAAGTCGTCGAGACCCTGGTGCCGGCACCGATGACGGCCGTCAACGCGTCCGCCGCCGCCCTGTTCCGGTCGGTGTCCAACCCCAGCGGACGGCCCACGATCCTGTTCGACGAGATCGACACGATCTTCGGCCCGAAAGCGGGCGACAACGAGGAACTGCGCGGGTTCCTCAACGCCGGCCACCGCCGTACCGGTGTCACCTACCGGTGCATCGGCGACGGCGGCAACCAGACCGTCCAGGCGTTCCCCTCGTACTGCGGGGTCGCGGTCGCCGGACTCGGCAACCTGCCCGACACGATCATGACCCGCTCCGTCATCATCCGCATGCGCCGTCGGGCCAGGAACGAGAAGGTGGAAGCCTTCCGCGCCCGCATCCACGAAGCCGAGGGGCACAAGCTCCGTGACCGGCTCGCCGAGTGGGTCGAACACGCCCGGGGGTTCGTGATGGGCGCGTGGCCGGACATGCCCGACGGCGTCACCGACCGACCGGCGGACGTGTGGGAACCCCTGCTCGCCATCGCCGACGCGGCAGGCGGCAACTGGCCCCAGCGGGCACGGGAAGCCTGCGTGGCACTGGTGACCGCGTCCAAGGCCAACGACAAAGGCAGCCTAGGCATCCGGCTGCTGACCGACCTGCGGGACCACGTCATGGTCGGCATCGACCGCCTGCCCACCGTCGCCATCCTCGACCGGCTCAACGCCCTGGACGACGCCCCCTGGGCCGACCTCCACGGCAAGCCGCTCGACAACCGGCGCCTGTCGCGGATGCTCGCGGAGTACATGACGGCCGACAACGAGCCCATCGCCTCCCGCAACATCAAGACCGCGGGGAGCGTCCTCAAGGGCTACTACGCCGCCGATCTGACGGACGCGTGGGCCCGCTACTGCCCCCCACCCCCGGAAAGTCCGCTACCTCCGCTACCCGACACGGAAAACACGGTCTGACCAGCAGCAACGGGGTAGCGGCAACCGGCCTCCTGGTCCGCTACCCCGCCGCTACCCATCCGCTACCGCTACCCCTTCCCGCTACCTCGCACAGGCCCCTGACCTGCGAGGTAGCGGAGGTAGCGGAAGTAGCGGACTTCCCGGAAGGGGTGGGAGCCCCGCCCTTCCTCTCGCCGTGCAACGAAGGAGCATCGCGCGAATGGATTCGGCTCAACTCGCTGAAGTCGTCGACACGACACTGGTGTTACTGAGGGTGGAAGAAGCTGCCCGCCGCCTCCAGGTTGGCCGCACCGTCTGCTACCGGCTCATCAATTCCGGAGAGCTGGAATCCCTGATGGTCGGCGGACTCCGGCGCGTCCCCGCAGACGCCCCGGCCGCCTACCTCGCCCGTCGCCGCGCCGAGCAGCGCGCAGCCTGACCTACTCATCACCGGAGCGTCGCCCCTCCATGGGGCGGCGCTCCGACGTTTCCACTCCCCAATCTGAAGGAGTCCCGCCCATGGCGGACGACAAGAAGCGCACCCGGCGAGCCAACGGTGAATCCTCCATCTACCTGGGCAAGGACGGGAGGTGGCACGGCCGCGTTACCGTCGGAGTACGGGACGACGGCAAGTCTGACCGCCGCCATGTAGAGCGCAAGACCCGAACCGAGGTGGTGAGGGCCGTCCGTGAACTGGAACGGGAACGCGACGCCAAGACCATCCGCAAGGCCGGTCGGCCCTGGACGGTCAAGACGTGGCTGACGCACTGGGTCGAGAGCATCGCGCCGCTCGCCGTCAACGAGAACACGATGGTCGGCTACGGCGTAGCCGTGCGGAAGCACTTGATTCCGGCGCTTGGCGCCCACCGGCTCGACAAGCTCAAGCCGGAGCACATCGAGCACTTCTACGGGCGCATGAAGATCGACGGCCGTAAGGCCGGGACCATCCACCAGATCCATCGGACGTTCCGTACCGCGCTCAACGAGGCGGTACGGCGTGGCCATCTCGGACGGAATCCCGTCCAGCTCGCTAAGGCGCCCCGGGTGAGCGAAGAGGAGGTGGAGCCGTACACCGTCGAGGAGGTGCAGCGGCTGCTGCGTACGGCGGACTGCCGCCGGAACTCTGCACGTTGGGCCGTGGCACTCGCCCTCGGACTCCGGCAGGGCGAAGCGCTCGGACTCAAGTGGGCGGACGTGGACCTTGAACGTGGTGTGCTGATGGTCCGTCGGAGCCGCCGCCGGCCGCGATACGCCCACGGGTGCAGCGATAGCTGCGGCAAGAAGGCCGGGTACTGCCCGCAGCGTCAGCGGACCAATCCGGAGACTGCCGACACGAAATCTCGTGCGGGGCGCCGAGCAGTCGGACTGCCCGCACAACTTGTGGACCTGCTCCGGACGCACCAGACCAAGCAGCAGGCCGAACGCGTAGTGGCCGGGGACGACTGGTCGGAAGAGGGCTGGCTCTTCGCGACGCTGGCCGGCCGGGGCACGTCACCCCGTACGGACTACGACGACTGGAAGGAGTTGCTCAGCGCTGCGAAGGTGCGGGATGGCCGGCTGCACGACGCCCGGCACACCGCGGCGACGGTCCTGCTGATCCTCGGAGTCTCTGAACGGGCCGTCATGGGGCTCATGGGGTGGTCTACCACCGCCATGGCCGCGCGGTACCAGCACATGGTCGATTCTGTCCGCAGCGATGTTGCCCGCCAGGTTGACGGACTCATCTGGAAGCCGGGAGGCGGTCCGGGTGACGATGACGACGGGCTTGCTGGAGCGCTCGTACCGGCCAACTGAGACGGGAACTGAGACGGAAAGCGATGAGGCGCCCGATCCAAAGGACCGGGCGCCTCATTCACCTGCGGTAGCGGAGGGATTTGAANNGCGCCACACTCGCTTTCGAGGCGAGCTCCTTCGGCCGCTCGGACACGCTACCGAGAGAGAGCTTAGCCCAAAGGGCCCCGTGCGCCGAAATCGGATTGCGGTCAGTGGGGCGCGCGGCGGTCAGCGGTCGCGGAAGAAGGCGGTCAGGAGGGCCGCGCACTCCGCTTCCAGGACACCGGTGACGACCTCGGGACGGTGGTTGAGCCGGCGGTCGCGGACCACGTCCCAGAGGGAGCCGACCGCGCCGGCCTTGGCGTCCCGGGCGCCGTAGACGACCCGGNNGCCGGCGCACATCGTGCACGGTTCGAGGGTGACGAGGAGCGTGCAGCCGGTCAGCCGCCACTGTCCGACGGTCCGGGCGGCGGCGCGCAGGGCGAGGACCTCGGCGTGTGCGGTGGGGTCGCCGGTGGCCTCGCGTTCGTTGTGGCCGGTGCCCAGGACCGTGCCGTCG
>LIQL01000358.1 GCA_001418405.1 Streptomyces diastatochromogenes | reverse complement strand
CCGTAGACGGCGGCGTGGGCCACGGCGGGGTGGGTGTGGAGGAGGTCTTCGAGTTCGGAGGGGTGGACGTGGCCGCCGACGACGATGATCACGTCCTTGACGCGGTCGACGAGGTAGAGGCGGCCCTCGGCGTCCAGGTAGCCGACGTCGCCGGTGCGCACCCAACCGTCCTGGAGGACCTGGGCCGTGAGGTCGGGGCGCTTCCAGTAGCCGCGCATCACGCCGGCGGAGTGGACGTGGACCTCGCCCGGTTCCCCTTGGGGCAGGTCGCGGCCCTCGGGGTCGCGGACGGCGAGGGTGACGCCGGCCATCGGGCGGCCGACGGTCATCGGGCGGTCGGTGCGGATGTCGGCGTGGTCGTCGGGGCCGGCCTCGGTGATGGACATCGCCTCGGACTGGCCGTACAGGCCGTAGAGGACCGGGCCGAACGTCTCGGCCGCCTGGCGCATCCGGGGCGCGGAGGCGGTGCAGCCCCCGTAGGAGATGCGGGTGAGGGAGCTGAGGTCGGTGGTGGGGAGGGTCGGGTCGTCCAGGAGGCGGTAGAGGAGCGGCGGGAGCAGCCAGAGGTGGGTGATGCGTGCGCGGGCGACGGTGGCCAGGACGGCGGTGGGGTCGAAGCTCTGGTGCAGGACGACGCTGCCGCCGGCCACGAGGGTGATGTCGGCCACGATGCCCGCCAGGTGGGCCAGCGAGGTGCAGGCCAGGAAGCGGGGCGGGTCGCCGGCGGACTGCCAGGTGGCGTGGGTGAGCAGTGCGGCGATCGCGCCGTGGGTCATCCGAACGCCCTTGGGGACGCCGGTCGTTCCGCCGGTGTGGCGGATGCACCAGTCGTCCTCGGGGCGGGCCGCGCCGGTGACCGTCGGGGTGCCGGGCAGGGCGGCGCAGGCGGCCAGCAGGTCCGGGCCGATCGGGGTGGCGCCGTCGGTGGTCGGGCCGAAGGTCATGACCTGGGGGCGGGTGCCGGTGAGTCCGTCCAGGAGGGCGTGGGCGGTGGCGTGCAGGTCGGGGTCGACCAGGAGGACGGCGGTCTCGGCGCTCTCGGCCACTAAGGCCAGGGTTTCGGCGGCCATGCCGTCGTAGAGGAGCACCACGCGCGCGCCCAGGAGGTTGACGGCGTAGCGAGCGGCGAGCGCTTCGGGGCGGTTGCGGCTGAGGACGGAGACGGTCTGGCCGCGTCCGACGCCGTGGGCGCGGAGGGTGGCGGCCATGCGGTGGACGGTGGCGTGCAGCGCGCCGGCGGTGACCTCGTGGCCGTCGGCCGTGGTGACGACGGGGCGGTCGGGGTCGCGGAGCAGGACGGCGAGGACGAGGTCGACGTAGCTGGTGAAGGGCGGGGGGGGGGTGGTGGAC